>NZ_JBBNJW010000002.1:0-305583 GCF_040093305.1 Collinsella sp. CLA-AA-H302
ATCTTGTCAATTCTGGTCTAACAGAGCCAATAGTTATGCGTGTCCATGGAATGCGAATGGTCGGCGCCGTCGGCGCCCGTGACCTCGATCCAGGAATCCTCGCTCGCTACGACCTCGCGGATCGTGTCGTTTTTCATGGCCTCCTGCATCATCAGCGCTACGTCGTGTGCGGTTGAGTGCATATCGCCAGCCCACTCATCAAAGTCCAGACCATGCGGGTTTTCAAAAAGCGTACCGGTGCAGCCGAGCTTCTTAGCGCGCTCGTTCATGGCCTTCACAAAGGTGGCCTCGGCGTCTTTGGTCTTAGGCTCGATCTTCTTGCCCACATATTCGGCGAGCACGATGGCGGCGTCGTTGCCCGAGGGAATCATCAGGCCGCGCAGTGCCTGCTCCACGGTAAGCTCGTCGCCTTCGAGCAAGCCGGCGGTCGAATTGCCCACGGTGGCCGCGGTGTTGCTCACCGTGACCTTCTCGTCCATCTTGCAATTCTCGACGGTTAGGATTGCGGTCATGACCTTGGTGATCGAGGCGATTTTGACCTGCTCATCGGCGCCGCGCCCATAGTAGACGGTGCCGTCTTTGCCCATGACGAGGGCATTGGTCGCATCGATATCGGGCAGGTTTTCGGCCGTGATGCCGCGCGCATCGGCGGTTTTGCCGCAAACATTGTCGGTCGTGAGCACTTGGGCGCCGGCGACGGTGGGCACGCCAGCGGCAAGGGCGATAGCGCAGACAAAGCCGGCGGCAAGCTGGGCTGAGCGCTTTGCAAAAGAGATGAGGGACTTCACAGATTTCGCTTTCGACGGGATGGTCTCTTCTGGAACTAGAGTATATCGTTTGCCGGTGTCGGCGATCATCGCGTGCGTGCGTGGCCCACATCCGCGCCCGAACGGGCACAAGGGTGCTTAAGGCCGACTTAATCACCCACGCTTGTTGTGTGTGGCATGCGCCCCCTCGGGCATAATGGAGCGCGAGAGGAGCACGCATGAACGAGCGCATTTTGGTAGTTGATGACGAAAAGGCCATCGCCGACTTGGTTGGTATCTACCTTACAAAAGAAGGCTTTGACGTACAGGTCGCCTATAGCGGGGCCGATGCTGCCAAGGCGATTCTGGAGCAGGAGTTTGATCTGGCGCTGCTGGATGTCATGCTGCCTGATATCGACGGCTTTGAGCTGCTGCGCACCATCCGCGCTAGCCATACCTACCCCGTTATTATGTTGACGGCACGCGATGCCCAGCAGGATAAGATCGAGGGGCTCTCGCTTGGCGCGGACGATTATGTGGTCAAGCCGTTCCGTCCGCTTGAGCTCATCGCACGCGTGCACGCTCAGCTTCGTCGCTACACCAGCTACGGTAGCCGCGCGCAGGCGGCCGAGTCGCCGACCATCCAGCTCGACGGCCTTGAGATCAACCGCGATGCTCGTTCCGTGACAGTGGACGGTTCACCGGTTCGCCTCACGCCCATCGAGTATTCCATCTTGCTGTATCTGGTCGAGCATCGCGGCAGCGTGGTGGCCGTGGAGGACCTGTTCCGCGCGGTGTGGAACGAGGATTTTATGCCCGGCTCCAAAAATACGGTGATGGTGCACATTCGCCACCTGCGCGAAAAGATCGGCGACGACGCTCAAAAGCCGCGCTTTATCAAAAACGTCTGGGGTGTCGGCTACATAATCGAATAGCGCCTTTGATGGTGGGGAAGTGGATATGACAAAAGACGATAGGCGGGTATTCGAGGTGCCCGATCGACTCTTTGAATACGTAAGGGCGGTCGTTGACAACCGTGCGTTGGCGACGGTACTGCTCTTTATGCTGAGTCTGCTGCTCATCGGCATCGACAATATCGTTGGCATCCTGGCGGTGCTGCTCATTGGCTTTTTGCTGATCGATCGATTCGAAATCGTTCGCCGCTGCGTGGTAATCGGCGGTGCCGCGTGGACCCTTACGCTGGCGATCGGGGCCCTGGCGCTTGGCGGTATTCGCGAGCCCGTGTTCTTTGATGCCGGCTTTGTGTTCAACATGCTTGGCTTTGTGCTGGCACTTGCCGTGTGCGTCCTGTTCTTTTGCGGGCGTGCCCTGTACTACCAGGGTTATGAGCAGGGCGAGCAGCATGCCGACCGCGTGATCGCCGCCCGCATTCAGGACCGTCTGATCGATAACCCCGACACATGGGACAACATTGACGGCGACTTCCTCGAGGTCGAGGGCGCGCTCAACCGGGTGCGCGATTGCGAGCGTAGGGTTCAACAAGCCCTGCGTGACGAATCCCACCGCAAAGATGACCTGGTGACGTACCTGGCGCACGACCTGCGCACGCCGCTCGCCAGCGTGGTGGGCTACCTTTCGCTCTTGCAGGAGGCCCCCGATTTGCCGCTTGAGCAGCGCGCACGTTTTACGGGCGTGGCACTCGACAAGGCCCACCGGCTCGATGCGCTCATCGAGGAGTTCTTCGACATCACGCGCTTTGATTTCCACGATATCGTGCTCACCCGCAGCTACGTCGATTTGGGGCTCTTACTGGCACAGGTGGCCGACGAGTTCTATCCCATTCTCAACGAACAGCATAAAGAAGCCCAGGTTGATATCTGCGAGGATCTGACGGTGCTCGTGGACGGCGACAAGATGGCTCGCGTATTCAACAACATCATGAAAAACGCCGTTGCCTATAGCTATGAAGGCTCGATGATCACGATTGAGGCCAGGCGCCAAGACGATGGCGGCGTGCGCGTACGATTTATAAACCAGGGCGATCCTATCCCTGCGGCAAAGCTCAAGGTGATCTTTGAGAAGTTCTATCGCCTGGATGCGGCGCGTGCAACCAATCGCGGTGGCGCCGGTCTGGGCCTTGCTATTGCCAAGGAGATCATCGCGGCACACGGCGGTACCGTTGCATGTGAATCGACGCCCGAACACACGATATTCACCATCGAGCTACCCGCCGCATAGCCAGCGTGCCCTTACAAACACTTGACAATGTGCTCACGTGCGTATGAGCCGCGATTCCTACTATCGATACTGCTGAATTGATATCGATATGGAGGTATGCGGTATGACGGCTGCTGCGGCTGTGGAGCCCACGGAGCTTGAAGAACTCATGGAAGCGCAGGCCGAGGCCGCGCATGAGCGCGAGGTTGGGGATGCGACTCGCCCCACGGCAGAGGATCTTGCCGCCTCGCCGACACGCATCGATGTCGAGGGCCTCGACCTGTTCTATGGCGACCACCATGCGCTCAAGGACGTGAATATCAAGATCCGCGACAAGCAGATCACCTCGTTCATCGGGCCTTCGGGCTGCGGAAAGTCCACGTTGCTGCGCTGCTTTAACCGCATGAACGACGGCATCAAGGATTGCCGCATCGAGGGCAAGATTACGCTCGATGGTCAAGATATCCTGGGCGATTACGACATCTGCCGTTTGCGCCAGCGCGTGGGCATGGTGTTCCAGCGCCCCAACCCGTTTCCCATGAACATCTACGATAACGTCGCCTACGGTCCGCGCGGTATGGGTGTGCGCGATCGCGCCGTGCTCGATGGGCTGGTCGAGGACTCCCTTCGTCGCGCTGCGCTATGGGATGAGGTCAAGGACAAGCTCAAGGAGTCGGGCCTGGGTCTTTCGGGTGGACAGCAGCAGCGCCTGTGCATTGCCCGCGCACTTGCCGTGCAGCCCGGCATTCTGCTGATGGACGAGCCGACCTCGGCGCTCGACCCCGTGTCGACGCTCGTGGTGGAGCAGCTTGCCTGCGAGCTCAAGGAAACCTGCACGTTGGTGGTCGTGACGCACAACATGCAGCAGGCCGCGCGTATTTCCGATTCGGTTGCGTTCTTTTTGCTGGGTGAGCTGGTGGAGCACGCGCCTACCGCGCAACTCTTCAAAAATCCGTCCGATCCGCGCACGGCAGATTATTTGACGGGGCGTTTTGGCTGACGCTGTCTTTTACAGGTGCTTTTAGGGTTAAGATGCGGTCATATCGGCCGCAAAGGGGTTCAACATGATCTATTACGTCGAGGACGATGACAACATCAGGGATTTGACGGTCTACGCGCTGCGCAAGCAGGGAATCGAGGCCGAGGGCTTTTCGTGCGATGGCGAGTTTAAGGCTGCCGTGGCGCGACGGGTGCCCGATGCTGTGCTGCTCGATATCATGCTGCCCGACACCGATGGCCTAGCGATTATGCGTCGCCTGCGTGCCGATCGCCTGACGGCGACGGTGCCCATCATGATGCTTACCGCCAAGGACACCGAGCTCGACAAGGTGATGGCGCTCGATGGCGGTGCCGACGATTACCTGACCAAGCCGTTTTCGCTCATGGAGCTTGCCAGCCGTTGCCGTGCGCTGCTGCGTCGCGGCGGCATGGTCAAGCAGGCGAGCGATGTGCTCAGCGTGGGCGACATCGTGCTTTCGCCCAGCCATCGCGAGGTGACCGTTGCCGGCGAGCCGCTTAAGCTCACCCTGCGCGAGTTCGACCTGCTCGAGTACCTCATGCGCAAGCCCGGCGTTGTCTTTACCCGCGAGTCGTTGCTGCAGAGCGTGTGGGGCTGGGACTTCGACGGCGGTTCGCGCACCGTTGACGTGCACGTGCAGACGCTTCGCCAAAAACTGGGCGAGCATGCCAGCGCCATCGAGACCGTGCGCGGCGTGGGCTATCGCCTGGCCGAGCCTTCTGCCGGTGATGGTGCCGAAGGCGACGACACCGCGGCCACCGCATCGGAGGAGTAACCCGTGGTCTTCGCCCCCCAGGGAAAACATACGCTGTCGCACCGCGTTTTTGTGACGATCTTTGTCTGCGCCATGGCGGTTATCGTGGCGTTTACGGTGCTGGGTGCGTTCTTTGTGCAAAACACCTTGGCGGATGCCACGAGTGCCAATCTGGCGCAGGAAACCGAGCTCATTGCTGCCGCCCTCGACGAGCAGCAGGAGCCCATCCCGTTCTTGCGTAGCCTCGATCGCGAGGACTTGCGCATCACGCTGATTAACAAGGATGGATCGGTTGCCTACGACAACGAGGCGTCGCCTTCCACACTGCCCAACCACGGCGATCGCCCCGAGGTCATCGAGGCCTTTGAGAATGGTTCGGGTTCCGCGGAGCGTGCAAGCTCTACGCTCGACGAGATTATGCTGTATCGCGCCGTCGCCCTTGATAACGGCCAGGTTGTCCGCTTGGCGCAGGCCCAGCCTGGCGTTGCGGCGATTTTGCTGTCGATGGTGGCGCCGATGCTGCTTATCGCAGCAGCGGGTGCGGTACTCTCGTTTTTCATGGCGCGCCGCGAGTCCCGTGCCATCATCGCGCCGTTACAAGAGGTGGATTTGGACCACCCGCGCCGTAGCTATGAGCACGCCTATGCCGAGATGGTCCCCATGCTTGAGCGTATCGAGTCGCAGCGCCAGGAACTCAAGCGCCAAATGGCGGTGCTAGCGGACAACGACCGTATGCGCCGCGAGTTCACGGCGAATATCACCCATGAGCTCAAGACGCCACTTACGGCGATTTCGGGCTATGCCGAGCTCATCGCAAACGGCATGGTTGAGGGCGAGGATGACCTGCGCAACTTTGGCGGTCGCATCTATCGTGAGGCGGGCCGCTTGGCAGCGCTTGTCAACGATATCCTTACGCTGTCTAACTTGGACGAGGCCGAGCGTGCAACTGAGGGCGAGGCGGTGCCCATTGGGTCCACGGAGCCTATTGAGCTCTCGCGTGCCATCTACACGGTTGAGCAGCGTCTTGAACAGGTTGCCCGTCAGGCGAATGTGACGATAAGTCATGAGACCAAGCCTGTGGTCATCGAAGGCGTGTCGCGCTTGATTGACGAGCTCATCTACAATCTGGCAAGCAACGCCATCCGCTACAATCGACCCGGCGGTACGGTTACGCTGCAGTGCGGCACCAACGACGAAGGCCATCCGTTCCTCGCGGTCGCCGATACGGGAATCGGTATCGCGCCTGAAGAACAGGGCAAGGTATTTGAGCGGTTCTATCGCGTGGACAAGAGTAGGTCCAAGGCACGCGGCGGAACCGGCCTGGGGCTTGCCATTGTCAAGCATGCGGCCCTGTATCATCATGCCACGCTCGATCTATCGAGCGAGTTGGGCGTGGGAACCACCATTACGGTGGCGTTTCCCATACAGCAGGAGGAGCCATTCGCATAGCGATACAACATAGATAATGATGTAGACGCCGCATCGGACTTTCGGGTGCGGCGTTGTTGTGCAATTTTACGATCGCTTCCGTCATTTTTACAGGAGAGCCTGTTTCTTATGTATAGAGTTTGGTCTCGGTAAAAAGATGCGATAACATACGGACAGTTTTGTCAATCCGAACTGGGGAAATGAAAGGCAAGCTGCATGACCCTTCTCGAACTGTTCCAGCTGCTGAAGAAGCACCTCAAGCTGGTCATCACCCTTCCGGTGGTCTGCGCGATCGCCATGGGTATCGTGTCCTTCGCTGCGATGGACAACACCTATACCGCGACGACGAGCATGTACATTCTCGCCAAGACCGACGATAGCGGTCAGATGAGCTACAACGATCTCTCGGCGAGCCAGATGCTTTCCAACGATATCGCCACGCTGCTTGATAGCGATAGCGTCAAGAGCGGCGCCGCCAAAGAACTGGGCCTCACCGATTTGGATGACTACAAGGTGTCTGTTTCCTCCGAGACCACCACGCGTGTCATTACGCTTTCGGTTACCGGCACCGATGCCAAGGAGACGGCTGAGGTCGCAAAGGCCATGGCCAGCTCGGTGAGTACGGTCGCTCAGAACGTCGGCGCTGCCCAGAGCATCAACGTTATCGACGAGGCTAAGACCCCCGAAGCCCCCAGTGGCCCCAAGCGTACGCTGTATATTGCCGTCGCGTTCCTCGCCGGTATCTTTATCGCAGTTGCCTATGTCGTTTTGGCAGACATGCTCAATACCCGCATTCGCGGTGCCGAAGAGGCAGAAGAGCTCCTGGGTATTCCCGTTGTTGGCCGAATTCCGGCTATGAAAGGTGGTAAATAGGCATGGCTAAGGCAAAGAACACCGACAAGCTCGTTGTACAGAATGCCGCCAAGACCCTTCTGGCCAACATCCGCTTTGCGAGCGTGGACGACCCCATTCGTACCATCACCGTTACCTCCTCGATTCCCAACGAGGGCAAGTCTACGGTTTCCATTAACCTTGCTCAGGCAATCGCCACGAGCGGCAAGTCCGTGCTCCTGGTCGAGGCCGATATGCGCCGCAGGTCCCTTTCCGATATGCTCGGCGTTCGTTCGCGCGGTGGACTCTATGCGGTCCTTTCCGAGCAGATCTCCATTGACCAGGCAATTGTCGAGACGGGTCAGAAGAACTTCTACTTCCTCGATGCCGAGCCGCACATTCCCAATCCTGCCGACATCATCGTCTCCCATCGCTTTTCCAAGTTGGTCAAGGCACTGTCTGCTAAGTTCCAGTATGTCATCTTCGATGCTCCTCCGGTCGGCACCTTCATCGATGCTGCCGAGATTGCCAGCCTGACCGACGGCACGCTGTTCGTGGTGCGCGAGGACTTTACCAAGCGCGAAGAGGCGCTCAATGCTATCGCCCAGCTTAAGAAGTCCGAGAAGGTCAAGCTCATCGGTACCGTCATGAATTACTGTGAGACCGAGACCAGCGAGTACTACTATTCTTACTACACCAAGGACGGTAAGAAGGTTAAGAAGGGCTCCGACGGTCAGGGCACTTCCAAAAAGGGCATCTTCACCAACCGAGCAAACGTTTAGTTGATTAGGGCCGACCTATGCGTGACATTCATTGCCATATCTTGCCGGGGGTAGACGACGGCGCCGCCGATCTCGATGAGAGCTTGGCGATGCTCGAGGCTGCCAAGCGGGCCGGTGTAACCAGAATCGTTTGCACTCCTCACTGCCGTGATCCCTATTTTGATTACGACAAGATGTGGGATGCCTTTGAGCTGCTGCGCGATAACGCTGACGGTTTTCCGCTCCAGATGGGCTTCGAGGTCAACCATCGAAAGCTCGTTGAACTTGGTATCGATGCCGCGGAGCACTTGCATTTCGATGGGACCAACGAGTTCCTGCTCGAGCTTTCGACGCATGCCGATGCGTATGCGTTTAGAGAATACGAGAACACGATTTACGATTTGCAGTGCCGTGGCTACCAGGTGATCATCGCTCATCCTGAGCGCTATCGTGCGGTTCAAAAGGATGTAAGCGTGGCGGAACGCCTGGTCGATATGGGCTGCAAGCTGCAGGCTTCGGCGGACTTTATTGCCGGCGGTCGCTTTGGTCGCGAGAAAAAGCCGGCACAGCGCCTGTTCGATCAGAACCTGTACAGCTTCATCGCGAGCGATGCCCATAACGTGGGTCATTACGACTGCCTGGCGAAGGCTCGCGCGAAGTTTAGCGTGCGCGGAGCTCATTTTCGCTAAAATCTGTCCCTAACGTTCTCATTGAATGAAAGGGCAGCCATGGATATCCAACTTAAGACGGGATGCTTTGATGACGCGGCGTTGGTGCGCCGCGTCGTTTTTATGGACGAGCAGGGCTACGAGAATGAGTTCGACGCTATCGACGAGGACCCGAACTGCGTTCATGTGACGCTCTATGTAGACGGCGAGCTTGCCGGTTGCTCGCGCGTGTTTCCCGAAGAGCTTGAGCGCGCGGCTGACGCAGAGGCTCCGGTGTCGCCGGCGTGCGATTTGGACGAAGGCGTCGCGGCGGGGGAGACCTATATTATGGGGCGCGTGGCTGTACTGCCGAGCATGCGCCGTCGCGGTCTGGCGAGCAAGATTGTCGAGGCCAGTGATACGTGCGCGCGTGATGCCGGCGCCAAGCTCATTAAGCTGCATGCGCAGGAATACGTGCTGCCGCTCTATGCCAAGGCGGGCTACACGCAGATTGCCCCGGTGGACAATGAAGACGAGGGCCAGCCCCATGCTTGGATGGCCAAGCGGGTCGTGGGCGACAGATAGGGACGTTCCTTTTCTGCCGGCAGTTTGGGACACTCCTTGGCAATTGGCGCATCAGAGCGTTTGGACATACAGTTTTTCGATTCCGTATGTATATATGCGCGCTAATGGGTTATAAAATCTAAGTCTGAACATAGCAGGTCTGCGATGCGGCTCGGGCAACCGGGCCGTTTTTGCGGACGGGGGTAGCGCGAAAGGACTGCATATGCGTCAATTTAAGACCGAGAGCAAAAAACTGCTCGACCTCATGATCAACTCCATCTACACCAATAAGGAAATCTTCCTGCGCGAGCTTATCTCCAACGCGAGCGATGCCGTCGACAAGCTCAACTTTAAGAGCCTGCAGGATCCGAGTGTCAAGCTCGACCAGGGCGACCTGGCCATCCGTGTTTCCTTTGATAAAGATGCCCGTACCATCACCATTTCGGATAACGGTATCGGCATGACCGCCGAGGAGCTCGAGCGCAATCTGGGCACCATCGCCCATTCCGGCTCCGAGGAGTTTAAGACTGAGAACGCCGAGCAGCAGGGTTCCGATGTCGACATCATCGGTCAGTTTGGCGTGGGTTTCTACTCCGCCTTTATGGTCGCCAGCCACGTGAAGGTCGTCAGCCGCGCTTATGGCGAGGATACCGCCCACGTGTGGGAGTCTGATGGTCTTGAGGGTTATACCATCGAGGACGGCGAGCGCGCCGAGCACGGTACCGATGTTATCCTGACGCTGCGCGAGAACGAGAAGCTCGATGCCGACGGCGAGGCCGAGACCTACGATCGCTTCCTGACCGAGTGGGGCCTCAAGAGCCTGATTCAGCAGTACAGCAACTATGTGCGTTACCCGATCCAGATGATGGTGTCCAAGAGCCGCCAGAAGCCCAAGCCCGAGGATGCTGGCGATGACTACACGCCCGAGTACGAGGACTACCAGGAGCTCGAGACCGTCAATTCCATGACACCGATCTGGAAAAAGCGCAGCTCCGATGTCGAGCAGAAGGACTACGACGAGTTCTACAAGTCTACGTTCCACGACTTTGAGGATCCGGCGCGCACCATCAGCTTCCATGCCGAGGGCACGCTCGAGTACGACGCCCTGCTGTTTGTGCCGGGCCGCGCCCCGTTCGATCTGTACAGCAAGGACTACGAGAAGGGCCTGGCGCTTTACAGTTCCAACGTCCTGATCATGGAGAAGTGCGACGACCTTCTGCCCGACTATTACAACTTTGTCCGCGGCGTCGTGGATTCCGCCGACGTGTCGCTCAACATCTCGCGCGAGACGCTGCAGCAGAACCGTCAGCTTAAGGCCATTGCCAAGCGTGTGGAAAAGAAGATTACCGCCGACCTTGAGGATATGCGTGACAACGACCGCGAGGCCTACGAGAAGTTCTTTGAGAACTTTGGCCGCGGTCTTAAGTACGGCATCTACTCGAGCTATGGCATGAAGGCCGACGAACTTGCCGACCTGCTGCTGTTCTGGTCTGCCAAGGAACAGAAGATGATTACCCTGGCCGAGTATGCCAAGGGTATGCCCGAGGACCAGAAGGCCATCTACTACGCCGCCGGCGACTCGCGTGAGCGCTTGGCCAAGATGCCCGTGGTAAAGGGCGTGCTCGACCGCGGTTACGACGTGCTGCTTCTGACGCAGGACGTGGATGAGTTCACCTTCCAGGCCATGCGTGAGTACGTTGCTGCCGATATGCCCAAGATCTACGAGGACGATGCAGCTCGCGAGGCTGCCGAAAAGGCCGTGGCCGACGGTGCCGAGCCCGAGGTCGAGGATCGTCACCTGGAGCTCAAGAACGTCGCGACCGGCGATCTTGATCTGGCGACCGAGGACGAGAAGAAGGAGGCCGAGGACGCCACCAAGGAAAACGAGGACCTCTTTAGCGCTATGAAGGAGGCGCTCGGTGACAAGGTCGAGAAAGTTGCCGTCTCCGCGCGCCTGACCGATGCCCCCGCTTGCATCACCACCGAGGGCCCGCTTTCGCTCGAGATGGAGAAGGTGCTCCAGAAGGGACCCGAGGGCGCGCCCGACGGCATGCCCAAGAGCCAGCGCGTGCTCGAGCTCAACGCTAAGCACCCGGTCTTTGACAAGCTTGTCGCTGCCCAGAAGGCGGGCGACGCTGACAAGATCAAGCAGTACTCCGGTCTGCTCTATGACCAGGCCCTGCTGGTCGAGGGCATTCTCCCCGAGGACCCCGTAGCCTTCGCAGCAGCTGTCTGCGAGCTTATGTAGTTTGGTAGTTACGCGGTTCTACGAACCGCGTAACTACTCGACGCTGCGCCTTTGGTTCCGCCGTTCTAACGAACGGCGGACCGGTCGACGCTGCGCGGGCACCAGAGCGACAACTTGTCATTCAAAGAGGACGGCATGACCAGAAGGTCTATGCCGTCCTCTTTTCATGCCAATTTGTTCGCTCTGGTGACCGCTCGCTGGCATTACCAAAACATCGACGGTCCAATAATGATCCCTTGGGGACGGAGAAAAAGTGGTCGTTGGGGGACGTTCTTGTTTGACTGGTAGTTTAAGAACGCCCCCGATGACTATTCGGATTGCTAATTTGTGCGGGTTGTGGTTTTGTGACCTGCTGAAATTTGAGATACTGTACAACTGTACGTTAACTAATCTTCGTAGTATATTGCTACCCGCAAAACTCAATACCATTGTGCTTCGAGACGCTAAAGCGCCTACGTACAATGGTTTTTGATAGTACGATTTGATTCAACGACAGGATGGATGGTCCAAGCGTGAGTCTCGGCAGCAAACTATCCAACGCAAAGGTCTCCTTTGCGATATTTAAGCGCGACATTAAGCGACTGCTTATGAACCCCGTCGCCCTGGTGGTTACCTTGGGCGTGTGCGTCATTCCCTCGCTGTATGCCTGGTACAACATCGTTGCCAACTGGGATCCGTACGGAAATACCCAGGGCATTAAAATCGCCATCGCCAACAACGATCAGGGCACCCAGAATGACTTGGTGGGCGAGCTCAATGCAGGCGATAAGGTGGTCGACCAGCTCAAGGAAAACGATCAGCTGGGCTGGACCTTCGTCGACTCGGCTGCCGATGCCAAAGAGGGCGTCGAGAGCGGGGAATACTACGCGGCGATCGTAATCCCCAAGAACTTCTCCGACAATCTTGTCTCGATGCTCGATGGCAATTACCATCAGCCGAAGCTCACCTATTACGTCAATGAGAAGAAGAGCGCCATTGCGCCCAAGGTCACCGATACCGGTGCCAACACCATCGAGGAGCAGATCAACTCGGAGTTTGTCTCCACGGTGGGCGAGACTGTTGCCAGTATCGCCAAGGATGCCGGTGTCGATTTAAAGGACAAGGCAACCCAGACTCAGGACTCGCTGACAAGTTCGGTGTCCGAGGCATCCGACACCTTGGGTGAGGTGCGCGATTCGATTGGCGATATGAATGCCGCCATCGATAAGACGAGTGGCGCTATCGCCTCGGCTGATGCGGCGCTTGCCGGCTTGCAAGGTCAGGCACCGTCGCTGACGCAGGCAATCTCCCAGGGCAACGACCTGCTGGGCGAGGCTCGCGCCACGGCGGGCAACTCTATCACCTCGCTCTCCAAGGCACTCTCGGAAGGTAGCCTTGCACTCACCAAGACGTCAGCCTCCGCGAACGCTGCGATTGGCAAGCTAACGGGTACGGTCACATCTACGACCACCCGCATCGACAACTCGCTCGAGTCTCTCCAGGCGACGATCGATCACAATAAGGCCGTTATCGGGCACTTGGAGATTCTCGTTAATGACACGTCGACAGGTTCCGAGGAAATTGACGCGCGCATTGTATCGACCATCGATTCGCTTCGCGAGCAAAACCAGAAGCTGCAGAGCATCAAGGATGGCCTTTCTGCACAGTCGAGCGCCATGGCAAACGACGCTACGGCAATCTCGAACGCGAGCAACGCACTCAACGCGGCAATTCAGACCGGTACGGCTAACCTCGGTCAGGCTCAGACCGATCTGGGTCAGAACGCACTTCCGAAGGCTTCGAGCGCGCTTGACTCCTTTGCCGCCGTTTCGGGCGATTTGACCGGCATTGTGTCGGGTATGACCCCCACGATAGCGAGCGCGCGCGGCACGCTGGCGCAGCTCGACGCCACGCTCAAGCAGGCAAAGACCACGCTGTCCCAAACCGACGCCTCCCTTGCCAAGGTTCAGGACAAGCTCGCGACCGCCGCCAATGACATTGCGGCGCTGCAGACCTCTGAGTCTATGGGCGAGTTAGCCGACCTCATGGACGTCGACGTCAATGACGTGGCAGATTTCATGGCATCTCCGGTTGAGCTGACGTCCAAGTCAATCTATCCGGTCAAGAGCTTTGGCTCGGGCATCGCGCCCTTCTACACCAATCTGGCGCTGTGGGTAGGCGGCTATGTGCTCATCGCTATCTATAAACTCGAGGTCGACCGCGAGGGCATCGGTAGCTTTACGGCGCGTCAGGGCTACTTTGGCCGCTGGCTGCTGCTGGTGATCCTGGGTGCGTTGCAGGCCATCATCGTTACGGTGGGAGATCTGGTCATTGGCGTTCAGTGCGTCAATCCGCTGCTCTTTGTACTGGGCGGCATCGCTATTTCGTTCACCTACGTCAACATCATCTATGCGCTGTCCACCACGTTTAAGCATATCGGTAAAGCCATTGGCGTCATCCTCGTCATTGTGCAGATCCCCGGCTCGTCGGGCATGTATCCCATCGAGATGATGCCCGGCTTCTTCCAATGGCTGCATCCGCTGCTGCCCTTCACCTATGGCATCAACCTGCTGCGCGAGACCGTCGGTGGCATGTATTCGTTCAACTACCTGTTCAACCTGTGCATCCTGGGCGTGTTCCTTGCCATCGCACTCTTTATTGGCTTGCAGCTGCGTCCGCTGCTGCTCAACCTCAACCTGCTCTTTGACAAGCAGCTTTCCACGACAGGCCTCATGATCTGCGAGTCCAACGACCTGCCGCGCCAGCGCTATTCGCTGCGCACGGCCATGCGCGTCATGCTCGATTCGGATTCGTACCGTCGCGAGCTGCTCGATCATGCCGTGGCGTTTGAGCATCGCTACCCGTACTACATCAAGGGCGGTTTTGCCGCCGTGGTAGGCGTGCAGGTTCTGCTCTTTGTGCTTTCGACGGTGCTCGATATCGACAATAACGGCAAGATCATCCTGCTCGTTATCTGGATCATTTCGGTTATCGCCATCTGCGGCTGGCTCATCAACATCGAATACATCCGTGCGAGCCTCAATACCCAGATGCGTATCTCGGCGCTTTCGGACGAGGACCTTCGCCGCGAGATGCGCGAGCACACGGCTGCCATCCCTGCCGCCCGTCGCATGTTTGGTCTCAACGCCAGCGAGCGTGGCGCCAAGGGAGGCGAACAGCCTACGAGCCGTCTGTCGCATATCGGTGCGCATCGTAAGGCTCAAGATGCCGACGGCGCTGACAACGTAAACGGAAACGACGGGGACACCACCTCGCTTGGCAAGCACTCTAAAGGAGGTGAGGCATAAATGAAAAACATCCTGCACCTGTTTAAGCGCGATGTCCAAAACGTGTCTCGCTCCGTGATCGGCATGGTCGTCGTGATGGGCCTGATCATCGTGCCATGTCTCTATGCATGGTTTAACATCGCCGGAAGCTGGGATCCCTACGGCAATACCGGCAACCTTAAGATTGCAGTGGTCAACACCGATGAGGGTTACGAGAGCGATCTGATTCCCGTCGAGGTCAACGTGGGCGAAAACGTAACCGCCACCCTGCGCGGCAACGAGAACTTCGACTGGGTCGTCCTCAACGACCGTGATAAGGCGATTGAGGGCGTTAAGTCGGGCGCGTACTACGCTGCCGTCGTTATCCCTAAAACGTTTAGCGCCGACATGATGACGCTTTTCTCGACCGAGGTGAAGCACGCCGATATCGAGTTCTATGAGAATCAGAAGGCCAACGCCATCGCACAGATCGTGACTGAAAAGGGTTCGAGCGCCGTCCAGAGTCAGGTCAACGAGACCTTTACCAAGACCATCACGACCATCGGCCTTAAGACCGTGTCCAGCCTGCTCGACTATATGAGTACCGACCAGGTGAGCAGCTTTATCGCCAATCTGTCCTCGACGCTGGGCGATTCGGTCGAGGACCTGCAGGACGTTCAGGCGAGTGCGACGTCGCTCGCGGGCATTTTGAGCTCCACGTCCGATTCACTGACATCGGCGGGCGGCATGCTCAAGCAGACGGGCACCGTTGATGAGTCGACGAAGCAGCTGATGGAGCACGCCAAGAGTGGCATCAATGATTCCAAGGAAGCGCTCAAGGCCGCCAACGATGCCGTTGACGCGGCGATTGACGGAAGCGCGGGCTCGTTCGACAACGTGTCCGCCGAGCTTGCGAAGGCATTCGATGCCGCGAATCAGCATGTTGACCTTACGGTGTCTCAGCTCAACGAAGCCGCAGCGGCGCTCAATACGCGTGCTGACGATATCGATGCGATGACCGATCAGCTCCGTAACCTTGCCGACCAGGTAAGTGATGACAAGCTCAAAGACGGTCTCGAGTCCGCTGCGACGTCGCTGGGCAGAATTGCCGTGGAGTACCGCAACAATGCGAAGGACCTGACGGCGACCGCAAAGTCCCTTTCGGACGGCATGGCGGAGGTCAACAACTCGCGTGCCGAGGTCGACCAGGCCATCGCCGATGCCAAGGCGGGTATCTCGGGAGCCAAGTCCGACTACGATTCCACGTTCTCGGTTAAGGCCAAGGAGCTCAAGAAGACCATTTCGGGCGTTCTGGATTCCCTGAACGGTATCTCGGGTGACTTGGATAGCGCCGTGAGCGGTCTGACCGACGCCTCTGGCTCGCTCGCAAAGGGCCTCTCCAAGGCTGCGACGCTGGTCAACAAGGCTTCCGATCAGCTGGGTGAGGCATCGGACAAGATCAGCGCCTTTAAGGACGAGCTCGATGGCGCCCTGATGTCGGACGACCTTGCCACGATCAAGACGATGATCGGCAACGATCCCGAGGGTTTGGCCGTGTCGCTTTCCGGCCCCGTCGCGCTCGACCGCAAGCCGGTCTATCCGATCCGCAATTACGGTTCGGCCATGGCGCCGTTCTATACGATCCTGTCGCTGTGGGTCGGCTCGATCGTGCTGGCGGCCATGATGAAGGTATCGGTTGACGATGAGCTCATCAACGAGCTGATCCCCGTGCGCCTGCACGAGATCTACCTGGGCCGCTACCTGTTCTTTGGAGGTCTGGCCCTGCTGCAGGCGACACTCGTGTGCGCGGGCGACATCCTGTTCTTTGGCATCCAATGCGACAACCCGCTGCAGTTTGTGCTGGCGGGCTGGGTCGCGAGTCTCGTGTTCTCCAATATCGTCTACACGCTCACGGTTTCGTTTGGCGATATCGGCAAGGCGCTCGCTGTCGTGCTGTTGGTCATGCAGGTCGGCGGTTCAGGCGGTACGTTCCCCATCGAGATGACCGGCCCCGTGTTCCAGGCGATCTACCCGTTCCTGCCGTTTACCCACGGCATCAACGCCATGCACGCCGCCATGGCTGGCGCCTACCATATGGAGTACTGGGTTGAGCTGGGTATCTTGGCGAGCTATCTGATTCCGTCGCTGGCCCTAGGTGTGGTCTTCCGCCGCCCAGTCATCAAAGCCAACGACTGGATCATCGAAAAGCTTGAAAGTACTAAATTAATCTAGCGCAACAATGTAAACGCCGTCGGAACATCGAGGTCTTCCAACCCGATGCTTTAGCGTAGTGAATTGCGTGGGCTGCTTGGTTGTTGCTACAGTAGCGGGGCGTGCCGGGGGTCCGGTGCGCCCCGTTTTTATTTGACCATGAGGCGGCACGCAGCCATACGCGTGCGGACACCACGCCCAGATTGAGTGTGAGGATGTTCCATGGCCCAATACGCTGCCAACGAAATCGAAAACATGCCCGATGGCCCTGTGGCCAGTGAGGATTTGGGCGCGGGCGGTATTCCCCGGGGCGCCGGCGCGCGCTCGCCGCTGTTCTGGAAGGTCTTGCTGCTTTCGGTGGCGATCATCTGGGGCTATTCCTTTACCACCATGAAGGACGCGCTCGATACCATTCCGGTGTTTGAGCTGCTCTACGTTCGCTTTCTCCCGGCATCGCTGGTTATGTTTGCCATTTTCCATAAGCGCATCATTGCGCATTTCAATGCTCGTAACCTGATCGTTGGACTGGGCATGGGCGCGCTCATGTGGGCCGCTTACGGATTTCAGACGCTTGGTCTGGCGCAGACTACGGCAGGCAAGAGTGCGTTTTTGACGGGCACGTACTGCATCCTTGTGCCGTTCGCGAGCTATTTTCTAAGCGGCGAAAAGCTTACTCGCTACAACCTGGGCGCGGCGCTGCTGTGCCTGGCGGGCATTGGCCTGGTGGCGCTCGATAGCGTCGAGTTCAACGCCGGCGATGTCATCACGCTGGGTGGCGCGGTCTTCTTCGCCATTCAGATGGCGGTGACCGCCAAGTACGGTCGCAAGATGGACATCAACGTCATCACGTTTTGGATGTTTGTGGGCAACGGCGTGTTGAGTCTGGTCTCGTCGCTGCTGTTCGAAACCCAGGCGCCTCTGTCTGTGTGGACGCCGAGCTTTATCGCCGTGATGGCCTTTCTTTCGGTGGGCTGCACGTGCGTGGCCCTGCTCATTCAAAATGTCGGCCTGGCACACGTCCCGGCCTCGACGGGCTCGTTGCTTCTTTCGATGGAGTCGCCTTCGGGCGTGCTGTTCTCGGTGCTGCTGATGGGGGAGGCGCTTACCTCGCGCCTGCTTGCCGGCTTCGCGCTCATCTTCCTGTCGATTATCTTGAGCGAGACGCACTTCGACTTTTTGCGCCGTCGTTCTCAGTAGTTCTAAATCGTCAAGATAAGGACATCAATCGTTAACAATGTGTTGCGGCCCGCGGATGCGGGCCGTTTTTGTATCTGCAGTCGGATATTCTGGCTTGTACACTTTACCTAAGTAGAGTATCTCGCAACCTGCATCCCCGCCCAATACGGTCGAATCTGCGATTTGTTGGGCGGGAAGGGAAAGACTTGCGGTTGTTGGTATTGTGGTCGCCCAGGGAGCCGAATGGATGCTCGTACCGTCATTCGGTTCTCTGGGTGGCCATAACCTTACGACATGCTCCGTTTCCCTTCGCCGCATGCGGGTCGGTCGCCGCGGCGGTGCATCGGGCCGAACGAGTTCCCATACCCTCGTTCGGTCAGATGCACCGCCGCGGCTTGTGTTTGTGCCGTATAATGACCGTTATCTATGACGCGATACAAAAGAAAGGTGTTTGCCCATGCAGGCACAGAAGGCGGAGGGAACCCGCGACCTTATCGGCGCCGAGATGCGCGCCTGGCAAAAGATGCAGCAGATTGCGGCCGGCGTGTTCGAGCCGTTTGGTTTTAAACCCATCGAGACGCCCGCGATCGAGCAGGTGGACGTGTTTGTCCACGGTATCGGCCAGTCGACCGACGTCGTGCGCAAGGAGATGTTCCGCGTCTTTAGCGGCGCCAACCTGGAGCGCGTCTTTACCGAGGGCACCGACACCAAACTCAAGCCCAAGCAGCGCCTGGCACTTCGCCCCGAGGGCACGGCTGGTGTGGTGCGCGCCGTCGTGGAGAACAATCTGGTGCCCCAGGGCTCCACGCCGTTTAAGGCGTACTATGCCGAGGCCATGTTCCGCGGCGAGCGTCCCCAGAAGGGTCGCCTGCGCCAGTTCCACCAGGTAGGCATCGAGTGGCTCGGCGCTCCCGATCCGGCGGCAGACGCCGAGTGCATCATTATGCTCATGGAGTTCTACAAGCGCCTGGGCTTCGATCTTTCCAAGCTTCGTCTGCTCATTAACTCGATGGGCGATGCCCAGTGCCGTCCGGCCTATCGCGAGCAGGTCAAGCAGTTCATTCTCGATCACGCCGACGAGATGTGCGATGAGTGCCGCGAGCGCGCCGAGCTCAACCCGTTGCGCGCCTTCGACTGCAAGAACGACCACTGCCGCGAGATCATGGCCGAGGCTCCGCTGATGGGTGACAACCTGTGCGACGAGTGCCGTGAGCACTACGAGCAGGTCAAGCGCTATCTGGATGCCGCTGGTATCGAGTATGTCGAGGATCCCACCCTGGTGCGTGGTCTGGACTACTACACCCGCACCGTCTTTGAGGTCGAGGCTCCCGGTGCCGGCGTCGGCTCCATCGGTGGCGGCGGCCGCTACGACGGCCTGGTCGAGCTCGAGGGTGGCAAGCCCACGGCGGGCGTCGGCTTTGCCGTCGGTTTTGAGCGCGCCCTGCTGGCCCTGCAGGCCTTTGGCAGCGATTTGGGTGCCGATGAGGCCCCGTGCGTCTATGTCGCCAACGCTGGCAAGGAGCTGCGCCAGAACGTCTTTGCCATTACGCAGGAGCTTCGTGCCGCAGGCATCGTGACCGAGGCCGACTATCAGGGCCGTTCGCTCAAGGCCCAGTTTAAGCAGGCCGACAAGGTGGGCGCTAAGCTCATCCTGGTCCTGGGTGGCGACGAGCTTGCCGCCGGCAAGGTCAAGGTGCGCGACATGGAGAGCCATGACGAGGTTCTCGTCGATCTGGCCAACGTGGTCGAGGCGGTTCGCGAGCGCCTGTAGCGCATCTTTTTGAGCTGCGGACCCGCTTGAGTGTCCCGTCCATTGCGAGCGATTGTTACGGGGGTGTTTCGCATTTATGCGGAATGCCCCCGTTTGTGTATGCCGTCCACCGAGAAATACGACCATTTAGAGCAAAAACCCTTGCAATGCAGAAAATACTTTTGTGTGGTAAAGCGCAATCAGTGTCGAAAGTATTTCGCAAGCGCCTATAATGAATACCGCATGTTACGTGCATAGAAGGAGGAATGGGAGGAAACGTGGCTGAGAACCTAAGCAACCAGTCTGTACCCGAAGCCGCGGCGCGCGTCGCTGCCGTGGTCAACCGCCTCGTTAACCGAATCGGCTCGAATGCCGAGTCCAGGGAGCGTCTCGCCGAGATCGAGATCCCCGAGGAGCTGCGCGACAATCTGGCGCTGTTCCTGCGCCTGGAGCGTCGTGTGCTTAGCGAGTATGATCCTGAGATCGCGGACCTGTTCGACAAGATCCTGACGGCCGAGATTGTGGCCAATGCCGGAAACCCCGGCGCCCGTGCTGCCGACGAGTCCGTCGACGAGCAGGGCGTGCCCACCGCCGACGAGCCCACCGCCGTGGCGTTTCGCGAGGTCGTTGATCTGATCGACAGTCTGCCGCTCGATAAGCAACAGGTTATCGTCCGCGCCTTTACGAGCTTCTTCCATCTGGCAAACCTGTCGGAGGAGAACTACCGCGTGGCGCAGCTGCGCGAGCGCGAGGCAGGTGCGTCGACCGATACCGAGGTCGATCCCGCCAACGAACTCACCGTCGCCTATCACCAGTTGGTAAACGAGATGGGTGTCGAGGGCGCCAACGAGCTGCTCGACAAGCTCGAGTTCCACCCTGTCTTTACCGCACATCCCACCGAGGCCCGTCGTAAGGCCGTCGAGGGCAAGATTCGCCGTATCTCCAACCTGCTGGAGGAGCGTCCGCGCCTGGGCGGCTCCGACCTGGTGGAGAACGAGCGCCATATGCTGCAGGAGATTGACGCCCTGGTGCGTACGAGCCCCATCGCACTTAAGAAGCCCACGCCGGTCGAGGAAGCCGATACCATCATCGACATCTTCGATAACACACTGTTCGATGTGATCCCCGTCATTTACCGTCGTTTTGACGACTGGGTGCTGGGCGACAAGGCCGGTACCGTGCCGCCGCTGTGCCCGGCGTTCTTCCATCCTGGCAGCTGGATCGGTTCCGACCGCGACGGCAACCCCAACGTTACCGCCAAGGTGAGCCGCGAGGTCGCCGCCAAGTACTTCACGCACATGGTGCTCAAGCTCGAGGACAAGTGCCGCCGCATCGGCCGCAACCTTACGCTCGAGGCCACCTACAGCAAGCCTTCTGCCGAGCTCATTAACCTGTGGAACCATCAGGTCGAGATGAGCCCTCGGTACACGGCCCGCGCCGAGCTGATCTCCGAGCACGAGCCGCATCGCGCCGTCATGCTCGTCATGGCCGATCGTCTGAACGCCACCGTGCGCCGTATCACCGACACCATGTACCACAGCGCCGACGAGTTCCTGGATGACCTGCGCGTCGTCCAGCGTTCGCTGGCTGCCTGCGGTGCCGTCCGTGCCGCCTACGGTCCGGTGCAGACCATCATCTGGCAGGTCGAGTCCTTCGGCTTCCATATGGTCGAGATGGAGTTCCGTCAGCACTCCGTGGTGCACGCCCGCGCCCTCAAGGATATCCACGAGAACGGTATCCATGGCGATCTGCAGCCCATGACGCGCGAGGTCATCGATACCTTCCGTGCCATCGGTTCCATCCAAAAGCGCTACGGCAAGAAGATGGCGCACCGCTACATCATCTCGTTCACCAAGAGCGCCCAGCATGTGGCCGACGTCTTTGAGCTTGCCCACCTGTCCTTTGCACACGAGGAGGATGTCCCCGAGCTCGACGTGATCCCGCTGTTCGAGCAGCTCGAGGACCTCGAGGGCTGTGTCGACGTGCTCGACCAGATGCTCACGCTGCCCGTGGTTCAAAAGCGCCTTGCCCAGACCAACCGCCGCATGGAGGTCATGCTGGGCTATTCCGACTCCTCCAAGGATGCCGGTCCTACCACGGCCATGCTCGCGCTGCACTCCGCGCAGGAGCGCATTGCCAAGTGGGCCGAGAAGAACGATATCGACCTTGTGCTCATGCACGGTCGCGGCGGTGCCGTGGGCCGTGGCGGCGGTCCGGCCAACAAGGCCGTGCTGGCGCAGCCCAAGGGTTCGGTCAACTGCTTCTTTAAGCTTACCGAGCAGGGCGAGGTCATCTTTGCCCGTTACGGTAACCGCACGCTAGCTCAGCGCCATGTTGAGTCCGTCGCCGCTGCAACGCTTTTGCAGTCGGCTCCGAGTGTCGAGAAGACCAACACCGAAACCACGCAGAAGTTCTGGGGCATGGCCGAGAAGCTCAACGCCGCAAGCCACGAGCGCTATCTGGACCTGCTGAACACCGAGGACTTTACACCGTGGTTCTCGACCGTGACGCCGCTGACCGAGGTCGGTCTGCTGCCGATCGGCTCGCGTCCCGCCAAGCGCGGCTTGGGTGCCAAGTCGCTCGACGACCTGCGTACCATTCCGTGGATCTTTAGCTGGAGCCAGGCGCGCATCAATCTGGCCGCTTGGTACGGCCTGGGTACCGCCTGCGAGCAGTTGGGCGACCTTGACCAGCTCAAGGCTGCCTACCAGGAGTGGCCGTTCTTCCGCACCTTTATCGACAACATCGAGATGTCGATCGCCAAGACCGATCAGCGCATCGCCAAGATGTATCTGCACCTGGGCGATCGCGATGATCTGTCCAAGAAGGTTTTCACCGAGATGCAGCTCACGCGTAAGTGGGTCCTTGCCATCGTCGGTGACGAGTGGCCGCTGCAGCGTCGTCGCGTGCTCGGCTGCGCCGTTCGCGTGCGTAACCCCTATGTCGACGCCCTGTCTATCGCCCAGGTCCGCGCCCTTCGCGAGGTGCGTATGAACCAGGATGAGATGGCCGAGGAGAAGAAGGCCGAGTACATGAGCCTGATTCTTTCGACTGTGACCGGCGTCTCGGCAGGATTGCAAAACACGGGGTAATCGATAGCCCTGTGGCTCTCACCGGGGACCGCCGTATGCCTGCTTTCCGGCGCGTCCTCGGACATGCAAGAAGCCCTCGCTGCGCACTTCGTGCGGCGAGGGCTTCTTGCGTCCTGCGGAGTGCGCCGGAAAGCAGGCATACGGCGGGCCCCTTCGTCCTCGGTCTTCGGCGGATTACTGCTGGGGGAAAGATAGTGCGCTTCGCGCTTTTTGATGGGGCTTCGTGCTGCGGAATGCATTCAGAGGGAAACCCGTCGGGCCCCTTCGTCCTCGGTCTTCGGCGGATTGCGGCTGGGGGGATATGGCGCGCTTCGCGCCTAATGTGGGGTGCGGTGTGGGCTTTTTGGCCGCGGTTCCGTTTGGGATCGCGGCCGTTTTGTTATAGGTCAAATATGAACGTTATGTTAATGGGTCGGTAGACGGTGGTGTTTTTCGGCGAGCGGCGTATCCTCTCAACGGTTTAACTAGTGTGTTAGATGAAAGGAAGAGGGCGCTCACCGTTGTTTGAATGTGAACTGCCGTTTGACCACAAGACGTTGCATCTGGAGCTCGAGGATAAGAACTTCGCGGGTGTGATGGAAGGTCACCAAAACGAGTTTAAGACTACGAAATCGCAGGAAGAGCTGGTAGAGGAGTCGCTTGCCAACCCTTATGGCTCGCCTTCGCTCGAGGAGCTTTGTGCTGGCAAGAAGGATATCGTCATCATTAGCTCCGACCATACGCGTCCCGTTCCTTCGCGTGTGACGATGCCCATTCTGCTGCATCACATTCATGCCGCTGCGCCCGAGGCGCGCGTTCGTATTCTGGTTGCAACTGGCATGCACCGTCCGTCGACGCACGAAGAGCTCGTCAACAAGTACGGCGAGGAGATTGTTGCGAACGAGGAGATCGTCATGCATGTCGCGACCGACGACAGCATGATGAAAAAGATCGGCACCCTGCCTTCTGGTGGCGAGTGCATCATCAACAAAATTGCTGCCGATTGCGATCTGCTGCTTGCCGAGGGCTTTATTGAGCCGCATTTCTTTGCCGGTTTCTCTGGCAGCCGCAAGTCGGTCCTGCCCGGCGTCGCCAGCTACAAGACCATCATGTACAACCACAACGGTCAGTTTGTGAACGATTCCCACTCGCGTGCCGGCAACCTGTGCCACAACCACGTGAGCGAGGACATGTTCGCCGCCGCCGAGATGGCTCACCTTGCCTTTGTGCTCAACGTGGTGCTCAACGGCAAGCACGAGGTCATTGGCTCCTTTGCCGGCGACATCCACAAGGCGCATGAGGCTGGCTGCGAGTTCGTGAAGAGCCTTGCCGGCGTTGAGCCCGTTGAGTGCGAGATCGCCATCACCACCAACGGTGGCTACCCGCTCGATCAGAACATCTATCAGGCCGTGAAGGGCATGTGCGCTGCCGAGGCCACGCTTCCCGAGGGCGGCGTGATCATCGACGTCGCCGGCTGTGCCGACGGTCACGGTGGCGAGGGCTTCTATCACAACATCGCCGACAACGATCCGGCGGAGTTTGAGCGCGCCTGCATCGACCGTCCTAAGGACGAGACCCTGCCCGACCAGTGGACGAGCCAGATCTTTGCCCGTATTCTGGCGCATCACCCTGTGATCATGGTCACCGACCTGTGCGATCACCAGATGCTCAAGGATATGCACATGACGCCGGTCAACACTATCGAGGAGGCGCTCAAGCTCGCCTTTGAGATGAAGGGTGCCGATGCCAAGGTTGCCGTCATTCCCGATGGCCTGGGCGTTGTTGTTGCGCAGCACTAGTGCGCGGCCTAAACGAATCGTTTATAACCGACAAGAAAGATAAGGTTTTATGCTTACCAAACTCCTCTGTGAATTCGGCGCAACGGCCCTCATGATCGTCTTTGGCGTGGGCGTTCACTGCGATACCGTGCTCAAGGGCACCAAGTATCAGGGCTCCGGCCATATGTTTGCCATCACCACCTGGTCCTTTGGCATCTCGGTCTGCCTGTTTGTCTTTGGTGGCGCTGTGTGCATGAACCCCGCCATGGTGCTTGCCCAGTGCATCGTCGGCCTGGTGCCGTGGGGCAACTGCATCCCCTTCATGCTTGCCGATATGCTCGGCGGCTTTGTGGGTGCCGTGATCGCTTGGTTTATGTATGCCGATGAGTTCAAGGCTTCCGAGGGCGTCGTCGACCCCATTGCCCAGCGCAACATCTTCTCGACCAACCCCACCACCGAGGGCACGAACTATGCTCGTAACTTCTTCTGCGAGGCTATCTGCACCTTCGTGTTCATCAGCGCCATCCTTGCTGCCGCTAGCCGTGCCGGCGAGAACGTTCTGATGCTCGCAATCTGCGTCGGCCTGATCGTTTGGGCTGTTGGCATGGGCATGGGCGGCATCACCGGCTTCGCCATGAACCAGGCTCGTGACCTTGGTCCTCGCATGGCCTATCAGGTGCTGCCGATTAAGAACAAGGCTGACAACAACTGGAAGTATGGCCTGCTTGTTCCTGGCATCGCGCCGTTTGTCGGTGCTATTGTGGCCGCGCTGTTTGTGCATGGCTTCTTGGGCATGTTCTAGTTCAAGGCTACATAGTTGTCCGCTGACCGCATGGGGTAACTTCCCAGCGCGTCCTCGGACATGAAAGAACCCCCGCTGCGCACTTTGTGCGGCGGGGGTTCTTTCGTCCTGCGGAATGCGCTGGGAAGTTACCCCATGCGGACGGCTGCGGGGTCTTTGCTGCGCTCGAGCAAGCAACCCAACATTTAAATCTGAATTTGGATGGGAGGGGCTTGTTGCTGATAGGGGCGCTGGGCTGTTGTTGACACTTTGGGATGCGTGGCGCCTTGGGGTGGGGCGGTGCTTTGGGATGAGCTTCTTACTTAGTTGAAGAGGGGCTTAATGGCTGATAGGTAGTCTTTTGCCACATCGGCCTTATCTGCTTGGAAGTTGTGCCAGGCCCACCATTGGACCATTCCTACGAAGCTTGAGGCTATGTGGTGTAGTAGGAAGCTTCGGTCCATGGTGGCGGCGGGGCCGTTTGGGTCGGTGGGGACGGTTTCGGCTGCTCGTGACATGATGGTCTTGCGTAAGCAGTCGGCGAAGACGCGTGAGCCGGCGCCGGCTACGAGGGCTCGTACGCCCTGACGGCGTTCCCAGAGGTTGTTGAGGATATGCTCGACCTGCACGAGCGGGTCGTCGAGGGGTGCGCCGTCATCGTCGAGGGCATGGGTGCAGATATCGCACACCAGCTCAGCGAGCAGGTCGTCTTTGCTCTTAAAGAGGCCGTAGAATGTCGCGCGGCCTACGTGAGCGCGCGCGATGATGTCGCCGACGGTGATCTTACCGTAATCTTCCTCGCGCAGGAGCTCGGAGAATGCTGCAACGATGGCGGCGCGGCTTTTTGCCTTGCGGGCATCCATGGCTATGCGTCCGCGTGAACGAGCAGGCAGCGGAGCGTGCCGGAGCAGCCCTCGTAAGGGCGCTTGCCGGCGCCGTAGCCGACGGCCTCGATGCGGTAACGGACCGGAAGGTGCTCGGACGTGCGTAGCGCGTCGACGATGGCGGCGCCCGTGGGCGTCACGAGCTCGCCGGTGACCGGTGCCGGCGCGAGAGCGATATTGCCTGCCTGGCACAGGTTGACGACAGCGGGGACGGGAATGGGCATGTGGCCGTGGGCGCAACGAATGGTACCGTGGCCCTCGGAGAGCGATTCGACCACAATATCCTCAACGCCCAGGTCGTCGAGGCAGATGGCGACAGAGCAGACATCGACGATAGAGTCGATGGCGCCCACCTCGTGGAACATGACGGTCTCGGGCGTCTTGCCGTGAGCCTTGGCCTCAGCGGCGGCGAGCGCGGTAAAGATGGCGAGCGCGCGACGCTTGGCGCCATCGCTTAGCCGCGAGCCGTCGATGATGGCGGTGACATCTGCCAAAGAACGGTGGTGATGGTGGTGGGCGTGATGATGGTCCTCGTGGCCATGGTCGTGGGCCTCATGATCATGCTCGTGGCAGTGCACGCGTTCGTGCTCGTGGCAGTGCTCGTGTTCGTGCTCGCTATGGTCATGATGGTGGTGCTCATGCTCGTGCGTGTGCTCGGCAGCCGCTTCGTTGCCGTAGAGCCAAGCCATATCGTGGTCGTGGTTCTCGAGCTCCTCTGCCAGCTGAACGTCAAAGTCGCAGGCGTCGATGCCATGCTTGTTTACGCGTGAAACGGCAATCTCAAAGCCGTCGACCGGCAGCGTGGCGAGTTGTTCGCGCAGGTGCTCCTCGCTGGCGCCCAGGTCGAGCAGGGCCGCGACGGTCATGTCGCCGCTGATGCCCGAGGTGCCGTCGATGATAAGCGTGCGCTGATGATTTGACATGGAATGCTCCTTAACGGGCGCAGGGTGTGCCGGCGCTCAGATGATTGATAAGACTTGCCTGGTAGGCGGCACCAAAGCCGTTGTCGATATTGACGACCGAAACGCCGCTGGCACAGGAGTTGAGCATGGCGAGCAGTGCGGCCACGCCGCCAAAGCTCGCGCCATAGCCCACGCTGGTGGGGACGGCGATGACCGGACAACTCACCAGGCCGCCGATGACGCTCGCAAGGGCGCCTTCCATGCCGGCGATGGCGATGACCACCTGTGCCTGGGCAAGTTCCTCGGCATGAGCGAGCAGGCGGTGCAGGCCGGCGACACCTACGTCGTAGAGGCGATCGACCTCGTTGCCGTAGAACTCGGCCGTCAGTGCCGCCTCTTCGGCGACGGGCAGGTCGCTCGTGCCGGCGCAGGCGACGACGATGCGTCCGTTGCCGGTGGGGGAGGGCTTGCCACCCACGAGGGCGAGCTGGGCGTCCGGGACATATCCCAGGTCGATGTCGTTGCCGAGGAGCTCCGAGGTGCGGGCTGCCTTTTCGTCGTTCAAGCGTGTGACCAGGATGCGCTCCTGGTCTGCATCGAGTAATGCTTTGATAATGGCGGCAATTTGCTCGGCGGTTTTACCGGCGCCGTAGACAACCTCGCCGGCTCCCTGGCGCACTCCGCGCGAAAGATCGAGCTGCGCAAAGCCCAAATCGGCGGTCGGAGCCGTCTGGATGCGCGTGAGCGCGTCGGCAGGGGTGACTGATCCGCCAGCAACATCGCTCAGCAGCTGCTCAAGATCTCGCTTATCCATATATGTTCCCTTCGACGGCGCAAAGTCTAGCACTCAAAGGGTATATTTCCGAACACTAAGACAAAATTGTTCGGAAACTATAGGACAGACTGATTCAATTGTTAGACGAATCGGCTAGTCGCGCAGGATGATGTCCATGGCGAGCATCAGGTTGCGCTCGTCGATGGCAAACGGGGCGGCCTCGCGCGTCTTGGGCTTGGCACAAAACGCGATGCCCGTGCCTGCGGCCTGGATCATGGGGATGTCGTTTGCCCCGTCGCCAATAGCGACGGTATGGGCCATGTCGACGCCGCACTCAACCGCCCAATCCAGCAGCTGGATGAGCTTGGACTCCTTGGTCACAATGTCTGCCGCCAGCTTACCGGTGAGCTGACCGTCCACGACCTCCAGACGATTGGCCAAGCAAAAGTCGATACCCGCGGCAGCCACGATCTTGTCGGCGACCTCGTGAAAGCCGCCGCTCACCACGCCGACCTTCCAGCCCTTGCTGTGCGCCGTGCGCACAAGCTCCAGCGCGCCGGGGGTAAACGTCACGCGCTCAAAGGTGCGCTCGAACACGCTCTCGTCCAAGCCGGCAAGCAGCCCCACGCGCTCCTCGAGCGCCTGCTTAAAGTCGAGCTCGCCGCGCATGGCGCGCTCAGTGATCTGCGCCACTTGCTCGCCCACGCCGGCCTCCTCGCCCAACAGGTCGATGACCTCCTGGTTGATGAGCGTGGAGTCGATATCCATAACGATGAGGCGTGCAGTCATGGCGGGCCTTTCCGAGTGCAGTTGTATTGGGGCACATTGTCGCACGTGGCGCGCCTTGGCGACGGCCACGGCGCGTCAATTGTTTCGTCTCCGTCAAGTCTTTGGGCAGGAGCTACTTTTCCGCGGCACATCGACACAGGTGCGATAAGATAGAACGCCATGTCTGGCTGCGCGGTTTACGCAGGCCGGGCAAATCTGTACGACGCCGCCCGGAACGACACGGGGCGGCACAGATCCATAAAGGAGGATCACTGGTATGAGCCAGACCCGTCCCATCGACGAGCATTCCATGCACACCCGTACCTGCGGCGAGCTTCGCCGCGAGAACGTGGGCGAAGAGGTCACCCTCACCGGTTGGGTGAGCCGTCGCCGCGACCACGGCGGTCTTATCTTCTGCGACCTTCGCGACCGCGAGGGCATCACGCAGCTCACCTTCGACCCCGAGCACTCCGACGGCGACGCTTTTAAGATCGCCGAGACTATGCGTCCCGAGTGGCCCATCAAGATCCATGGCGTCGTGCGCGCCCGTGGCGAGGAGACCACCAACACCAAGCTCGCGACCGGCGAGATCGAGGTCCTGACCGATCATGCCGAGGTGCTCAACACTTCCGTCACCCCGCCGTTCCAGATCGAGGACGGCATCGAGACCAGCGAGGACACCCGCCTGCGCTATCGCTATCTGGACCTCCGTCGTCCCGAGATGATGGCCAACCTCAAGCTGCGCTCCGACTTTACCTTTGCCATTCGCGAGGCGCTGCACAACCGTGAGTTCATGGAGGTCGAGACGCCCTCCCTGTTTAAGTCCACGCCCGAGGGCGCCCGCGACTTCATCGTCCCCAGCCGCATCCAGCCGGGCAACTTCTACGCCCTGCCGCAGTCCCCGCAGCTCCTGAAGCAGCTGCTTATGGTCGGTGGCGTCGAGCGCTACTATCAGGTTGCCAAGTGCTTCCGCGACGAGGACCTGCGTGCCGACCGTCAGCCCGAGTTCACCCAGGTCGATATCGAGATGTCCTTCGTGGACCAGAACGACGTTATGAGCGCGCTCGAAGAGGTCCTGGCCGATGCCTTCGGCCGCATGGGCGTCGAGATGCCCACGCCGCTGCGTCGCATGGACTACTGGGAGGCCATGGACACCTATGGCTCCGACAAGCCCGATACCCGCTACGGCATGCACCTGGTCGACCTGACCGACATCTTTGCCAACTCCAAGTTCAAGGTCTTTGCGACCGCCGCAAACGAGGAGGGTTCCGTCGTCAAGGCCATCAACGCCAAGGGTGCCGGTGCCTGGGCCCGTGCCAAGATCGATAAGCTCGCCGGCGTGGCCTCCACGTTTGGCGCTAAGGGCCTGGCCTGGATCGCCTTCCGTGAGGACGGCTCCATCAACAGCCCCATCGTCAAGTTCTTCTCGGACGAGGAGATGGCGGCTCTGCGTGAGCGCATGGGCGTCGAGCCCGGCGACCTTGTGATGTTTGCCGCCGGTCCGCGCCTGCTCTCTGACGAGATCCTGGGCGGCATGCGTTCCCACATGGCTAACGCGCTCGAGATCAAGCGCGAGGGCCACGACTTCCTATGGGTCGTCAACTTCCCGCTGTTCCACTGGGACGAGGATCGCAAGGCCTATGCTGCCGAGCACCAGCCCTTTACCCTGCCGACCGAGACCGACATCGCCAAGATCGAGGCCGACCCGCTGGCAGCCGGTTCCTGCACCTACGACTTTGTCATGGACGGCTTTGAGGCCGGCGGCGGCGGTATGCGTATTCACAACGCCGAGATGCAGATGTCCATGCTCAAGCTCCTGGGCTTTACCGAGGAGCGCGCCGAGTCGCAGTTCGGCTTCCTCATGGAGGCTCTCAAGTTTGGTGCGCCCCCGATGGGCGGCTTCGCCCTGGGCCTGGACCGCGTATGCATGCTGCTCACCGGTTCCGATTCCATCCGCGACGTCATGGCGTTCCCCAAGACGGCCAGCGGCTCCGACCTCATGTCGGGCGCCCCGAGTGCCGTTTCCGGCGCCCAGCTCAAGGACGTCAGCCTGCGTCTGATGTAGGCGAGCGGCTACATAGTGCCTGTAACGAGGGAAGGACGCGTGCCTTCCCTCGTTTTTTATGCGTCGATGTTTCGAGGGCTTGGGGGCCGGGCGTCGCGGAAACTGCATCCCAGAATTTACGTCCAGAACGGGATACGGTTTCCCGAACAGGGCCCTTTGGGAAAGTGCGACCCAGAATCCAACCAAATAACGAGACACAGTTTCCGGTCGAACTTCTGCCGGACCTCAACAAGCATCTAACGCTACAATAACTACCACGTGGCTGGGTTTGCCGGCCGAATGTGCGATGCCGCGGGAGGGGACATGGTCGAGTTTACAAAGACGATTAAAGATCCGTTGGGACTGCATGCCCGCCCGGTTGCGCTGCTCTACGACATCATTGCCAAGCACCGTAGCGACGTGTCGGTCAGTATCGGCGAGCGCCATACCGACGGTCGCGATGTGATGGGGCTCATGGCGCTCTACGGCGAATGCGGCGAGGACATCGTGTTCCGCGTTTCGGGCGTGGACGAGGCCTCGTGCGTCACGTCGATCAGAAACCTCTCGCTCTAAAGCGCAACAATGTGACGAAGGGACAGTCCCTTTGTCACATCTTTCTTTGTTGCATATAGGAAACTTTTCCGAAAACTGAATAGGGACCCTTTCCAAAAAGTTAGCCACGTGCTAGTTTACTGTAGCGAACATAGACGTGGTTAACTTTTGCTGCGTCGATGTTGAGGACGAACTGACGTTAGGAGCTCACTCATGTCTTGCGGACCGCAGATGCCGGCTATGCCGCTTTCGATGGTAAAAGCGGGCGAAACCGTGCACGTGTCTCGTGTAAAAGGCAATGAGGACATGAAGCACCACCTCAAGGACCTCGGCTTTGTCGAGGGCAGCGAGGTTCACGTGGTGAGCTCGAGTGGCGCCAATATCATCGTCACCGTGCTGGGCGCACGCTTTGGTATCGATACCAAGGTCGCCATGCACATCATGACCGTCGGTTAGTTCGCAGCATTCCATAAAAGCTGAAAGGGGGAAAAGAATATGAAGACGTTGGGTGACGTTAAGGTGGGCGAGAGCTCTACCATCGTCAAGCTTCACGGCGAGGGCGCACTTCGCCGTCACCTTATGGACCTGGGGCTCATCAAGGGCACTTCGTTCAAGGTCGTAAAGGTTGCACCGCTCGGAGATCCGGTCGAGATCAACGTGCGCGGCTACGAGCTCTCCATCCGCAAGGAGGAGGCTGCCGTCGTCGAGGTCCAGTAAGGGCCGGCGGCACATATTTCTGCAGATAAAGTTAGTTTTTTCTAACTCAATAATGCAGTGTTGAAGCACATTATCCAGCCCGCGCGGAGAAAGCAGCGCGGGCACACAAGGAAGAAGGATTGAATGGCGGATTCTCAGATCCATGTCGCGCTGGCGGGTAACCCCAACTGCGGCAAGACCACGCTTTTCAACCTGATCACCGGCGCCAACGGCTACGTTGGCAACTGGCCCGGCGTCACGGTTGAGAAAAAGGAAGCCAAGCTCCTGAGCGACAAGAGCGTCACGATTACGGACCTCCCCGGCATCTACTCGCTTTCCCCCTACAGCCCCGAGGAGCAATGCTCGCGCGATTACCTCATGAGCGGCGAGCCCGACGTGGTCGTCCAGGTTGTCGACGCCACCAACCTGGAGCGCAACCTGTATCTGGCACTCCAGGTCATCGAGACCGGTCTGCCCGTGGTCGTCGCCCTCAACATGGCCGACTTGGTCGAGAAGAACGGCGACAAGATTGACACGGACAAGCTTTCCAAGAAGCTCGGCTGCCCGGTCATGATGATCTCGGCCCTTAAGAACAAGGGTATCAACGAGCTGTTCGAGCAGGTCAAGAAGTCCGCTGCCACCAAGGGACAGGTGCCGGAGCACAAGTTCGATTCTTCCATCGAGGACGTTCTGGATCATATCGAGAACAATCTGCCGGCGAGCGTTCCCGCCAACAAGCGTCGCTACTACGCCGTCAAGCTGTTTGAGCGCGATGCGGACGCCTGCAAGCTCATCAACCTCACCAAGGAGAAGACCGATCGCGTTGAGCAGCTGGTCGCCCAGTGCGAGCAGGATTGCGACGACGATGCCGAGTCCATCATCACCGGCGAGCGCTACGGCGTGATCGCCCACATCATCGACGAGTGCCTCACCAAGGCTCCGGCCAAGATGAGCACCTCCGAGAAGATCGACCGCGTGGTTACCAACCGTATCCTGGGCCTGCCGATCTTCGTGGTCATCATGTTCTGCGTGTACTACATTGCCGTTTCCACCCTGGGCGGTACGGTGACCGACTTCACCAACGACCAGCTCTTCGGCACCGACGGTTGGTACGTGCTCGGTCAGGGCCGCGATGCTTACGATGAGGCCGTCGAGGCCGCGGGCGACGACGCCGACTCGGTCGACCCGGCCGAGTATGGTCCCTATGTCCCGGGTATCACCACCGTGGTGCACGACGCCCTCGTGGCGGGCGGCACCGAGGACGGCGGCCTGGTCGATTCGCTGGTCTGCGACGGCATCGTCGGCGGCCTGGGCGCCATCTTTGGCTTCGTCCCGCAGATGTTCCTGCTGTTCGTGATGCTGTCATTCCTGGAGGACTGCGGCTACATGGCCCGTGTCGCCTTCATCATGGACCGCGTGTTCCGCCGCTTTGGCCTGTCCGGTAAGTCCTTCATCCCCATGCTCGTGTCCTCGGGCTGCGGCGTCCCCGGCGTCATGGCCACCAAGACCATCGAGAACGAGAAGGACCGCCGCATGACGGTCATGACCACCACGTTCATTCCCTGTGGCGCCAAGCTGCCGATCATTGCCCTGCTCATGGGCTCCATCATCGGCGACTCTTCCACCACCGCCGCGTGGATCAGCCCGCTCTTCTACTTCCTGGGCGTCTTTGCCGTCATCGCTTCGGGCCTCATGCTCAAGAAGACCAAGCTCTTCGCCGGTCGCCCGACGCCGTTTGTTATGGAGCTCCCGGCCTACCACTTCCCGGCGATCCGTTCTTGGGCACTGCACGTGTGGGAGCGCTGCTGGGCCTTTATCAAGAAGGCCGGTACGGTCATCTTCGCTTCCACCGTCGTGGTATGGTTCCTCTCCAACTTTGGTAGCTACAACGGCTCCTTTGGCTTCCTGCCTGCGATGGAGGGCATCCCCGAGGAGTTCATGGATTACTCCGTGCTTGCCATGCTCGGCAACCTTGTCGCTTGGATCTTCGCCCCGCTCGGCTTTAGCACCTGGCAGGCCACGGCACTGACCGTCTCGGGCCTTGTCGCCAAGGAGAACGTCGTCGCCACCGCCGGCTCGCTGCTGTCCGTTGCCGACGCCGCCGAGACCGACCCGAGCCTGTGGACCGCGTTTGCCGCCATGTTCCCGACCATGGGCGCTTGCGTTGCCTTTGGCGCCTTCAACCTGCTGTGCGCTCCGTGCTTTGCCGCCATGGGCACCATCCGCAACCAGATGGACTCCGGCAAGTGGACCGCTATCGCCATTGGCTACGAATGCGCCTTTGCCTGGGTCATCGGCCTGTTCATCAACCAGTTCTACAATCTGTTTGTTCTTGGACAGTTTGGTATCTGGACGGTTGTGGCCATCGTGCTGCTGGTGGCGATGCTCTTCCAGATCTTCCGTCCCATGCCTAAGCATGTTTGGACCGACGAGGACGAGACCAACAACACTTCTGCCGCGGTTTCCGCCTAAGTCCGAATAAGGATTAGCCCCTTTCCAAAAGCCCGGGTGTCCCAGCGACCCCCGGGTTTTTTGGTGCAAAGGTGTCAGGTTCATCTGCACCAGAAGTAGAGATGTGGCGTTTCCGCAGATAAAACCGACCATAATAAACCTGTCCCTATTTTCCAGATGAAGAATGGGGTAAAGTAAGTGGTGGTTAACTAGAGGAGGCTTGCTATGGCACCTATCGATATTGTTGTACTGGCTGTTATCGGCATTGCGTTTGTCGCAGTGTGTGTGCGCATCTATCGCAAGGGCACCTGCGCCGACTGCGCTCAGGGCGGCGTTTGCACGGGACATTGCTCCAACAAAAAGACCTGCGCTGCACTTAAGGGCGTGGATAAAATCGCCGAAGACTTGGGCCGCGGTATTCATTAGCCGACCGGCGTTTGGACATGTTTGACTGCGGATACGGCGTTTGCTGATACGATAAGTACGTTAGCAACTGCCGCCGAGCGGCTCAAACGAAAGGAAGCCTGTATGGAGTCCTCCGCCTACCCGATGCTCTTTAGCCCGATCAAGGTCGGTACGACCGAGGTCAAGAACCGCGTCTTTATGCCGCCGGTATCTACCAACCTGGCCGATCACGGCTATGTGACCGACGACTTGGTCGATCATTACCGTGCCCGCGCCAAGGGCGGCGTGGGCCTCATCATTACCGAGGTCGTGACGGTCGAGCCCACCTATACCTATCTGCCGGGTGACATGTGCTGCTACGACGACACGTTTATCCCCGGCTGGGAAAAGCTCGCCGCGGCCGTTCACGAGTACGGCTGCAAGATCATGCCGCAGCTCTTCCACCCCGCCTACATGGCCTTTAACATTCCGGGCACGCCGCGTCTGATCGCCCCGTCCTTTGTGGGCCCGTCTTACGCCCGCGAGGCACCGCGCCCTATCACGGTCGATGAGATCCACGAGCTCACGCATCAGTTTGGCGACGCTGCCGTGCGCATGCAAAAGGCCGGCGTCGATGGCGTCGAAGTCCATGCGGCGCACGCCCACGGTATGCTCGGCGGCTTTTTGACTCCGCTCTACAACAAGCGCACCGACGAGTACGGCGGCTCGCTCGACGCCCGCATGCGCTTCCTGCTCGAAGTCATCGCCGAGATTCGCGAGCGCTGCGGCAAGGACTTTATCATCGACGTCCGCATTTCGGGCGATGAGTACACCGATGGCGGCCTGACCCTCAACGACATGATCTACGTCTCGCGTCGCCTGGAGAAGGCCGGTGTCGACATGATTCATGTGTCGGGCGGCACTACTATCAAGCGCGGCTCCGCGATTCCTGCTGCCGGTACCCAGCAGGCCTCGCACGCCGCCTGCTCGCGTGAGATCAAAAAGCATGTCAACATTCCCGTCGCCACCGTCGGCCGCATCAACGAGGCCTGGATCGCCGAGGAGCTGATCGAGGACGGTGCTGCCGATATCTGCATGATGGGTCGCGCCAATCTGTGTGATGCCGAGTTCTGCAACAAAGCCGCTGCCGGCAACGCCGACGACATCCGCCCCTGCATTGGCTGTCTGCGCTGCCTGAACGGCATTATGTTTGGCAAGCGCATCTCCTGCACCGTCAACCCGGACGTGGAGCGCGATGAGGCCGGCTACGAGCCTGCCGCCGAGGCCAAGAACGTACTGGTTGTGGGCGCTGGTCCTGCGGGCATGGAGGCAGCCTACATTGCCGCTAAGCGCGGCCATAACGTGGTGCTCGTGGACAAGCAGGACGAACCGGGCGGCGAGATGCGCATCGCGGCCGTTCCGCCGGCAAAGCAGGAACTCACCCGCGTGATCAAGTACCAGTATCGCCGTCTTGCTGAGGCGGGCGTGAAGTGCGTCTTTGGTACCGAGCTTTCGGCCGAGGACATTCAGCGCGACTACGCGGGCTACGAGGTTGTCCTGGCTTATGGCGCCGAGCCCATCGCCCCGGCCTTCATGCAGGGATTTAAGCAGGTCATGACGGCCGACGACCTGCTGGGTGGCAAGGCCTTCCCGGGCAAGAAGATTGTCATCGTGGGCGGCGGCACCGTCGGTTGCGAGACGGCCGACTACCTGGCCCCACTGGTCAACGATCTGTCGCCGGCCAATCGCGTCGTCACCGTCATCGAGATGACCAAGACGCTCGCCGCCAACGAGGGTGGTGCCGGTCGCGCGGTGCTCATCACGCGCATGCTCTCCAAGGGCGTCCACGTGCTAACCGAGGCCAAGGTGACCGAGATCACCGAGGATGCCATCAGCTACGAGAAGGATGGCGAGGCCCACACCATCGCCGATGCCGATACGCTGGTGCTCGCCATGGGCTATCGTCCCAATACCAAGTTGGCCGACGACCTTGCCGCTGCCGGTGTTGCCACCCACGTGCTGGGCGATGCCAACAAGTGCGGCAACATCCGCGATGCCATCGGCGATGGCTACAAGGTTGCCTGCGAGCTCTAATCAGCCCCTTGGTGCATGGGGACAGGTTACTTTGCACCAACTTGGTGCATGTAAACCTGGCCCCATCGCACCATTGCGGCTTCATGGAGTAGCGCCCGTACGCATCGAATTTCTCCTCTCATAGATGTGCGGCACAAAGAGCCCCGAGTTCATACGAGCTCGGGGCTCTTTTCGTTTGGATTGCAGACGTATTGACAGACGAAAACAGTCTGTGTCCGGTATTGAGCCATACGAAAGCGAAATTACGCGTCTTAATTCCGTACGCAAATAAAGACGAAAACCGTTTGCGTCTTTGATAAATCAGTACGCAAACGGGTTTCGTCTTATAATACGGTTATGAATGGTACGAAACGAGAGGGTTGTGCATATGGTTGTTAGAGAGAACCCTACAGCCGAATACAAGGAAAGCGTTACGCCGACGTTTCTTAAAACGGTGAGCGCCTATGCAAACTACGGGACAGGCAAGATTGAGTTTGGCGTTGATGACGAGGGCGTGGCTGTCGGCCTTGCAGATCCGGTCGCAGAGTGTCTCCGCATCGAGAACATGATTAATGACAGCTTGGATCCCGCTCCCCGTTACACGCTCGAGCGCGATGAGAAACACGGGACCGTAATCCTTACGGTTTATGAGGGCCAGGACAAACCCTATCGAAGCAAGGGAAAGGCCTACAGGCGAAACGATTCGGCAACGGTGGAGGTCGACCGGTTTGAGTATGGCAGGCTGACGCTCGAAGGCAGCAACGTAACGTTCGACGCGCTCACGTCGGCTCGCCAGGACTTGAGTTTTCACACGCTCGAGCATAAGTGTGTTGAACATCTCGGCATTTCCGAGCTAACGCCGGATATTATGCGCACGCTTCGCTTGCTCGGCAAAGATGGCTATACCAACGCTGCGGCGATTTTGGCGGATAAGAATGATTTTCCGGGCATCGACTGCGTCCGTTTTGGCGATACCGAGGATGTGATCTTGGACCGTGAGACGGCGACAAATGTATCCGCAATTGAGCAGGTGGACAGGGCGGTGGCTATGTTTGCACGCTACTACCGTTTTGAGCGTATCGAAGGGATGGAGCGCGTCCAAACCGATCGAATTTCTCTTGAGGCATTCCGCGAAGCTGTTGCAAACGCTTTGGTGCATCGGACGTGGGACGTTCGAGCGAATGTCCAAATTGCCTTGTACGACGATCGTGTTGTTGTGACTTCGCCCGGATCACTGCCTGCCGGTTTGACGACGGAACAATACCTGTATGGGCAGATATCCGTGCTCAGAAACCCAATTGTCGCCGAGGTCTTTTTAAAGCTGGATTACATCGAGAAATTTGGCACGGGAATCGCGCGCATTAGACGTGCCTATCGCGATTCGATCAATCAACCAATTTTTGATGTTCGCGGCGGCATGGTGGCCGTCACATTGCCCGCTACCGATGCCTTTGAAGGGTCCGAGGAAGAGATCCAGGTTCTCAATGCCTTGTCGGGCGGGCGAATTATGTCGCGAAGCGAGATTGAAAAACAGACGGGGCTGAGCCGCATGCGGACGTTGGCGGCACTCGAATCTCTGCTTGAACGGAATGCAATCGTAAGGCAGGGAACCGGGCGGGCCACGAAATACGAGCGCTCATAGTCCAAAAGAGCCATGGTACAAGATAGACCCCAAGCCAGCGTTGGCTTGGGGTCCGTTATATCCCGGATGGTAACGGGCCGATTATTGTCAAGTTATAGCAAAGTATAGCGACGTACGGCAAAGTATAGTGAAATATAGCAAGCCGTATAGCGCGCCTTGATTATCAACCCTTGATTATCAACCGTCCGTATTTCACAGCAACTTATAACAGGCTCGGGGTGCCAATTTGGGGTGCGGTAGTGCTGCGTCACGAAAAGGGCCTATCTACTACGTTTAAGCCGCAGGGGTCAACCATAGTCGGCTTTTTCGAAAATCGACAAGCTGTCTACCTGCGGTTTTGTTTTCACGGTTTTCGGTATGGCCGAGGCTGTCCGTGTTAACGTAGTAGATGGGCCACTTTTGTGGCAAGGGGGCCGATCTGCGGGCCAGGGTAGCTAAAAGAGCCCCGTCCCAAAAAGACTGATTGGGAACTGGGGCGTGTCGATGCGATAGTATTACGTGGTGGAATTCGACAAACCGTGGGCTTCATCCGAGGGCTTTATGGAACAACACCAGCATTATCAGAGCCTGCAAGATCAGGCATACAACGCACTGCGCTCCAAGATTATCTATGCCGAGCTCAAGCCCGGCACGCGCCTTTCGGCGATTGGTCTGGAAAAGGAGACGGGAATCGGGCGCACGCCCATTCGCGAGTCCTTTGTGCGCCTGCGCGAGCAGGAGCTGGTGGAAACGCGTCCCAAAAGCGGCACCTATGTCTCAAAAATCAGCATGGAGCGCGCCGAGAACGCCTGTTTCTTGCGCGAGAAGCTCGAGAGAAGCGTGCTTATTAAATGCTGTTCGGCCGCCTCGCCCGAGCAAAAGCAGCGGCTTGAGCAGATTCTTACCGAGTCCGAGTCGCTCGACCATAGCGAAACGCGTCGCTTTTTCGATCTGGACAACCTGTTCCATGAGACGTGTTTTGAGATTGCCGGTCGTCACATGTTGTGGGATTGGATGAAGAGCATCAACACGCATTTTGAGCGATACAACTGGTTGCGTATGGTGTCGCAGGATTTGGATTGGGAGCCGATTCGTCGGCAGCATCGCCGGATTCTCGAGGCCATTAAGAGGGGCGATACCGACACGGCGAGCTATCTGGCCGAGACGCACTTGCACCTGATGCCCGAGGAGCAGGGCCCGGTTATCGCCTTGCATCCCGACTACTTTGAGCTGCCTAAAGACTCGTCTATCTAGACCATCATCGCATCTGCTCGAGACGCAAAAACGACGCTGCTCACCTACAGCGTTTTGCAAGCGAGATTTTTAAAAATGCCTAAAATGGCTCAGACCGCCGAGATTGGGAAACGGGGTGCGCTATGGCGCAGATGAGAATTAAGGACATTGCCGCCGAGGCGGGCGTGAGCCCAGCCACGGTCTCGCGCTATCTCAATAACCGCCCCGGGCAAATGACCGAGGAAACCCGTGCTCGCATCGCGGCGGTTATCGAGCGCACCGGCTATCGCCCTCGCGCCGCCGCGCGCAATCTGCGCAGCTCGCGCACCAACCTCATCGGCGTGATCCTGGCCGACATCGCCAATCCGTTCTCCAGCGCCATGCTCGAGGGCCTTTCCGCCAGCGCCGCCGCGCGCGGCTGCTCGCTCATGACGGCCATTAGCGGCAACGACCCTGCCAAGGAAGCGGAGTCGCTCACCAGGCTTATCGATGCCGGCGTGGACGGTCTGGTCGTCAATACCTGCGGCGGCAACGACGAGGCGATCGCCGCAGCCGCGGGGCGCCTGCCCGTCGTGCTGCTCGACCGCGACGTTGCCGCTGGTGGCATTGATCTGGTGACCTCCAACAACCGTGAGCTGGTCGCTGGCCTGGTAGACGCCTTGGCCGCTGCGGGCAGCGAACGTCTGTGCCTGCTCACCGAGGCAAGCGACGACAGTCCCGTGCGTCGCGAGCGCGCCGAGGCCTTTGTCGACGAGCTTTCGCGACGCGGCCTTGCGGGCGAGGTTGTCACCCTGGCCGATGGTGGCGCCACGGGCGTTGGCCGCTTGGACGAGACCATCCGCGGCTATGCGGGTAAAAAGCTCGGCCTCATTGCCGTCAACGGCCTGGTCTTTCTGCGTCTGACCGAGGCGCTGGCGCAGCTGGGTCCCTCGCTGCCGGCGGGTCTCAAGATCGCGACGTTTGACGATTACCCCTGGAACCACGTGCTCTTTGGCGGTGTGACCACGGCCGCGCAGGACACCCTCACCATTGCCGAGCGCGTAGTCGAGCGCCTGTCCGAGCGCATCGACGTCGTCACCACCACGGTGGGCGAGGCCGCAAGGTTGGCTCCCAAGCGCATCGAGATCCCTGGCCACATCGAACACCGCGCTTCAACCTCGCGCTAGCCCCTCGCTCGCAACGGCCTTTTCACGCACGTTTTTTGAGCGCTTGATACGCTTTAACCCTGCGGAAACAATTTTCTGCGATAGTATCTGCGATATAGACCAGTCGAAACCCGCCCGAAAGAAAGGGGAGCGACATGAACCAGCAGAACATCGATTACGTACTCCGCTCTGTAGAGCAGCGTGACATCCGCTTTGTGCGTCTGTGGTTTGTCGACATTCTCGGCCGCCTCAAGAACTTTGCCATTAGCCCCGAGGACCTCGAGGTTGCTTTTGAGGAGGGTATTGGCTTTGACGGCTCCGCCATCGAGGGCTTTGCCACGCCCGAGGAAGCCGACATGCTGGCGTTCCCCGATGCTTCGACCTTCCAGATCCTGCCGTGGCGTCCGAGCCATAACGGCGTCGCCCGCGTGTTCTGCGATGTGTGCACTCCCGATCGCAAGCCGTTTGCCGGCGACCCGCGCGATGCCCTGCGCCGCATGTTCCGCAAGGCCGAGAAGGCTGGCTATCTGCTCAACGTGGGTGCCGAGCTGGAGTATTACTACTTCCCCGACGAGCACACCCCCGAGCCGCTCGACAACGTGGGCTACTTCGATCTTTCGGTGAGCGATGCCGCCCGCGACCTGCGTCGCAACACGGTCCTCACGCTCGAGAAGATGTCCGTGCCCGTGGAGTACACCTTCCACGCCGCCGGCCGCTCGCAGCACGGCATGAGCTTGCGTCACGCCGAGGCCCTGAGCATGTCCGACGCCGTCACCACGGCCAAGCTCATCATTAAGCAGCAGGCCTACGAGAGCGGTTGCCACGCCTCCTTTATGCCCAAGCCGCTGGCGGGCGAGGACGGCAGCGCTATGTTCTTGTGCCAGTCGCTGTTCGACCACGACGGCAACAACGTCTTTTGGGGCGAGGACGACGAGAAGTACCATCTCTCCGACGTCGCCAAGCACTATATGGCCGGTATCTTGGCGCACGCGCGCGAGATCAGCGCCATCACCAACCCCACGGTCAACTCGTATAAGCGCATCACCACGGGTGGCGACTCCGTGCCGCAGTACGCCACGTGGGGCCTGCGCAACCGCGCGAGTATGGTCCGCATTCCGGTCTACAAGCCCGGCAAGCAGCTGTCCACGCGCATCGAGCTGCGCAGCCCCGACCCCATGGCCAACCCGTACCTGGTCAACGCCGTCACGCTGGCGGCTGGTCTGGACGGCATCGAGCGCAAGCTGGAGCTCCCGCCCGAGGCCACGGCCGAGACGCTCAAGCTTACCGACCGTCAGATGGTCGAGGCCGGCTACGCGCCGCTGCCGCGCTCGCTTAAAGAGGCGCTCGACGTGTTTGAGGACTCGCAGTTTATGAAGGATGCTCTCGGCGAGCACATCCACAGCTTCTTCCTCAAAAAGAAGCGCGACGAGTGGCATAAGTTTGAGTCTACGATCACCGAGTGGGAGATCAAGCACTACCTGGCGAACTCCTAACCGCGCTGGCTTGTTCCAGTACGATTGAGCTCATTTCTTTGGAGGCCGATATGTCCGAAAAGAGTGCCCTGTTCATGGCGCGCACGACGCGCTTCCACGAGTTTGCCCGCAGCCTGACGACCACCCTGGGTGTCGAGGTGAGCCTGGCTACCCCCGATTCGCCGACCGCGGCGCACGACTTTGACCTGCTGATCCTCGATTCCGATGGCATCCGCAGCGACCGCATCGATCAGATTGCCAAGTGGCTTGACGACCGCGGCGGCGTCCCCATGCTGGTGATCGTTGACGACGAGGCGCTCGGTACCCTGCGCCTGCCGAATCACGCGCATGCCGACTTTGTATGCCCCACGGCGACGCCCAACGAGCTCAAGGCTCGCGCGCAGCGCCTGATGGGCGAGGAGGAGACCGTCACCGCCGACGATGTGCTCAACATCGATAACCTCGAGATCAACCTTGCCACCTACCAGGTGACACTCGATAACGAGCCCATCGACCTGACGCTGATGGAGTACTCGCTGCTGAGCTTTTTGGCGACGCACCCCAACCGCGCCTACAGTCGCGAAGTGCTGCTGCACCGCGTGTGGGGCTTTGAGTACTGCGGCGGCACGCGCACCGTCGACGTGCACATTCGACGCATCCGCTCCAAGGTGGGCCCGCAGATCGCGGCACACATCACCACCGTCCGCGGCGTGGGCTATCTGTTTAAGGACTAGATTTCCACCACAAAGGGGACAGGCACCTTTGTGGTGGTTTTGACGCAGGTGCGGGTTCCTTTTTGGGCCTGCAACAGAACTTAAGCCTTCCTAAAAGATTGCGTTCTCATACACTTGCGCCCGCATATTGGGGTACAACTCAACGTGAACAATGATGGCCCACCACGTGTTTGGCGGGCCTTTGGTTATTTGACGAAAGGATCGCAGCTATGAGCGAGAACGATTCCCAGCGTCCCCAGGACGCGGGCAACGCCGGCGAGACTCAGCAGCAGCCGCGCGTGCAGGTGGAGTCGACGCCTGCCGACGGCAACAACATTCCCTACGTACAGGCCTACGACACGCAGACCGGCAAGCCGCTGGGCAGCCAGCAGGTTGTAAACAAGCACACAGTGGTCAAGACCAAGACCAAAAAGCTGCCGATCTTTATTACGGCACTCGCCGGCTGCGCATGTGGTGCCCTGCTGGTCATTGCGCTCATTATGAGCGGCACGCTCAACATCGGCGGCGGCAAGAATGCCGTGACGGCGGGCGCTTCGGGTTCGTCGACGCAAAAGATTACGATTGATTCCGAGGACACCACGCTGGCCGAGGCCGTTTCTGCCAAGGCCCTGCCCTCCGTGGTTTCCATTACCGCCACTTCGAGCGGCAGCCAGAATGGCTCGCTTTCGCAGTCTGCCGATGAGTCGGATAACTCGGGCAGCGTCGGTTCGGGCGTGGTGCTCGATACCGAGGGCCATATCCTCACCAACAACCACGTGGTCGATGGCTATGACCAGTACGTGGTGACCATGGACGACGGCACCACCTACGAGGCCGAGTTCGTGGGCAACGACGCTTCGAGCGACCTGGCCGTCATCAAGCTCAAGGACGCCGACGCCTCCAAGCTCACGCCGATTGAGATCGGTGATTCCTCCAAGCTCAACGTGGGCGAGTGGGTCATGGCGATCGGCTCGCCCTTCGGCAACGAACAGTCTGTCTCCACCGGTATCGTCTCGGCGCTGTATCGCTCCACGGCCATGAGCTCTACCGGCGGCAACACCATCTATGCCAACATGATCCAGACCGATGCCGCCATCAATCCGGGCAACTCCGGCGGCGCGCTCGTCAACGACAATGGCGAGCTTGTGGGTATCAACTCGCTTATCGAGAGCTACTCGGGCTCCAGCTCGGGCGTGGGTTTTGCCATTCCGGTTAACTACGCCAAGAACATTGCCGACCAGATCATCGACGGTAAGACGCCGGTGCATCCGTACATGGGCGCTACGCTTTCGAGCGTCAATGCGCTTAACGCCCGCACCAACAAGTTGAGCACCGATAGCGGCGCGTATGTGGCGAGCGTCGTTGAGGATGGTCCTGCCGCCAAGGCCGGCATTCAGGAGGGCGACGTCATCACCAAGCTGGGCGACGATGAGATTTCGAGCGCCGACGGCCTGATCATCGCGCTGCGCAGCCACGAGGTGGGCGAGAAGGTCGAGATCACGCTCATGCGCGGCAAGGAAGAGAAGAAGGTCACGGTTGAGCTGGGCTCCGACGAGGAGCTGCAGAACCAGCAGCAGAACGACAGCGCGACCGATACCGGCAACGGCGGTATTACCGACGAGCAGCTGCGCCAGTATCTGGAGGAGCTGCTTGGCCAGCAGGGCCAGGGTCAGGGCAACGGCCAGGGTTTCTAACGAACCGTATTGCACATATCGAAGCCAGAGGGGACTGTCCCGCCAACGCGGGACAGTCCCCTCTTTTCTTATTGATCCGTTGGGGACGGGGAAACGGATCATTTAGAAATGGCAAGGGCATGAGTTGATCGCGCGATCCACTCCGGTCTGGCGGCTGCCGATTCGATGCGGTTTGAAAGGGCGATTCGACCCCATTGTGACCGGTGGTACTCTAGTATCCGTTTGAAATCGAGCGAAGGAGTGCCGCAATGGAGCAATCGAGCCTGTTTGGTGACGGTGTAGATATCGATACCAAAACGCCCGCGAGCGAGGATACCGCTGCACCGGCCGATGCCCGTGCCCAGGCGGCGGCGCGTGCGGCCGAGCTGCGCCACGAGCTCGATTACCACGCCTACCGCTACTACATGCTCGATGCGCCCGAGATCACGGATGCCGCCTTCGACAAAATGCTCGTTGAGCTCCAGCAGATCGAGGCCACCTACCCCGACCTGGTGACGCCCGACAGCTATACCCAGCGCGTGGGCGGCTACGTGAGCGAGCAGTTTACGCCGGTCACGCACATGGCACGCATGTATTCCATGGACGATGCCATGGATCTGGACGAGCTCGACGCGTGGCTCCAGCGCACCGAGGATGCGCTCGGAGCCGGTAGCGTCACCTATACCTGCGAGCTTAAGATCGACGGTCTGGGCGTGGCGCTTGCCTACCAAAACGGCACCTTTGTGCGCGCGGCCACACGCGGCGACGGCACCACGGGCGAGGACGTGTCGCTCAACGTGCGTACCATCAAGGATGTGCCCATGCACCTGTCCGAGCCGGCGCTCGCCCACATGGGCGCCGACCGCGAGCGTGCCATCGAAGTACGTGGCGAGGTCTATATGCCCAAGGGCAGCTTTGTGCGTCTGAATGAAGAGGCCGATGCCGAGGGTCGCGACCCCTTCGCCAACCCGCGCAACGCCGCTGCCGGATCGTTGCGCCAGAAGGATCCCAAGGTCACGGCACGCCGCGACCTGGCCACCTTTATCTACGCCATTGCCGATACCGATCCGCTGCACGTCCACAGCCAGCGCGAATTTCTCGACTGGCTGCGCAGCGCCGGCTTCAGCGTCAACCCCAACGTGGCCCGCTGCGCCACGCCGGCTGAGGTTCACGAGTTCTGTGCCCAGGCACTTGAGCACCGCGGTGACCTGGACTACGACATCGACGGCGTAGTCGTAAAGGTCGACAGCTTCCAGCAGCAGCTCGACCTGGGCTTTACCGCTCGCGCACCGCGCTGGGCTATTGCCTTTAAGTTCCCGCCCGAGGAAAAGCAGACCGTCCTGCGCGAGATTCGCATCCAAGTGGGCCGCACCGGTGTGCTCACGCCGGTCGCCGAGTTCGACCCGGTCACGGTTGCCGGCTCTACCATCGCGCGCGCAACGCTGCACAACATCGACGAGATCCGTCGCAAGAACGTGCGCGAGGGCGACACTATCATCGTGCACAAGGCGGGCGACGTAATCCCCGAGGTCGTGGGCCCGGTGCTCGACAAGCGCCCGGCCGATTCGGTCGACTGGCACATGCCCGAGGTCTGCCCCGTGTGCGGCAGCCCCGTGGTTCACGAGGATGGCGAGGTGGCCTACCGCTGCGTGTCCATCGACTGCCCCGCACAGCTCAAGGAGCGCCTGCTCCACTGGGTGAGCCGCGGCTGCATGGACGTCGACGGCCTGGGCGACGAGATTGTCGACAAGATGATCGCCGCTGGCCTGATCCACGATGTCGCGGACTTCTACCAGCTCACGGTCGACGACATCGCCGGCCTGGACACGGGGCGCGTGTACGCCAGCTCCAACAGCAAAAAGGGCGTTAAGAAGGGCGATCCCATTCCGGTAGGCCTTAAGACGGCCGAGAAAATCATCGCCGAGCTCAACAAGTCCAAGAGCCAGCCACTCGGGCGTGTGCTGTTTGCCCTGGGCATCCGTCATGTGGGCAAGAGCGTGGGCGAGGTCATCGCCGAGCGATTCCTGTCGATTGACAAGCTCATCTTGGCGAGCGAAGAGGATATTGCCGAGTGCGAGGGCATCGGTCCCAAGATTGCGGCGAGCGTCAAACAGTTCCTGGCCGTGCCCGAAAACCTCGCCGTGCTGGAGCGCTTGCGCCAGGCTGGTCTGTCGCTTGAGGTCGACTTGGGCGCCGCGCACGCGCAAGCCGCAGCCGACGCTGGGGTGGCGGGCGAGCTTGCCGACGCACAGCCGCTTGCGGGTCTGACCTTTGTGCTCACCGGCACGCTCGTCAATCGCACGCGCGACGAGGCGGGTGCGGCGCTCAAGGTGCTCGGCGCCAAGGTTTCGGGTAGCGTGTCAAAGAAGACGAGCTATCTGGTCGCCGGCCCCAAAGCGGGCTCCAAGCTCACCAAGGCCGAGCAGCTGGGCGTGCCCGTGCTGGACGAGGCGGCACTTGAACAGATTTTGGCGACGGGTAGGGTCCCGGAGGCATAATGATTTGTTGAGGAACTGCGCAGAGGCTCAGTTCCTCAACATCTCCTTATAGTGTTTGCCTGTTCAATTTCGATATCGTTTCCCTCGTATGATCCAGATGCGTCTACCGAGTCAAAGCGTGAGTAGGAAACTCTTGTCCCAACTTTGATTTGGGAAAGCTTGTCTTTGATTCGGCCAGATGAGGGGAATGTAATCCGGGTTTGCTTTCCAGCGTCGGTGTAGCGGGGACTGTTGTCTGTTTGGATTACGAGTTCCGTTCCCTCAATAGAATGAACGCTGCCGGCTCCAAAGACAAGGTAATCATCTCCTCCGCTATAGCGGGCTCTATCTGTGCATGAAGAAACGGATGCAAACATAGCGAAAATCACCAATATCGTAACCAGGGCAAAGGCCGTGGTGCCATAGCATTTTGATGGTGCCATCCGGTCTACCAAAAGACTGTTCCGTTCAATTTGACCATATTGGGCGTTGCATAGTTAATCGCTCGGGGATAAGTGTTCCATCCGTCGAATACTTCGAGCCACTGCAGTTCGATGCCAGAGCTTCCATTACGCCCAGTAAAATAGCCAGTTACCGTGACTGTATGACCTGATAGCTCGACGGATCCTTCACTGTTTCGGCTGTTGATCCACATATGATACAAGCCGATATTCCCTTGATCGATAGTTGCTCTGTACTGAGCGAATTGAGGCTGATAACCGAAAAATTGAGTATTAAGTGCTCTACCCTTTTGAGCGGCAAGACTTTTAAACGGAACAATTCCATCTGGGATGATCGTTCTTCCGTACTCGACGCCCTGATCATTGGTCTTATACGTTGTTGTGCCAGTGACGTTCCATATTTCTTTATAATAATCGGGATTAAATTGATTAGCGTTTGAACTGGTGAGACCGTAATGCATTGATACAGCGTACAAGGCAGAAACGACGCATGCATACTTATTAGTGCGGGCTTCAACTAATGATTCCGAGACTCCTCGGAACGGTATTCCGTTTAAATCGTCTATTTGGAAATGCAACATCAAGTCATCTTCATTGATAATGACTGCATCCCATGAAGTTGGGTTATTGCTTTGAGGTGCTATACCCTTTTCGGTGACAATCGGGACAGACCGTATATTGTTATAGTTGGTTACACAGTCTCTAGTTCCTGGCACCAAAGTTCCATATTCAATATCGTTGTACGAAATTAGTACGGTTGGGTTTGTGGCCTGTTGGCCGGAATAAGTTGAAATGGCGTTTGATAGAGAAGCTGAAATCGGAAGAATGGTATCGCCGAGGGTTATCTCCTTCAGAAGCCCAGGATATGATGCGTCAAGTATTAAATAACCGTAAGGGCTTCCTTCCCTTGTGACACTGATTTCATAGCCACAGATAAGGCCGATTTGTTGGCATACGGGAACGATTTGCTCGATCTCTAAGTTCGCGGATCCGTCGACGATGGGCAACAGGGAAAGCGCGTAGTCTTGTGCTAGGTCTGATGTAAAAGCGACGGATGAGTTTGAGTCGGCAGCGAATACTCTTGTTGGGCGTGACGCGGATAAGCCAATGATCGAGGCTAGGCCGAGAAGAAACGAGCGACGTGATTGAACTCTGGGCATAATGTCTCCTGCCTATGGGGGGCAATATGCTGTCATTTTATTTGCTACAAAATACAATCTAATTCGGATTAAGGTAAATGGATGGAATTGCTCGATAAATGGTAGTGATTAGCGGACCGGTATCGCGATCCTCGTCACATACGCTCCCGGATCGTCGCTGATGATGTCGTCGATGAGGGCGATTTCGCGCGAGGGACCGGCGGGGGACAGGTCGCGCTCGTGCATGTAATCGAGTAAGCGCTCATAGCGCGGGGCCGCCTGACCGTGCGTGCCGCGGAAGCTGACCGTCAGACACCGCGCGGCGGGACGTACTTCGACATCGCCCAGGTAATCGTCCGTGTCATCCAGCAGCAGAAAAACCTCGTCGTAGCCATCAAAGTCGCCGGCGGCAAGGCGTTCGGGCGCGATCCCGACGCCCAAGTTGCCCAGAAAGACAAAGGTCTCGTGCTGACCCTTCTGCAGCTGACGAATCTGCCATTCCAGCGCATATGCGTCGGTAGGGTTGACGCGTTCGCTCAGCACGGCGCAGTGAAGCTCGGGCGCATCGATTGTGCAAATGGTATCGAGCTCGGTGTTTAGGGCATCGTGCAGCAGGGCAAGTCGGTTATCGATCTTGCGCGACACGCGCTCCAGCTCGCTGCGCTTGCGCTCGATGAGCTCCTGCTGCTGAGCCAGCTGCCGCTGCATGAGGTTCACATCGCGCGTTGTCACAAACTCGCGGATTTGTGCGAGCGGCAAGTTGAGAACACGCAGGTGGCTGATGGTGTTGAGGGTGGAGAGCTGCCGCGATCCGTAGTAGCGGTACCCACTCGTCGGATCGACATATGCCGGTTCCAATAGCCCCATCTGTTCGTAATGGCGCAGTGTGCCCACGCTCAAATTGAGCAAGCGCGCCACCTCGCCAATGCGGAGCAGGCCCTCGGTGTGTTCGCTTGGCATGTCGGTCACAGGACCGCTCCTTTCGGTAAAACAGGGGAGAGGCGCTAGGCCTGCGTTGCCCCGCTACGCCATCAGCTTGTCAAAAGTTCCGCGGCGGTTGAGCACGGTAAATGCAATCACGCAGATGGCCGCCGACAGAATCGACCCGCACGGCGAGGCGATACCCATGGGGAACAGCGTGTCGGAATAGGCGTTCGACAGCAGCCATGCGCCGGGTACGCGAATGAGCGCCACGGCCAGCACGTTGTGCGCAAAGCCGATGTAGCTCTTGCCGTACGCAGCGAAAAAGCCGCTAAAGCAAATGTGGATGCCGGCAAAAATCGCATCGAAAATGTAGCTGCGCATATAGCCGGTGCCGGCGGTGACCACTGCAGCGTCCTTGGCAAAAAAGCCGATAAACGCCGGCGCCACCAGCCACATCAGCACCGTGATCAGGCAGCCGTACACCGCCGAGATGGTCATGGCGTCCTTGAGTACCTGACGCGCGCGGTCACCCTTGCCCGCGCCGGCGTTTTGCGCCGTGAGCGCGCTGACGGTAGCGCCCATGGAACTCGGCACGATAAACAAAAAGCTGATCATCTTTTCGACCAAGCCTACGGCGGCGGCGTCGACCAGACCGCGGTGGTTGGCGATGACGGTGATGAACATAAACGCCACCTGGATGCAGCCGTCCTGCACGGCCACGGGCACACCGATCTTAAGAATGCTGCCGAGCATCTCGGGCTGGGGGCGCAGGTCGCTGCGCTTGAGGTGAATGTGCGTACGGCGGCTCTTGAGCCACACAAGCGCGAGGGCCACGCTCGCCGTCTGTGCGATAACCGTGCCGAGTGCGGCGCCTACGGGGCCGAGCCCCATGTGGCCGATAAACAGAAAGTCGAGCGCGATGTTGATGATGCACGCCACGCCAATCACGTACATGGGCGAGCGCGAATCGCCCAGCCCGCGAAAGATGGCCGAGAGGATGTTGTATGCGGCGATAAAGGGAATGCCGACAAAGCAGATGCGCAGGTAGGCGGCAGTGCCTTCGACGGCTTCGGCGGGAGTGCCAATGAGCGCCACAATCTGCGGACACAGTGCGAGCAGGACAGCGGCCAGCACCACCGAGACACCCATAAAGAGCGTGATGGTGTTGCCGATGGCGGTCTCGGCTCGGTCAAACCGGCGCGAGCCCACGGCGTGGCCGACGATGACCGTCGTTCCCATGGCCAGGCCCACGAGCGTTACGGTAATGATATAGAGCGTCTGCGCGCCATTGCCCACGGCGGTGATGCCGGCGGCGCCGCTAAACTGCCCCATCATGTACAGGTCGGCCATGCCGTAGAGCATCTGCAAAAAGTACGAGAGCATATAGGGCAGGGCAAAGACCGCGATGGTCTTGAGGACATTGCCGCGTGTGAGGTCGTGTTCCATGGGCGGGGCTTTCTGGCTGGGTTCGTTTTGCTACCAGTGTAGTGAAAACCCTACAACGATTGTAGAGTCAAGGTTTATGTTGGCAGCGGGGCGAAAAAAGTCGCGCTCGCGTTCATTTCCAATTGAATACAGAGATGCACCTTGCGAGCTTAGCGCCTGCACTAGCCTTGCAGAAATCGATTTCGGAACACTTGACACCGCCGCACGGCGCGCCATAATACGTGGGTTTGCGAACAACGTTTGATGGGGGATGAACCTGCGTGCGCAATCTCAAGATTCTGTTTTCCTATCTGGGGGCATACCGCCGCGATGCCATACTCGGCGTGCTCTTTGTGACGGCCGAAACGGCGCTCGAGCTGTTTATCCCGGTCATCATGGCAAATATCATCGACGTGGGCGTGCCCGCGGGCGACATCAACTACATGCTGTTGCAGGGCACGTATATGTTGGCATGCGCCGCATGTTCGCTGGTACTTGGCTTGGGCTATGCACGCACGTCTGCTCGCGTCGCCTCGGGGCTGGGCGCTAACCTGCGCGAGGCCGAGTATCGTAAGATCCAGACGCTCGCTTTTGGCAATCTGGACAACTACGACGCCAGCTCGCTGGTCACTCGCATGACCACCGATATCACTGTTATTCAGAACGCTATCGGCAATGGCTTTCGCCCCATGGTGCGCGGCCCCGTGACGCTCATCGTCGGCTTGGTCTATGCGCTGGCGCTGTCGCGTCCGCTCGCCACCGTTTTCGCGATCATCCTGCCTGTGCTGGCGATCGTACTGGGCGTTATCACCTATCGCGTCAGTCCGCTCTACCGCCAGCTGCAGACCTCGATGGACCATCTCAACGGTGTGGTGCAGGAAGACCTCACCGCCGTGCGCGCCGTCAAGGCGTACGTGCGCGCCGAGCACGAGGAGGCCAAGTTCGATGCCGTCAATACCGAGCTTGCGCATACGGCGACGAAGACCTTTGGCAACGCTGTGCTCAACCTGCCGGTGTTTCAGCTGTCGATGTACGTGGCGGCGCTTTCCATTCTGTGGATCGGCGGGCGCATGATTCTTGCCGGCGAGCTCGGCGTGGGCTCGCTCACGGGCTTTATGAGCTATGTGCTGCTGATCATGAACTCGCTCATGATGATCTCCAACGTGTTTTTGCTGCTCACGCGCGCACTTGCCAGCGTGGAGCGCATCTCGCGGGTGCTCGACGAGCGTTCGCTTATTCAAGCGCCCGACGCTGCCGCTGCCGTGCACGAGGTGGCCGACGGAGGCATCGAGTTTCGCGACGTGTCGTTTAAGTACCGCGCGGATGCTGCCGAGGATGTGCTCGAGCATATTGACCTTTGCATTGAGGCGGGCTCCACGGTGGGCGTGCTCGGCGGCACGGGCTCGGGCAAGAGTTCGCTTGTGCAGCTGATCGCGCGCCTGTACGACGCCACCGAAGGCGCCGTACTCGTGGGCGGGCGCGATGTGCGCGATTACGACCTGGTTGCCCTGCGCGACGCCGTGGGTATCGTGCTGCAAAAGAACGTGCTGTTTACGGGTACCGTGCGCGAGAACCTGCAGTGGGGCGCGCCCGATGCCACCGACGAGGAGCTCCTGCGTGCCTGCCGGGCGGCGTGCGTGGACGAGTTCCTTGATCGCATCGGCGGGCTGGACGGCGAGTTGGGCCAAGGCGGTGCCGGTGTCTCGGGCGGACAAAAACAGCGTCTGTGCATCGCGCGTACGTTGCTCAAACATCCGCGTGTGCTCATCTTTGACGATTCGACCAGCGCGGTCGATATGGCGACCGACGCCAAGATCCGCGAGCATATAGCTCGGATTCCCAACACGACGGTGATTGTCATCGCCCAGCGCATCGCGAGTGTCATGGATGCCGATCGCATTGTGGTGTTGGACGACGGTCGTGTCCACGGCGTGGGCACGCACGAGGAACTGCTGGCGGGCGACAACATCTACCAGGAGATTTATGCCTCGCAGATGGAGTTTGCGGGGAACGCAGACACCGGCGACGGCTGCGACGATGGCTGCGCGAACGATCCGTTTTCCTCCGTCCCCAGCGAATCGCCCTTGGAAGGGGGTGAGCGCCATGCCTAAGACCGCAGCCCAAGCACGCCCGGCCGATCTCAAGCGCACTGTGCGCCGCTTGCTTTCCTACATGGGGCATGCCAAGTTCTCGTTGCTCGCGGTGGGCGTGCTCGCCTCCGTCGCCGCCATCGCGAGCCTCGCCGGCACCTACATGGTGCGCCCCATCGTTAACGGTTTGGCCACGGGCGGGGAGGAACTGCTTGCCAAGCAGGTCATCCTGACGGCGATCATCTACGCCGCGGGCGTGCTCTCGGCCCTGGGTTACTCGCAGATTATGGTGCGCGCGGCCCAGCGCGTGGTTTCCGATATCCGCCGCGACCTGTTCGCGCACATCCAGACGCTGCCGCTCAGTTATTTTGACAGCACGCGCTCGGGCGACATCATGAGCTTTTTCACCAACGACGTCGACACCGTCTCCGAGGCGCTCAACAACAGCTTTGCCAACGTGATCCAGGCGACCATCCAGATGGTCGGCACCACGGCTATGCTCATCATCCTCAACTGGCAGCTCACGATTATCACACTCGTGTGCGACGTGGCCATTGTGCTGTGCGCACGCTACTCGGGCGCGCGTTCTAAGCGTTTCTTTGCCGCCCAGCAGGCGTCGCTGGGCGATTTGGACGGATACGTCGAGGAGATGGTCTCGGGTCAAAAGGTCATCAAGGTCTTTAATCACGAACAGGCCAACGTGGCTGGTTTTGACGTGCGCAACCAAGAGCTGCGCCGCACCGGTGGTGCCGCGCAGGCCTACGCCAACTCCATGGTGCCCATGACCGTCGTGATTGGCTACGTCAACTACGCCATCGTCGCCGTGGCGGGCGGCATGCTCTGCATCAAGGGGCTCGCCGACGTGGGCGCGCTCGCGAGCTATCTGGTCTTTGTACGCCAGGCGGCTATGCCCATCAACCAGTTTACGCAGCTCGGCAACTTCTTGCTCAACGCGTTGGCCGGTGCCGAGCGCCTGTTTGCCGCCATGGATCTTGAGCCCGAGGTGGACGAGGGCTGCGTGGAGCTGGTGCAGACGGGCGACGCCGCGTGGGCATGGAAGATTCCCGAGGGCCAGGGCGTGGGCGCGTACGGGCACCTGCATGATGTGGCTGCCGTTGATGAGTCGGGCCGTGCGGTGGCTGCCGACGGTACCGAGCTCACGTGCGGCTTGGTCCCGCTTGCCGGCGACGTGCGCTTCCATGCCGTGAACTTTTCCTACGTGCCGGGCACCCGTGTGCTCACGGACCTCAACCTGTTTGCCAAGCCGGGGCAAAAGATCGCGTTTGTGGGCTCGACGGGCGCCGGAAAGACGACCATCACCAACCTCATCAACCGCTTCTACGAGGTCGATGACGGCGAGATCACGTACGACGGCATCGACGTCAAGCACATTGCCAAGGCCAGCCTGCGCGGATCGCTCGGCATTGTGCTGCAGGACACGCACCTGTTTAGCGGCACCATTGCGCAGAACATCCGCTTTGGCAAGCTCGACGCGACCGACGAGGAAGTGCGCGCCGCTGCCGAGGCCGCCTGCGCGGATTCGTTTATCCGCCGCCTGCCTAGAGGCTACGACACGCCGGTCACGGCCGACGGCGCCAACCTGTCGCAGGGCCAGCGCCAGCTGCTCGCCATTGCGCGCGTGGCCGTCGCCGATCCGCCGGTGCTCATCCTGGACGAGGCCACGAGCTCCATCGACACGCGTACCGAAAAGCTTATCGAGCGCGGTATGGACCGCATCATGCGCGGCCGCACCACGTTTATGATCGCGCACCGCCTGTCCACCGTCCGCGACGCCGATGCCATCATGGTCCTCGAACACGGCCGCATCATCGAGCGCGGCGCGCACGAAGAGCTGCTCGCCCAGCACGGCGAGTACTGGCAGCTGGCGCATGGCTTAAAAGAGTTGGATTAACCCGTTCGAGCACGATGCTTTGGCCCCTCCGTGCCCCTCACCTCGCCTCAGGCCATCACAACATTCGACGCTTTTTGCCAAAATCGGGAAAAGCATCGAATGTTGTGACGGTTTGTGTGTTGAGGATGGGCTTGGAAAGTCCGTTTTGCTCGAAGCGACCTGTCCTGTCGTACGGGTGTCGGCATGATTCTCCCGTGGGGTATTATGTTTTCCGAAGAATAAAACGCCGCGTGAGGGGAGGGCTGCGTGGGCGGGCACGTGCAACATGACGGTTTTGGCCGCGACATCAACTATCTGCGCATTGCCGTTACCGACAAGTGCAATTTCCGCTGCATCTATTGCATGCCGGCCGATGGCGTGGCGCCCCGTGCACACGACGAGCTGCTCAGTGCCGAGGAAATCGCCCGCTTTGTGCGCCTGGTGGCGGGGGAGGGCATTCGCCGCGTGCGCCTGACGGGCGGCGAGCCGCTGGTCAGCCGCCGTATCATTCCGCTCATTCGCGACATCCGCGCGATCCCGCAGATCGAGGACATCTCACTCACCACCAACGGCGCTCTGCTGCCCAAGCTAGCGCCGCAGCTCAAAGATGCCGGGCTTAACCGCGTCAACATTTCGCTCGACACACTCGACTCCGTGCTGTTTGGAAAGATCACCCGACTGGGCCGGCTCGAGCAAACCTTGGCCGGTATCGACGCGGCGCTGGCCTGGGGCTTTGAGCCCGTCAAGGTCAACTGCGTTGTTGTACGCCGGCTCAACCAGGATGCGGCGGCCCTCGCACGACTGACCGTCGACCGCCCCATCCACCTGCGCTTTATCGAATACATGCCCATCGGCGACGAGCGTACGAGCTCGCATTGCGCCGTGGATCCTCATGCGCCCACGCTCAATCCTGGGCTGTGGGATGAGAGTGACACCGTGCCGAGCGACGAGCTGCGGGCGCGCATCAATGCCGAGGCCGCCGCGACGGGGCTGGGCGAGCTCGAGCCGCTTGACATCAACGACGCTCCTGCCGGCGCGGGCCCTGCGCGCTACTGGCACTTTCCGGGCGCGGCGGGAACGGTTGGCTTCATCAGTGCCATGTCCAATCATTTTTGCGCGAATTGCAACCGTCTGCGCCTGACGGCCGATGGCAACGTGCGTCCGTGCCTGTTCAGCGATGCCGAGTATTCGGTGCGTGAGGCGCTGCGCTGCGGTGATGATATGCAGGTACTTTCGATTTGGCGCGATGCCGTGGCCCACAAACCGCAGGAACACGCGATAATTGAGGGCACGCAACGATTTATGTCCCAAATCGGAGGATGATCATATGGCCAAGAGCAGGTACGCCGATGCCACCAAGGCCGCTCGCAGGGCCGCGATGTCTGCCCACAAAGCCGCGGCTGCGGCGAATGCTGGCAACGCCGACGCGTCCGCGCAGCCGACTTCCAGCGCTGCATCCGAGCCCGCCCGTGACGCCCGTCGCGACGAGCTGACTCACGTGGACGCCAAGGGCGAGGTACGCATGGTCGACGTGTCCGACAAGGCCGAGACGCATCGCATCGCCATCGCCGAGGGTACGATCCTCATGCACCCCGAGACACAGGCCATGGTGCTGCGGGATGGCGCCAAAAAGGGCGACGTGCTTGCTTGCGCGCGGGTGGCAGGCATCATGGCCATCAAACGCACGAGCGACATTATCCCCATGTGCCATCCGTTGCTCATTACCAAGAGTAAGTGCGATATCGAGCCTATTGCGCCTGCGGGGACGCCGGCCGAGGACGTGCCCGAGGGCTGGGCGCTGGCGCGCGCGGACGGGCAGGTTGGCTTTCACGTACTGGTTACGGCGGGCGTGACGGGCAAGACGGGTATTGAGATGGAGGCCCTGACTGGAGCGAGTGCTGCGTGCCTTACGATCTATGACATGTGCAAAGCGGTCGATCGCGGCATGGAGATCGTCGACGTGCGCCTGCTGCACAAGGAGGGCGGCCGCTCGGGCGTGTGGGATCGTGCCGAGCGTCAGGCCGCTACTGTTGAGGCCGTGGCTGCTGACGGTGCCGCGCCCGCGAGCGCACCTGTCGCCGTCGTGCCCGCAGCTCCGACGCCGGCCGTCCCCGCGATTGCGTTTATCGGCTACCAAAACTCGGGCAAGACCACGCTCGTCGAGAAGGTTATCGCCGAGCTCACCCGCCGCGGCCTGCGCGTGGGTTCGCTCAAGCATCATGGGCACCACGGCTTTGATATCGACGTGCCCGCTAAGGATACGTGGCGCCATCACCAGGCCGGATCCAAGCACGTGGGCCTTATCTGCGCCACACGCTGGGCCGAGTACGCCGACACGCTCGAGGAGGACGAGATGCCCGCACGCGAGCTGCTGTCGCGCTACAACGATGTCGACGTGGTGATCATCGAGGGCTACAAGACCGAGGGCTTCGACAACATCGTCGTCGCGCGCTCCGGTGTCGACCGTCTGCGCGGCAAGAGCTCGCTCGACCTGGTCGACGGTCACACGCTGGCCCTTGCCTGCAACGAGGCCCTGGCACGCCAGGCCTTCGACGCCGGCTTTGCGACCCGAGCCATCAACATCAACGACGCCCGAGCCATCTGCGACCTGATCCAAGACCATCTTTAAGGCTCGACGCCGGCTCGCTGCGCTGCCATAACATGCCAAAAAGGGACAGGTTTATTTTGGCAGGTTTTATCTGGGCAAACGCCATTTCCACCACAAAGGGGCCAGGCACCTTTGTGGTGGTTTTTTCTTTGGTAGATATTTGGGACATGCCTTAAAATCTACCAAGTAGTTCGTGCTGGGCGAAAAACGGAGAAAAGGGGTTTGATGCGTCCTTAATGTTTCATGCGGATAGATTGATTTGACAGACGGTGGCGAATGCCCGCCGTCCGCATTCGTATGAAACAAGGAGTCTCCATGCTCGCCTCTCTTTTCTCAAAGCCTCAATCATCGCTGTCCGTGCAGGCCAAGCGCCTGGTGGCAATGCGCTTCCTCATCTACACCGGGTTTCAGACCAGTTATTTTATCGGCGTCATCGGAACGCTTACCTATGCGGACGATGCCTCAGTCGTCGCGACATCGCTGGCCGTCCTGTTCATGAACGTTTTCGTGATCCTGGGATCCTTTGCGGGTGGCGCGGAGCTCGACGCCCGGGGTCCGCGCCACCATTTCTTGCTGAGCACCATCGGCGCTCTCGCAACTGGCACGGCAATCATCGCCTTTGGTAGCGCGACCGGCGTCGTCCTGCTCGGCGCGGTGTTTCTGGGCTTTGTGATGGGATTCGCCCAGCCCATCGCCACGTCCTATCCGGCCTACCTCACCGACGATCCTGTCGAGCTCAAAGACATCAACTCCGCCATCGCCATGTTTTCAAACGTGAGTATCATCGTTGGCCCCACGCTGGGCGGCTTTGTCGCGGCGGCTGCGTCGTCGCGCGCGGTCTTCGTGCTCATGATGCTCTTTACCGTGCTGGCGTTCATCGCCGGCTGGGGCTTTAGGCCGCAGACCAGCCATGTCGCCGGGCATGCGGATGCCGATTCGGCAGAGGAAGGGGAGCGTGCGGGACGAAGCTCCAACCCCAGCACGTCCGCCCGCGCCACCTTCGCAGCCAGCATCAAGACAGTCTTCACCAACAGCGTCCTCGCGCTACTTTTCTGCATCATTTTTCTTTCGAACTTTGGCTACGGAGCCTTCGATCCGCTGGAGTCGTTTTTCTATCGCGATGTCCTGCACGTCGGCGTTGAGTGGATGGGCTGGCTCTCGTCGGCCTCGGGCGTGGGCGCGGTGCTGGGTGCCGTGCTCGCGCTCCGCTTGTCACCGCACCTGGTCAACCTTAAAACACTGCTCGTGGCGCTCGTGTCCGTGGGCCTGGGAAGTCTGCTCTATGTGGGGACGCCGTACGTGGGCGTGGCCCTTGTTGGTCAGATCGCCCTGGGCATTGCTTGGGGTGTCGTCAACCCGCTCCACAACACCATTGTGCAGACGACGGCACCGCTCGAGCAGCTTGGCCGTGTGAACTCGGTCATGGGCTTTGGCAACATGTTCGCCGGCGTGGCGCCGCTGGCGATTGCCCCGTGGCTGGCGGCGACATTTGGCGTGCAGCAGACGCTCGTGGGGGCTGGCATGGTCGTGACGGCGGTTCCCGCGGCGTTGTTGCTATTTGGACGCCGGCATTTGGAACGTGCCGTAAACCGGTAAGAAATAGGTAAGAAACCATCACAACATTCGGTAAAAATCGCGATTTTGCCGAAAAACGTCGAATGTTGTGATGGTTTGGCCCGCAAACGCCGCAACCGCCACAAAGGGGCCAGGCACCTTTGTGGCGGTTTTGCACCAAAGCGCCCCGTGCATGCCTTGGTATACCATGTACGCCGTTCGCGAATACGCCCCACACCGCCGCACAACCCAGAAAGGCTCCCATGGACACCACCTTCAGCCACATCAAAGCCGTGTTCTGCGATATCGACGGTACGCTGCTCACGAGCCAGCACACGGTGTCCCCGCGCACCGTGGCGGCGATTCGCGCCCTGCGCGAGCGCGGCGTGCTCTTTGGCCTGTGCACCGGGCGCGACGCCCACGCGACCGAGGCCATGTACGAGCTCTGGGGCATCGAAGGCCTGGTGGACGTGCTGGTGGGCTGCGGCGGCGCCGAGGTCATCGACCGCGCGCACAACATCAACGAGCTGAGCTATCCGCTGCCGGGCGAGACCATCGCGCGTATCTGCAAGCACATGGCGGACCTTCCGGCAACGCCCGTCTGCCCCCGAGACGGCGTGTTCTACGTGCCCGAGAGCAACGCGTGCGTCGAGCACCTGTCGCGCGTCGACGGCGTGCCCTACCAGGTGGTCGATTTTGCCGAGTTTTTGCGCGAGCCGCAGCCCAAGGTGATGTTTACCATGGCGCCCGAGGTAATGCCGCGGGTGATTGAGCGGGCGTCGACGTTTGCCGATAACACTGTTAAGGCGGCGGCTCTGCAAACCACGCAGCGGCTCTACGAGTTCATGGATCCGCGCGTGTCCAAGACGCGCGGCCTTGTGCGCGTAGCGGAGCTCAACGACATGGAGCTCCAGGACATCTGCGTGTTTGGCGATGCCGACAACGACACCTGCATGGTGGCTGACGCCGGCGTGGGTGTGGCCATGGCAAATGGCAGCGATGCCACCCGCGCCGCCGCCGATTTTGTAACCGCCAGCAACGACGAAGACGGCATCGCGATCTTTATCGAGGAACATCTGCTGTAGCGCGGGGGCAGCCACAAAGAGGGCAGAGCGCCTTTGTGGTGGTTTTCCAAGCGTCCCAACAGTCGATTGTTGGGACGCTTTTTTGTAGCGAGGAGATTTGCAGCCGGTAACATGCGATGTCATTCAAGTGTCGATGTATGAACATGTGATACACACGCTGGTCGTGCAGTAATTGACCAATTAGCTCATAACTAATATTTGCAGGTAGATATACTGCCATTCACGGCGCAATTTTGACCGTTCACAGATTGAGCGGGTTAAAACAAAATGTTGTACAAACAATGGTAAAGTGTCATTTATCTAGATTTGCTAACAGGTTTACCAGCGTCTTTCCGAAATTAAACCCTCGAAAAACAATGCACAGTTTGAATAATTGTCAAGAAGTTAAGGCAACGCGAAGCAGAACTGACATTGTTAGGCTTGCGTTGTTTAAACAAATAGTAATAATATGCATATCGAGCGCGAGCAATTATAGGTTGCGCGCCCAAGTTTGATGGTGAAAGAGCAAGATCGCGGTCTCTTGGGGAGGAGACATCGATGAAAGCGAATTCGGACAAATCTAAGCAGAGTAATAAAGCGACGCGCCGTGTACTGGCAGGTGTTTTGTGCGGAGCCTCCGTTTTGAGCCTGATACTGTCGCTCGTCATGCCCCCGATCTCGCAGGCCATTGCCAACGATGTCCAGACGGTTTCTGCCGAGGAAACTGTGATGGGGGGGGGTTCCTCAAGTGAGTCTACTGATGTAGACAACACCAACAACGGGGATACCGAAAGGCAGGATAACAACGACGTCAAGAATGACGAAGCCTCTGGCGACGCTGGTGCGGCGAGCCTGTTGTCCGATGACGCAGGGGTTGAGGATGCTGTACAGCCTGCGGATGACAGTGCTAATGATGAGGGCGATATTGCTCTAGCTGTGGAAGACGCGGACGGATATACGCAGATTAATACAGCGCAGGACCTCTGCAATTACCTTCAAAATGATAAAAAAACCGGCAAGTTTCGCTTGAATGCCGATGTCGAGTATGCAAGTGACATTACGTTGGGCGCAGGTGAGGTGACCTTAGATTTAAATGGTCACAAGATTAAGCATAATGGCACCGAATCAGGTCGCAATAACATGTCCATGTTCAATGTGCCTGCGGGCGCGACGTTCACGATTGAGGATTTGAATCCGGGAGTCGACAGTGAGTGCAAGCAGGACTTCGACAAATACGGGAATCTTGCTACGCTCGATTACGACGGCAACGGTATGCCCAGCAAGCTCACGTACTACGTGACCAAGTCAACTCCGAATGGCACTGCTACCACTGAGACGCTCTACAAGCACGAGGTCAGCATCAGCGGCGCCATCGTGGGCACCACTAAAAGCTCCACGATGAAGCTCATAAACGTCTATGCGGGCGGTACGTTTAATCTCACAAGCGGTACGCTCACGCAGGCAAAGGGTTGCAACGTCGGCAACCTCATCTATGCCGAGAACGGCTCTACTGTCTACATGAGTGGCGGATACGTTTGTGGTGCTTCTATGGGCAGCAGTGGCGCTGGTGCTGGAATTCATGTTGAGGGCTCAACCCTGGTGATCTCTGACGGCGTAATCGCTGGTAACTATGCCCCCAGTGGCGGCGGCGTTTATGCCATGAATTCTACGGTAAACATGGTTGGCGGTATTATCTCCGGTAACGGTACAAATAATGATCAAAGCGGTTATGGCGCGGGAATTTGTGCTGAGAACTCTAATGTGACCATTACGGATGGTTACATTACTAACAACAAATATCAGCACTACGATGAAGGACACAAGGGTAACGGTTGTCACGGTGGCGGCGGCATTGCTGCCTTTAGCAACGTACAAGGACAGAGAAAAGGCAGTCTGGTTATTAGCGGCGGCTACATCACGGGCAACTACTCTGCCGAGGCTGGCGGCGGCGTTTATGCTGGCGTTTGGAATCAAGCTCTTTCCGGGTTTACGTTTTCTGGTGGAATCATCGCCAGCAATGTGGCGCAAAACTCAGAGGGTGGCGGTATCCGTATCACTGCGCCTACTGAGAGCGTGTTCAACGTTCCTATTGGCACTAAGGCATATATCACCAACAACAAAACCAATACAGACAACGACTGGGGCGGCGGTGGCGTATTCGTCCAGGGCGGCGGCGACAACAACGTTCAGCCGGCAAGCCTCAAGATATATAACGCTCTGATTACCAAGAATGATGCCCAGGGCTTTGGCGGCGGCTTTGCCGCCTGCCCGACCGGCAAGACGGCGATTACCGACACCAATGGTATTGCGATTTTTGGCAACACTGACGCAAACGGTACGCATCGATCGCAAGGCACCCACGCCAAGACCGATGACGCGGATACAAGCAAAGGCGGCGAAATAACTGAAGACTTTATAAAAGCCGGTCACCAGGATCTTTTTCTTATTCGCGATAGTGCTAACGCTGAATCGCTGCCGTATATCGCTGCCGTAACAGGTCAGATGCTTGGTGGCGGAGCTGCTAACTGGTCGGGCACGATCGACAATACACGAACGTCTATCGGCAAGTACGAGGGCGCCCAAGCTAAGTACATGATTGGCCTAAGGTCCGACTCGTCCGGTGATGATCAAAATGTCGCTATAGGGCGGGCTTCGTTATATATCACAGGCAACAAATCCAACGTCCACGGTGGCGGAATCATGACCAACGGCGACGTAATCGCTGGCTCCACCACGCAGGTGAGCGTGTATCCCAGTATGAAGCTCAACGGCACTAAGGCACTGACGGGCCGCGCGCTTCGTCCGGAAGAATTCAAGTTCCAGCTGTTGAAGCAGGGTGCGAGTGGTGCCCCTTTCTTTGACGCCGATGGCAAATTGCAGCGCAATGGCTGCACAAGAGTTGGCGATGGGGTCACGAACAACGCTGACGGTAGCTTTGCCTTTGATTTAGGCAGGGTCTACTCCGATGACCCGGTTGTCTACTACCTAGTTGAGGATCCCGGTGACAGGCCCGTTTCTGGTGTGACATACGACAAGACTATCTACAAGATTGAGTTTGAAACAACGGTGGCCCAGACACAGAAGGTGCTGGACATTACTTACACCTACTACTCGGTTGGAAAAGTAAAGGTCACTAATCTCGCCAAAGGGGACTCGATGGAGGTTACCCCGCACGATGGCAGTAATGTGTCCGTCAATCTCACGAACAATAAGACCTTTACTAATGCATACACAGCCAAGGGCTCTTGGACGCCTCAGGTGACCAAGAAGGTCGTCGGCGGCGAGATGAAAAAGTTCAAGTTCGAGCTGTATACCAAGGATGGCAGCGGGGAAAAGGTGCTTGATAAAAAGTGGACCGCTGATGACTCGAACAGCTCGAAGACGGTGAAGTTCGACAATCAGAAACTCGAAGTCAGCGACTTCAACGACGGTAAAGCAACGTTCACCTACTATATTCGTGAATGCGCCGCCAGTGAGGGCGATGGCACCAAACACGAGGGCTACACCAACGACACCAAGATTTTCAAGGTCGTGGTGACGGCAGCGGACAAGGGTGACGGCACGCTGACCTGCACGCCGACCTACTACGAGGTCGACGCCAACAACACGGAACAGGAGACCGATAACCCCACCTTCACCAACACCTACTCCACCTCTTTGCCCCTTTCTGGTATGTCGGGCGTAACTCTGACGTACCTTGCCGGCGCGGCGATGCTTTGCGTCGCTGCAGCCTGGATGCACATTCGTCGCAAGGCGAATGCGAAGGGAGGTGAGCGTCGTGAATAAGAAAGTTTGCTCCTTCCCGATCTTGTTTGCGCTGCTTGCCCTCCTGATCGGCACCTGCGCGGTTGTGTTCCCCGCATCCGCGCAGGCCGCGCCGACCTCGACCGGTTCCATCACGGTGAGCGGCACCGTGGCGCGCAGCTACGACGCCTACCAGATCTTTAGCGCCAACGTCGTCGACGGCGACAGCGACGCCAAGATCGCCACCGACCTCGCCTGGGCAAGCGACGCCGCGCGCGACGCCGTCCTGCCCGTGCTACACAGCGCCGGCATGCCCAATTCCCAGACCACCGCGCAGGAAGCTGCCGAGTGGCTCAACGCCGATTCCCACCTTGCGGGCGCGCTGAGCGCACAGCTCGCTCGTTCCCTCCAGAGCTCTGGCGCCGTGTCCGTGGCCCTTAACGCGGGCACGGCGGCCGAGCTGCCCTGCGGCTACTGGCTCATCGTCGCCGACGACGACGCCATCGCCCAGGGCGAGGCCGGCACCGCGCCGGTCATGGCCCTGGTCGGTGGCAGCGCCGTCACCGTCAAGCCCAAGGCCGCCACTCCCAAGGTGGCCAAGCACGTGCTGGAGGACAGCACCGCCGCCTGGCAGAAGGCCGCCGACGCCACGGTCGCCGACGACCTGTACTGGCGCCTCTCGGCCACGGTCCCGGCGGGACTCGCGGCCTACGACACCTACGCGGTGCGGTTCGTCGACACCATGAGCGCGGGGCTCGACCCCTCCAAGGTGGCCGCGAGCATGCGCGTGTACGTGGCGGCGGGCGCGGACGGTGGCTTTGACGCCGTCCAGACCGGTAAGGACGGCCGCGCCGGCACCGAGCCCACGAAGGGCTGGACCGATATCACGACCCAGTGTGCCACCAAGGTAGCGGTCGACGGCAACACCTTCACCGTGCGCACCGGCGACCTGATCGCCGCGCTCGGCGGGGCCGACGCCTTCGCCGCGGGCGCCCGCGTGGTCGCCGTGTACAATGCGCCGCTCAACAGCGCGTGCAACCACGGCATCGCGAAGGGCAACCCCAACGAGGTCTACCTGCGCTACCCGCGCTCTCCCTTTGCCGACCAGTCCGGCGACGCCGGTTTCACCCGCACGCCGAGCGACGACGCGTGCGCCTACACCTGGGACCTCGCGCTCACCAAGCGCGGCAGCGACGGCGACAAGCCGCTTGCCGGGGCGGTCCTGAGCATCGCCGACGACCGCGGTCGTACGCTGGCGGCCGACGGCACGTGGGATGCGGAGGGCAAGGTCACCGTCACCACGGGCGAGGATGGCCGCGTGACCGTCTCGGGCGTGGACTCGGGCAAGCTGGAGGTCCGCGAGCTCAAGGCGCCCAAGGGCTACACCGCCTTTGAGGGCACGCGCTCCGTGACGGTCAAGGCCGAGGGCCTGGACGTCGACCAGGTGGCCGCCACCAAGCCCAAGCTCACCATCACGGCCGAGTCGCCCCTGCGCGCCGACAGCGCGGACGGGTTGACGGGCAGCCTGGAGGCGTCGCTCATCAACACGCCCACCGGCACACCCCCTAGCATTACCACCGGAGGCTTTATGCCCTCGACTGGCGATATGGCAATGTACGCCGCGGCCGCCGCAGCGGTCGCCGGAGCCGCGCTCATCGTGGTCGCGCTCTTGGTCAAGCGGGGAGGTGGCAGCCATAAAGAGTAGCTGGCAGCCCCACAGAGAGCGGGGCGAGACGTAGCGAAGTAGATGCTAAGACACAGACAGATGATGATCGATCGAATGAGAGCCAACCGGAAAATGGAGGAAAAGAAGATGAGCATGAGCAAGAACATCGCACGCCTGGCAGTAACCGCCGGCCTCACAGCAGCGCTGAGCTTCGGCGGCGTCATGGCCCCGGTGACTATGGCGTTCGCTGAGGATGGTGCGACGGGCAGCATCACGATCAATAAGGTCAACAACGCCAACCAGGACAATACGTTCAAGGCTTATCAGATCTTCAAGGCAAAAGTCGTTGACGAGAAAGACAAAGGTAAGGTTGCTTCCGATATTAAATGGGCAAATGATGTTATCGGTTCCAAGGTGATTACCGCCATTACGGGGTCTACCGAGTATCAGGAACTCGTGAAGAAAGATTCTACCAAGAAGCTCAAGGACGATCCCTCTGCTTCGGATGTGGCCGAGTGGCTTTCTCAAAATGTGAAAAGTACTGCCAGCACGGCATCCAGCGGAGAAGGTACGCGTGTTGCCCCCGGCGATATGCTTTATGAAATTGCGGCTGCGGTTTCAGGTAAGAAGCAAGGTGTTGAGGCGGAGACCGTTGCGGGAAACCTTACGGCGGACAAGTCGTGGACGCGCCCTAACATCACTTCCGATGGCCGTTACGGCGATGGCTATTACCTGTTCGTGCCGGACGGCCTTAAGGCGGATAAGCCGAATACGGGCACCTCTCCAATCTTCGCTATCGTTGGTGGCGATCCCGTGACCGTTACGGAGAAGACCAGCATCCCAACGGTCAATAAGGAGATCCTTAACGACGGCAAGGAGAAACAAGGCGGTTACACCGCTCAAGATGAGTGGAGTAATTTTGCTGACTCCCAGGTGGGTCAGCAAATAAGCTATAAACTTACCGGCACGATTGCAGACAACTACGCCACCTATGATTCCTATGCATACAAGTTTACGGATACCCTTTCGCAGGGCCTTACTTATGCTAAGGGCTCGCTCGAGGTTTATGCGCTGAATGACGGGAGCTATACCAAGATAGGTCCGAATAGCTACACCGTGTTTGAGCCTGCTAAGGGCAATAATAATACTCTGACGGTGAGTTTTAATGATAAGGGATTGAAGTCGGCTACTGAGGCTAATGTAAGCGAGCCTCTTAATATCGATGCTAAAACTCAAATCGTTGTCTTCTACAAGGCCGAACTCAATAGCAAGGCTAGCTATGAAGCTCCCGGTAATAAAAACGAGGTCTATCTCGAGTACTCCAACAACCCTATGGCCGAAGGTACCGGTAAATCCGAGATCAAGGTTGTGACGGATCACGTCTTCCGTCTCGATGTCACCAAGACCGATAAGGACACCGGGAGCGCGCTAACGGGAAAGAATCTCCAGGCGGGCTTTAAGGTTAAGGTTATTCAAGGTGACGAGGGCACTTTGGATAACAAGTGGCTTGGTGAAAACGGCGAAATTGTCGACGAAAGCCGGGCATATGAGTTCAAGACGAAACTCGAAGACGGCAAGGTCTATATTCCCGGCCTTGATACCGGTACATACCAGATTACTGAGACCACTACGCCCGCCGGCTACAACACCGTTGCCCCATTTGAAATCACGGTGACTCCGTCCTACAAGAAAAATGGTGAGTTGGATACGCTTACGGTCAGCTCCAACAATAAGGAGATGACCGTCATTGGGGATGCAAATGGCGCAACCATGCCCCTCACGATTAAGAACAAGAAGGGCTCCGGCCTCCCGCTCACCGGTCTTAACGGCGTGACCTTCACTTGGATCGCTGGTGGCGCGGTGCTGTGCATCGGCGTGGCGCACCTCATCCGCAGCCGTAAGCAGGCTGAGGAGTCCGAGCAGGAGTAACGCTCGCTCACCCATCCCTTTGGCAGGTGGGATGTGATGGCCATGAGACTTGCGGACACTTTTCTGGTCTATTCACGTTCTTGCTTTGCCATTCTCTTTTCGGGGCAGACTCCGCACTGGTGTCTGCCCCGTTCTTTTTGGGTAACACAGCCAGGCTCCATTGCCCGATGGATCAAGCATATGAATATCGAACAGATGTTTGCAATTATTGCGTTTACCAGCTGTTGGTGCATACACTCGCAGTAAAATGGCTTTGCGACGCATCCCGTGCGCGGGCGGCCGACGACTCGATCGGAGGTCCCCAAATGCTGAAATTCCTTAACGCCCTCGCCGCCCTCGCGGCGGTGGGCTCGTTCGTCATCGCGTTTCTTGACTCGTATGAGGTTCGGTTTAAGGTCCGTAGGCGCACGCGCGGTGCGGACGGTAGAAGGCATTTGCGCCGCAAGCGCAAATAAGAATGCCCGGGGTTAGAGGCCCGGGCATTTAACAACACCGGAAACTGGTCGCCCGCGCTTTCGATCACTTACGCGGGGTGCGTCGTTTCCTACAGACATTGTATCCCGAATCGCCCAGCCGATTCGGGACATTTTGAAAACTCAAATGCTGGCTTATCCTCGACTGGACGGTGCAGTCTAGCTGTGTTGTCGGGCGGGGGAGCCTGCTAATCGGCTATTATTTGTTTAGACAACTTGAGTTGTAGAGGAGTGACCGGCGATGGTGCAGGGCGCCAAACATATGAAGAGCAATAACGCCGCGGCCAACGGCGGCTCAAGCCCTCAGCCCAAACCTCAACCAAAGCCCAAGCGCCGTCGCAAGCGGCTGCCGCGCTGGGCCGATCGGCTCATCACCATCGTTATCATCCTTATTGGCGTGGGCCTTATGACCTGGCCGTGGATTTTGGACCGGCTCGAGGCCTCGGGCGTGTTCAACCAGATCAGCACCGTGTCCAGCACCGTGGACGCGCTATCTGCCGAGGAGCGCGAGCGCATCCTGCTCCAGGCGCGCTCCTTTAACGAGCAGCTGGCGGGCGAGGCCACCGAGCTCCCCGCCGACCAGATCGAGCCCTACGCCCAGCAGCTCATCTTTGACCGCGACCCCATGATGAGTTGGGTCGAGATCCCCTCCATCGACGTGAGCATGCCCATCTACCACGGCACGAGCGAGGAAGTCCTTATGGCGGGCGTCGGCCACCTGGAGGGCACGAGCCTGCCGGTGGGCGGCACCTCGACGCATTGCGTGCTCACCGCGCACTCGGGTATGCGCAACCTGAGCATGTTCGACGACATCCACTCGCTGGAGCCCGGCGACCTGGTGCTGCTGCACACCATGAACAAGACGCTCGCCTACAAGATGGTGGACTCCGAGGTCGTGCTGCCCGAGGAAATGGAGTCGCTGACCATCGAGCCCGGCGCCGACAAGGTGACGCTCGTCACCTGCACGCCCTACGGCGTGAACGACCATCGCCTGCTGGTGCATTGCGTGCGCACCAAGTACAGCAAAAAGGACGTCGACAAGCAAAAGTCGCTGGCCGGCCGCCACTGGGGCAAGCGCGAGTTTGCCGTGCTCATCGTGGTCGTTGCCATTGTGCTGTTGCTGCTGGACATCGTGATCCACGCGGTCCGCAAACGTCGCAAGGCCAAGGCCTCGGCATAAGACATTGTTCAGAACCACCACAATGGGGACAGGTACCTTTGCGGTGGTCGGGGCTTCCAAACCATCACAACATTCGATGAAAATCGCGATTTGGACGAAAAGCGTCGAATGTTGTGATGCTTTGTGTTGTGGGCGGGACGGTTTTCGTTGTGGGCGGGATGGTTTTCGTTGCAGACGGCGCGGTTTTCGTTGCGGGCGGGATGGTTTTCGTTGCAGACGGCGCGGTTTTCGTTGCGGGAGGGACGGTTTTCGCTATGGACGGTGCGGTTTCGCTGCAGAACCGCCAGCCCGCAGCCTGCCAACCGCCGCCCTCGTTACGTTTTCGCTGCATTTGGGTAAAGCGCCTGCTCCAAGCGGCATTGCCTTGTATACTAGAGCGGTTTATCTGTTATGCGGAAGGGAGCGCCTATGGCACTCAGCGAGAAAGACGTGCGCGGCATCGCCGAGTACGCAAAGATCGCACTGACCGATGACGAGCTCACCCAGATGACGTCCTACATGAACGACGCCGTCCAGATGCTCGAGCCCGTCTTGCAATATGACTTACCCGACGTGGAGCCCACGTTCCATCCCATCGGAAGCCTGTCCAACGTGATGGGCGATGACCTGCGCGAGCCCGAGCGCGACCTGCCGCTCGACGTTGCGCTCGAAAACGCCGGCAGCGCGCGCGACCGCTACTTCCGCGTGCCGTCCATTTTGGGAGAGGGGGAGAGCGAGTAATGGCGCTAAGCTTCGATTCCCTTACCGCCGCCCAGATCGCCGCGGGCGTTTCCGCCGGCGACTTTACCGCTACCGAGGTGGCTCAGGCCTCCCTTGCCGCCATCGAGGCGCGCGAGGGCGGGGTCCAGGCATTCCTGCAGGTAGCGCCCGAGCTTGCGCTCGAGGCCGCTGCGCGCGTGGATGCCGACCGTGCCGCCGGAAAGCCGCTACCCCCGCTTGCGGGCGTGCCGCTGGCCATCAAAGACAACATGAACCTCGTGGGCACGCGCACCACCTGCGCTTCCCGCATGCTCGGGGACTACCAGAGCGTCTACACCGCCACCTGCGTCCAGCGCATGCTCGACGCCGGCTGCCTGCCCATGGGCAAGGCCAACATGGACGAGTTCGCTTTTGGCAGCTCCACCGAGAGCTCGGCGTTCCACCGCACCAACAACCCCTGGGATACCGAGCGCGTGCCCGGCGGCTCCTCGGGTGGCTCCGCTGCCGCTGTCGCCGCGGGCGAGGTCGCGCTTTCGCTGGGCTCGGACACCGGCGGCTCCATTCGCCAGCCGGCGTCGCTGTGCGGCGTGGTGGGCTTTAAGCCCACGTATGGCGCCGTGAGCCGTTACGGCGTGGTTGCCTTTGGCTCGTCGCTCGACCAGGTGGGTCCCTTTGGCCGCACGGTCGAGGATGTCGCGCTGGCCATGAACGCGCTTACCGGCGCGGGCCACGATCCGTACGACTGCACCAGCCAGGATTGCGCCGTCGACTTTACCGAGCACCTCAACGACAGCATCGAGGGCAAGCGCGTGGGCATCATCCCTGCGTTTATGGAGGCCAAGGGCCTGACGCCCGAGGTCAAGGCCGCTGTTCAGCGCGCCGCCCAGGAGCTGCAGAACCAGGGCGCCGAGCTGGTCGAGGTCGACCTGCCGCACCTGGACGCCGCCATCGCCGCCTACTACGTCATCGGCCCGGCCGAGGCGTTCTCCAACCTGGCACGTTTCGACGGCATTCGCTACGGCTATCAGGAGGAGGGCTGCGCCAACCTGTCCGACCAGAGCTCGCTGTCGCGCGCCCACGGCTTTGGCGCCGAGGCCAAGCGCCGTCAGATGCTCGGCGCCTACCTGCTGAGCTCGGGCGTGTACGACAAGTACTACTACGCTGCGCAAAAGGCCCGCACGCTCATCACGCAGGACTACGACGCCGCGTATGCCAAGGTGGACACCATCCTCATGCCCGCCTCGCCGCGAACGGCCTTTAAGTTTGGCGAGATCAGCGACCCCACGCAGATGTACCTCTCCGATCTGTACACCATCTCGCTCAACATATGCGGCAACGGCGGTATCTCGGTGCCGCTGGGCCTGGGCGAGGATACTCAGCTGCCCGTTTCTGCCCAGCTGGTTGGTCCGGCGTTTAAGGACCGTCAGCTGCTCACGTTTGCCCGCGCCCTGGAGCGCGGCTTTGCCGATGCCGTCACGGGTGCGCCCGCGCTTTCCGTCGCGCCCGATTTTGCCGGGAAGGGAGGCGAGCTGTAATGAAGGAGCTTTCCGAGGTCCTGCAGGATTGGGAGGCCGTGATCGGCCTGGAGATCCACACCGAGCTCACCGCACTCGACACCAAGATGTTCTGCAACTGTAAGCTCAGCCACGATGACGAGCCCAACGCCAACGTGTGCCCGGTGTGCCTGGGCCTGCCCGGCGCCCTGCCGGTGCCCAATAAGCGCGCCATCGAGAGCATCGTCAAGGCCGGTCTCGCCACCAACTGCGAGATCCAGCGCCACTCGATGTTCTACCGCAAGCACTACTTCTATCCCGATATGGCCAAGAACTTCCAGACCACGCAGGGTCCGGTCGCCTTTGCCATGTATGGTCACCTGGATCTGGACGTGACCGGTCGCGGTGCCGCCGAGCGCCCCGACTGCGCGTTTGGCGAGGCCGAGGCCCAGAGCTTGGCGAGCGCCTCGGCCAACGCCGAGGGCCTGTCCACGTCCATGACGTCGACCATGCGCGAGGGCAATCAGCGCGCCGGTCACCTGGCCAGCTACGATGCGTCCAACCTGCAGATGCCCGAGCGCCGCGAGGACGGTTCCTACACGGTGCCCATCCGCATCCTGCGCATCCACATGGAGGAGGACGCCGCCAAGATGGTCCACGTGGGTGGCGCCGAGGGCCGCATTACCGCCGCGGCCGAGTCGCTCGTCGACTACAACCGCTGCGGCACGCCTTTGATTGAGCTCGTGACTGAGCCCGACCTGCGTACGCCCGAGGAAGCGCGCCTGTTTATGGAGAAGCTCCGCCGCATCTTTGTGACGCTGGGCATTTCGGACTGCTCCATGGAGAAGGGTTCCATGCGCTGCGACGGCAACGTGTCGCTGCGCCGTCGCGGCGAGACCAAGCTGGGTACCAAGACCGAGCTCAAGAACCTCAACTCGTTTAAGAGCCTGCACGATGGCCTTGCCTACGAGATTTGCCGCCAGGCCGAGGTGCTCGAGGAGGGCGGCATCATCTATCAGGAGACCCGCCACTGGGAGCCCAGCCGCAAGCGCACTGTGGTCATGCGTGTGAAGGAGACGGCCGACGACTATCGCCTGTTCCCCGATCCCGACCTGGCGCCGTTCGATCTGGACGACGAGTTTATCGACCGCTGCCGTGGCGAGATCCCCGAGCTGCCCGATGCCAAGCGCGCCCGCTTTGAGGCCGACTTTGGCATTAAGGCGGCCGACGCCGAGCAGATCGCCGGCGACCCGGAGTTTGCCGAGTTCTTTGAGGCGGCCGCTGCCGGTATGGCTGGCAAGGAGGCCCAGACGGTTGCAAACTTGCTGGTGAACGAGATGATTGCTTACCTTAAGGGCGCGGGCGTGTCGCTCGCCGAGTCCGGTATCGCGCCGGCTCAGGTGGCAGCACTCGCCAAGCTGCTGGCGACCGATGCCATCAGCTCCAACCAAGCGCACGAGGTCTTTGAGGCCATGGCCCAGACCGGTGACGATCCCAACAAGATCGTCGACGAGCGCGGCATGCGTCAGGTGAGCGATGCCGGCGCGCTGCAGCCGATCGTGGACGAGGTGCTGGCAAACTGTGCCGATCAGGCGCAGCAGTATCGTGACGGCAACCAGAAGGTCATCGGCTTTTTGGTGGGTCAGTGCATGAAGGCGAGCCGCGGCAAAGGCAACCCGAAGCTCTTCAACGAGTTGCTGAGAACGTCGCTCTCGTAGCTGCGAGGCCGGGGAAGCCCCGAGTCGCCGGGGTGTTTCCTCCAAATTTCAAACAGTCCTATGCAAGACGAAGGCCACATTTAGTGGCCTTCTTTGCATGCGGAACTCATTTGGAGGAAACATCCCGGCGACTCGGGGCTTCCACGACCAGACGACTCGGCCGTTCGGGTCAGGTAGGCTGAATTGAATAGAGTGAATGGGCGTGCCGTCGGCACGCCCATTGTTTTGAAGGGAACTCATTGAGAGGCAAGGCCCTGCGCCCGGCCCCTCGGTTTCGTGACGACTCGGCCGTTCGGGTCAGGCGGGCTGAATTTAATTTGGTGAATGAGGGTGCCGTTGGCGCCTTCATTCTTTATATATGTTGGGAGCGCCAAGCGGTGGGGGTGGTGCCGGTGTGTTGCTTGAAGGCTTGGGCGAAGGCGGCCTGCTGAGGGTAGCCTAGACGCTCTGCGACCTGCGCTATCGTGAGCGCGCTATCGGCCAAAAGGTCCTGTGCTCGCTCCATACGGCGTCTGCGAATGTAGGCGCCTAGGGACTCGCCAGTTTGGGCCTTAAAGGTGGCGCATAGTTTGGAGCGGCTTGTGTAGAGCCTCTCGGCCACCTCGTTGATACCCACACGCCTGCCTTTGTCGAGCGCGCGCTCAATCATTGCCGTTGCTTCTTCGGCAATGGTTATGCTGACGCGTGTGTCTGCCGCCTGCTGCGCCTGCTTGTGGGCCGCGCGCGAACAGGCGAGCTCCGCGACCATGGTCTCCACGATGCCTTGCATATAGACGTGTCCGCCTACGGTGCGGGCGCGGTCCTCGTTAATCCGGTGCAGTGTGTGGCAGATGGCGGACGTCGCTTCCTCGTGCCATGGCTCGGCAAACGCCTCAAAGACCCCTGCGAACTCGTTGGGATAGCGGTGCTCCAGTTCGTCAAAATATCCAGGCAAAAAGAGCACCGAGCGCGAGTGATAAAGCTGCCCTGCAAACAGCGGACTTAGTTCCTCGCCGCAGCTATCTTGGATAAAGCTGCACACCGCGCTGTTCGGCCACGGTCCATGCAAGGGTTTAAGGTTCGCAGGCGTTATGCCAGCCTCGGGCATGCATATAAGTGTGGGCGCGCTGACCTCGCTCACGCAGGCGTACGGCTCGGGTGTGTATTCGGCCAGGTGCATATCGTGCGTCGGGGTAATGAAATGCTCCATAACGATGCAGGCGGGGGAGAGAGGCATGATCCATGCGCGGCCGTGCGCCCGATCGTTTGCCACCTCGCCGGTAAAGACGGCGCCCTTGCCGGAGAACTCCAAGCCAAACTGCTCAAACTGCGATGCGTAGAGCTCGGTTATATCGGTTGCCGCCCACCGCATTTTCAAAAGCGTCCCCTTCATTTGCGAAAACGTCCACGCCTGGCCCAACTGTGTGCCTTGGCTAACACGCCCATGATAAGTTTTTTACGGTTAACTCTCAAGCCGTTAGAAAGGAATCTCATGGCAAAGGGATCAAAAAAGGAAGGTGGCGGCATCGGCGAGCTGCTTGCATATGCCGGTGAACGTAAATTCCTAACGTATTTGGGCATGGCCCTCTCGGCGCTCTCGCAGCTGCTGAGCTTTGGCCCGTACGTGTGCATCTGGCTTGTTGCGCGAGATCTTATCGCCGTGGCGCCCAACTGGAGCGAGGCCGCCAATATCGCGATGTATGGTTGGTGGGCTGTGGGCTTTGCCCTGGCGAGCATTGTGGTCTATTTTGTGGGACTCATGTGCACGCACCTGTCCGCGTTTCGCTGCGCATCCAATATCCGCAAGGCTACGAGCGAGCATCTGCTTAAGCTGCCGCTCGGCTACTTTGACACGCACGCCACCGGTGAGCTGCGCCGTATCGTAGACGGCTGTGCCGCCTCCACCGAGACGCTGCTCGCGCACATGCTGCCCGATATCGCCGGTGCCACCGCCATGGTCGTGGGCCTGCTTGTGCTGCTATTTGCCCTCGATTGGCGTTTGGGCGCGGCATGCTTAATCTCGGTCGTCGTTTCGTTTTGCGCCATGGCCACCATGATGAGCGGCAAGGGCGCCGAGTTTATGAAGGCTTACATGGGCGCGCTGGTCAAGATGAACAAGACCGGCACCGAATACGTACGCGGCATCCCCGTGGTCAAGGTGTTCCAGCAGACGGTCTACTCCTTTAAGGCGTTCCACGATGCGATCGCCGAATACGCCGATATGGCGCAAAACTATGCGGGTACGTTTTGCCGGGGTCCGCAGGTGCTCAACCTTACTGCGCTCAACGGCCTTGTGGCATTTCTTTTGCCTGTGGCGCTGCTGCTGGCGCCGGGCGAGACGGACTTCGCGCACTTTATGGTCAATTTTACGTTTTACGCGATCTTTTCGGCCGTGGTGCCGACGGCCATGACCAAGCTTATGTTTGTGGGCGAGGCCTCTCAGATGAGTGCCGATTCGCTGGCTCGCATTCGAAGCGTCATGGATTCCAAGCGGCTCTCCGTGCCCGCGCAACCCAAGCACCCCGCTGGCAGCGATGTGCGCTTTGAGGACGTGAGCTTTACCTACGAGGGCGCCGAGGCGCCTGCCGTCAACCATGCGAGTTTTAGCGTTCCCGCAGGTAGCACCCTCGCGCTGGTGGGTCCTTCGGGCGGCGGCAAGTCAACCTGCGCCAGCCTGATTCCTCGTTTTTGGGATGTTTCCGCAGGTCGAGTGCTCGTAGGTGGTGTGGACGTTCGCGATATGGATCCGCACGAGCTTATGGACCAGGTCGCCTTCGTGTTCCAGACCAACCAGCTGTTCCGGCAAACACTTGCCGATAACGTGCGCGCCTCCAAGCCTGGAGCCACTGACGACGAAGTGCGCGCGGCCCTCTCCGCGGCCCAGTGCGACGATATCGTGGCCAAGCTCCCGCAGGGCATCGACACCATGCTCGGCGCCGGCGGGGCGTACCTTTCGGGCGGCGAGGTCCAGCGCGTGGCACTTGCCCGCGCGATCCTTAAAGACGCGCCTATCGTGGTGCTCGATGAGGCCACGGCGTTTGCCGATCCCGAGAACGAGGCGCTCATCCAGCGCGCCTTTAGCAAGCTGGCGGCGGGTCGCACGGTCATTATGATCGCGCACCGACTCTCGACTGTAGTGGGCGCAGACCAAATCGTGGTGCTCAACCAGGGCAGCGTGCAGGAGACTGGCACCCATGCCGAGTTGCTGTCCCAAGAGGGTCTGTATGCCAAGATGTGGGCCGAATACGAACAGGCCGCGAGCTGGAAAATCACTGCAGCGACCGCGGATGCCGCCGTCACGAAGGGAGGCGAGGCCTAAATGTTCGCCTCATTCCAAAAGAAGTATTTCCTATCCGATAAAGGCGTCGCCGGCGTAAAACGCGGCATTTTCTGGACCACGCTCACTAATCTCATTACCATGGCCGGCATGGGCTTTTTATTCCTGGTTATGGCCGGCTTTGTCGAGCATCTCGCCAGCGGGGCTGACCTGCCGGATGCCCTGCCGATCGTGGGCGGCCTCCTGGTCTTTTTTGTGTTGCTCTTTGCTTCTAACTGGCAGCAGTATTACTACACCTACTGCATCTTTTACGAGGAGTGCGGCAAGCAGCGCATGGGGATTGCCGAGCGCTTGCGCAAACTGCCGTTGTCGTTTTTCGGCCGTCGTGATCTGGCCGATCTAACCGAAACCATCATGGGCGACGTTCAGACTATGGAGCACGCCTACAGCCACGTGCTGGGAGAGCTTTGGGGTGCCGTCATCGCAAGCGCCATTGTGTTCGTGGCGTCGCTGTTCTTTTGCTGGCAGCTGGCGATCGCGGCGTTTTGGAGCGTTCCCGTGGCCTTTGCCGTGCTGTATCTAACACGCGGCCCCATGACCCCGGTGTTCGACCGCGTGCGCGCCGAGAAGGTCAAGGTCACCGAGGCGATCCAGGAGACGCTCGACTGCGTGCGCGAGATTCGCGCCACCAACCAGGAGGCCCATTATCTTGAGGGGCTCAACGCCGTGATCGATGCCGAGGAGCGCGAGACCACCAAAGGCGAGCTCGCCAACGGGCTTTTGGTCAACTCCGCCTTTGCCATCCTGCGCCTGGGGATTGCCACCACGTTGGTCACGGGCGCTGCGATGGTCGCCTCCGGCCGGGTCGACTTTTTGGTGATGTTTGCCTTCCTGCTCATGGTGAGCCGCATCTATGCGCCCTTCGATCAGGCACTGATGCTGATGTCCGAGCTGTTTGCCGCCGAGTCGTCGGCCAAGCGCATGCGCTCCATCATGGAAGAGCCCGTGGCGCGGGGCAGCGAGCAGTTTGAGCCCGTAGGTCATGACGTGGTGTTCGATCACGTGGCATTTGGTTATGGTGCGGGCGAGGACGGCCGCGCCGGCGAGAAAGTTCTTACCGATGTGAGCTTTGCCGCCAAAGAAGGGGAGGTCACGGCACTGGTCGGTCCTTCGGGTTCCGGTAAGTCCACGGTGAGCCGCCTGGCCGCGCGCTTTTGGGACGCCACCGAAGGCACGGTCACCGTGGGCGGCGTGGATGTTGCGAGCGTGGATCCCGAGGTGTTGCTGCGCGACTACGCCATTGTGTTCCAAGACGTGTTGCTCTTTGACGACACGGTGATGGGAAACATCCGTCTTGGTCGTCGCGATGCCACCGATGAGGAAGTGCTTGCTGCCGCGCGTGCCGCCAACTGCGACGAGTTTGTGAGCCGCATGCCGCAGGGCTATGACACCATGATCGGCGAGAACGGCTCCAAGCTGTCCGGCGGTGAGCGCCAGCGCATCTCTATCGCCCGTGCGCTGCTCAAAGACGCGCCGATCGTGTTGCTGGACGAGGCGACGGCGAGTTTGGATGTGGAGAACGAGACCGTGGTGCAGCAGGCGCTTTCCCGCCTGCTCGCAGGCAAGACGGTTATCGTGATCGCCCACCGTATGCGCACGGTGGAAAATGCCGACAAGATCGTTGTGCTCAAGGATGGCGTGGTAGCCGAGCAGGGCGCTCCGGCACAACTCAAGGCAGCGGGCGGAGAATTCGCCCGCATGGTCGCGCTACAAAAGGAAGCGGCTGCCTGGCAGCTGTAGGAACGGAATGTGACAAAGGGACTGTCCCTTTGTCACATTCAGGGTATATTTGCGTTTGACTGTGTGCTAGCGGGTCTATACAGTAGTGCTAGCAGTGATAGCAGACGGGAGGAGCGTGATCGATATGAGCGTTGCTGGCAGCATGGTGCAGGTAAATGTCCGTGTGGATCGCTCGGTAAAAGAACGTGCCGAGGAAGCGCTTCAACTTTCGGGTGGAACGCTGCCCGAACTTATCAAGAAGGTCGTGGCAAAGGTTGCACAGGGCGGCGGTTCGTGCGAGGAAATCCTCGAGGCCGTTAGCGACCGGCAGCGGGGTGCCGCGCTGGATTCTCCGTTTGCCGCATCATGGGCGGCGGCGGATCAGCTTTACGCGGACCTGGGCATCGCTACATCGCCCGTATCCGACGATCGAGATTGGAACACAATCTATTCCGAAGCCATGGGCGAGCGCTATCGCCAAAAGGGGATGATCCTGTGAGCGGGGCTCCCCTCAAAATAATGGTGGATGCCAACGTATGGGTCGATTCGTTTTGCGCCGACCATGCCGAGTCGCTTGTCGCGCGTGCGTTTATTGGGCAGGCGACGGAGGCGGCGGCATTGCTGTTCTTTCCGGTGCACATCGCCAAGGACGTGCTGTACGTTGTCCAACACGAGCTGAAGCGTAGCGTTCTTGCCAGCGGGGGAGCGCTCGACGAGGCATCTGCCCGTGCAATTGGCGATGCGGCGTTGGCGTTTGTTCGGAACATGACCGAAAACGCCACGGCCGTGGGTGCAGATGCGTCGGACCTTTGGCTGGCCGACAAATACTTAGCGCTCCATCGCGATTACGAGGACAACTTGGTGCTCGCCGCGTGCAAGCGTGCGCAGGTTGATTACTTGGTGACCAACGATCGCAAACTGCTCGAACATGCCGATCTTGCAGCAAAGACACCTCGTCAAATGATGCCGATTCTTGCTTTGGCCGAACGCGGCGGCGCGGCCATCGGTTGACGTGAACTGTTTGCGGGCCTCTTGGACGACAATGCGCCAAGGGGCCCGCGTCTGCTATTTACAATAGCTCGGCCTTAATGGCGGGACTTTCTGCGAGTTGCTCGGCTGCCTTTTCTTCGGAGCTGTCGAGCGCGGCTAAGCTACGGTAGACCCACTCGTTGACCTGGGTGTTCTTGACGCCTGCGGTCTGCATAAGGGCGCCTACCTCGCGGATTGCTGCGAGCAGATCGGCTTTGGGACCCGCGAGCTCGACCTCGATGCCGTGGTAGGCGGTCACGCCACGGTTCTCGCTCACGTGGTCGATAAAGCCCTCGACGGTCTCAAGCTGCTGGGCGAGAGCTGCATCATCGGCAGCGTCCAGCGCGACGAGTGCGTTCGATACCGTGAGAGCGGGATGTCCGCAGGGGACAAAGCCTTCGATGACATCCATGGCTTCGGTAATGGTTGAGCCCAGGCCTGCGAGGGCATTGACGAGTTGCTGCTTGGTATCCATAACGGTCCTTTCGACGGGGCAATTTTGCTTGGCGAAAATATACGTGACGCGTTCGGTGGCAAAAGTGCGAAGTGTGGTGCACATTAGGGTCTTCACAGCTCGTGCATAGAGCAGCGGCCTGCCTTTAGAACGTGGTAAGATAGCTATCCACGAGCGGGGTTCACCCCGCGTGTTCCTTGAAAAGTCGACGGTTATCGGGTGTTTGCAGGCCCGATACCATCCAGACTTTCCCGACATCCGGGGGCGACTGGTTTCGACACGATAGCTCTGAGAGAGGAAGCAAGCCGAGGTCTCCTCGCCTCGTTAAACAGGGGTGCCGTCAAATTGAATTGACAACAACTCTTCTTTTGAGCCTATGGCTCTCGCTGCTTAGTTTATAGCGGCGCGTCAACCCGGTGATTTCCCCGACACCGGCGCGACGTCATGTTAGGGGAATGCTCCTGCGCACGTAATCGGTATGGCGCGGGCTAAGACCGAACCGGTTAGGACGCCGCGAGCGTGTCGCTGCGCGCAAAGCGTCCGAGACTAAACCAGCGACTGAGCTTGGAGATGCCAATCAGGGGGCTTTCGTGGACCGGAGTTCGATTCTCCGCGCCTCCACCATAAGTAATAGGCAGGTAGATACGCATATCTACCTGCCTTTTTATTTCTTGTCCGCACCGCGGAGAATCGAACTCTGTGCAGGGCGCGGGCGTAAAGAAAACGCGTAAGCGTTTTTAGCCCGCGGGCGAGGACGCCGGCAGGCGGCCGAAGCCGGTGCGGATTTGCGAAGCAAATACGCGGATTCTCCGCGCAAAGCCTCAGCTCAAAACAGATGCGATGTTTATCGAATCTCAGCCTGCCATACGCCGCATCAACGGAACCCCAAACCCGCGGAGAATCGAACTCTGTGCAGGGCGCGAGCGTAAAGAAAACGCCTCAGTGACGCAGAGTGGGACGCGCTTTCCCAATGGCAGCCCAGGCGGAAAGTTCATCCCGGAATCCGCGCTCAGACTGGGATGTAGTTTCCGGATGACACATCAAGCGGAAACTACATCCCGGAATCTAAGCTCGGAATGGGATTCATTTTCCGGGTGGCGCTTCAAGCGGAAACTGCAACCCGGAATCGAGCCGTAGAGCGGGACGCGCTTTCCCAATGGCAGCCCAGGCGGAAAGTTCATCCCGGAATCCGCGCTCAGACCGGGATACACTTTCCGCTTCACCTGCCGCCTCGAAAAACCTGCGCGCTCTCCATTCCAAAACTGGGTAGAAGAAGGCCAAAACGCAATCGCAGGAGGGCAACATGACTGCAGAAGATAAGGCAAAGAACGCTGGCAAGGTCGCGCTCGTCCTGGAGGGCGGTAGTTTTCGCGGGCAGTTTACCGCGGGCGTGCTCGACGTTCTCATGGAGGCTGGCGTCGAGATGCCGGCTGTCTACGGTGTATCGGCCGGCGCCCTCAACGGCGTGAACTACAAGTCGCACCAGATCGGCCGTGCCAACCGCATCAACTTGGCTTTCTGTAACGACAACCGCTTCATGGGCGCCGCGTCGTTTGCGGCCACGGGCTCTATCGTCGGCTACGACTTTATCTTCAACGATGTCCAGGACCGCTTGGATCCCTTTGACAACGAGACGTTCGACGCCAGCCCCATCGAGATGTACGCCGTCGCGACGGACATGCTGTTTGGAACCGCTGCCTACCTGCCGGTCAAAAGCGCCGTGCTCGACCTCGACGCCGTGCGCGCCTCGACGTCGTTGCCGCTGGTGACGCCGCCGGTCGAGATTGACGGGCACAAATACGTCGACGGCGGCGTAGCCGATTCGGTCCCCATCGAGCATGTGCTGGAGGAGGCGGGCTTCGATCGCGCGGTTGTCATCGTCACCCAGGACCGCTCGTATGAGAAAAAGCCCTACGAGTTTTTGCCTGCCGCACGCGCCCGCTATGCCGACTACCCCTATCTGCTCGAGGCTATCGAGACGCGCCACGACCGCTATAACGTCCAGCGCATGCACCTTTGGAAGTACGAGCGCGAGGGCCGTGCCCTGATCGTGGCTCCGCAAAAGCCGGTCGAGGTCGGCCATGTCGAGCACGATTCGGCAAAGCTTTTGGACCTGTATATCCAGGGCCGTCAGGAGGCAAAGCGCCTACTGAGTGATATCGAGGCATTTGTCGAGCGCTAGTGTCGCGATGTCATGACCGATGGATGACATGTGCAGAAACTCTGGTCGGAGCCAAAATACCTGTTGACTCGTACGGCGAGCGGGGTAATATGGACGGGTTACTTGCAGAGCCCCGTGAATCTCTGTAACAACACGTACTGTACATGGAGGAGTCTAAGTGATTTCGAAATCGACTCACTACGCCAAGCAGGGCGAGGTCCAGCGCAACTGGGTTCTCGTCGACGCCGATGGTGCTGTCCTGGGCCGTCTTGCCACCCAGATCGCAATGATCCTGCGCGGTAAGAACAAGCCCCAGTTCACGCCCAACAGCGACTGCGGCGACTTCGTTGTCGTCATCAACGCCGATAAGGTCCAGCTTACCGGTAACAAGGCCGACACGAAGACCTATTATCGCCACAGCGGCTACAACGGCGGCCTCAAGGCTGAGAGCTTCCGCCAGGCTATGGAGAAGCACCCGGAGAAGGTCATCGAGCGCGCCGTTCGCGGTATGCTGCCCAAGACCACCCTCGGCCGTGCCCAGATGACCAAGCTTAAGGTCTACGCTGGTGCCGAGCATCCGCATGCTGCCCAGAACCCCACGAAGATTGAGCTGGAGGCTTAAAGATGGCTGAGAACACCGTTGTCTACCAGGGTACCGGCCGTCGTAAGAACGCCGTCGCCCGCGTCCGTCTCGTCCCCGGCACCGGCAAGGTGACCATCAACAAGCGTGACGCCGAGCAGTATTTCGGCCGTCATCAGCTCGTTGAGAACGCCCTTGCTCCCTTCAAGGTGACCGACACCGCCGGTCAGTTCGACGTTATCGCTCTGTGCGATGGCGGCGGCATCTCCGGTCAGTCCGGCGCTCTGCGCCTGGGCATCGCTCGCGCTCTTCTGAACGCTGGCGACTACCGTGCTGACCTCAAGAAGGCCGGTTTCCTTACGCGCGATGCTCGCGTGGTCGAGCGCAAGAAGTACGGCCTCAAGAAGGCCCGCCGCGCTCCCCAGTTCTCCAAGCGCTAAGGTTTTATCTCCTTTCGAGATACAATGTACAAGCGGGGCCTGCCGATTCCTCGGCGGGTCCCGCTTTTCTTTTTCGACTAGGGTGGGCGGTTGTATATCGCCTGCTAGGGAAGGAGCGATCCTATGCCCCAGAACATCTTCGGTACCGACGGCGTCCGTGGCGTCGCCAATGCCGACCTCTCGTGCGACCTCGCGTTTCGCCTGGGCCGCGCGGCGACCAAGTTTCTTGGTCCGGACATCTGCATCGGCCGCGACACGCGTCTTTCGGGCACCATGCTCGAGAGCGCTCTGACCGCCGGCATTATGGCCGAGGGCGGCCGTCCGCATTGCTGCGGCGTCATCCCCACGCCCGCCGTGGCGCTGCTCACCGTTCAGAACGAGCTCGACGGTGGCATCGTCATCTCTGCTTCGCACAATCCGCCGGAGTTCAACGGCATCAAGTTCTTTAGCTGCAAGGGCATGAAGCTTCCCGATGCGGTCGAGGAAGAGATCAGCGCCTGGGTCATGTCCGAGGAAGCCATGGCTGCCGATACGCTGCCGACTGGCGCCGGCGTGGGCCACATTATCAAGATGAAGGACGCTCGCAAGGCATACGTCGACCACGCCATCGATACGCTTGACGGTCTTAGGCTCGACGGCCTGGTCGTTGCCGTCGACTGCGGTCACGGTGCTTCTTGCCAGACCACGCCCGCCGCGCTGCAGCGCCTGGGCGCCACGGTGCACGCTATCAACACCGATTATTGCGGCACTGACATTAACGTTGAGTGCGGCTCCACTCACCTTGAGCCCCTGCGCGAGCTCGTGCTGCGCACCCACGCCGATATTGGCCTGGCCCACGACGGCGATGCCGATCGCGTGCTGTTCGTGGACAGTGAGGGCAATGAGATCGACGGCGACTACATCCTGGCTATCTGCGGCTCCGATCTCGCCGCTCGCGGCAAGCTCGCCAACTCCGAGATCGTCTCGACCGTCATGTGCAACCTGGGCTTCTCCATCGCTATGAAGGAGCAGGGCTTCGAAATGGTTCAGACCGCCGTGGGCGATCGCTACGTTCTTGAGCGTATGCTCGCGGACGGCGCCGTTATCGGCGGCGAACAGTCCGGCCACATCATCTTCCTGGAGCACAACACCACCGGTGACGGCCTGGTGACGGCTCTGCAGCTGCTGGCCGTGCTCAAGCGCACCGGCCGTACCCTCACCGACCTTGCCGGCATCATGAAGAAGTACCCTCAGGTGCTTGTCAACGTGCATTCGGACAACAAGGTCGGCCTGGACGATTGCCAGCCCATTTGGGACGCCGTCGCTGCCGCCGAGAAGGAGCTTGACGGCCGCGGCCGCATTCTGGTGCGCCCGAGTGGTACCGAGCCGCTGGTCCGCGTGATGGCCGAGGCCGAGACGCACGAGCTGACCCAGCGTGTTGTCGACGACATCGTCGAGGTTGTCAAGCGCGAACTTCCCTAATGGTCAAAAACGGGTGCCAAGTGGTAAACTGTTAAAGCCTTTTTGATTGATTGGTATGTCCGAGGGGGAGCATGTTCACTAAAGTCCTAAGGTCTTTTGGTATGCGTGGACGAGTTCTTACGCTGGATGCTCCCATCTCGGGCGACGTCATTCCGTTGTCCGAGGTCAATGACCAGACATTTGCCACCGGCCTTTTGGGGCAGGGCGTGGCGATTCAGCCTACCGGCACGCGTGTGATTGCGCCGGCAGACGCCAAGGTCGAGGCCATTTTTCCCACGGGTCACGCCGTTGCGCTCAACACGGTCGATGGCCTAGACGTGCTCATCCACGTTGGTTTGGACACTGTTCAGCTTGAGGGCAAGCATTTTAGCGTGCATGCACAGGTGGGCGATGTCGTCCATAAGGGCGACGTGCTCATCGAGTTCGATCGCGAGGCAATTGCTGCCGAGGGCTACGATGTGACGGTTCCCATCTTGGTGTGCAACTCCGTTGAGTTCTCGAGTATCAAGGGCTCCGTTGGCGTGCATGTCGAAGAGATGGACCAGCTCATCGTTGCTCGGGAGCGCTAGCAAGTGCACGTGGCCATTAGCCTACAATTCAAACACGTTTACGGAGGGCGCCCTTGAAAGAGGGCGCCCTCCGTGGCAAGATGGGATTTGTCCGAAGCTAAACGGCTTTGGGTCACCGTGGACGGGCAGGGGCCTCGACGCGGCTAGACACGAGACACATACATTACGCGACCTCGCCCTGGTGGCCGCACACGTTGGTTGCGGCCGACGCGGGCCGCGGGCAAGTGCTTGTAAGGGGAGCCTTGCCTCTCTTGTACGAGAAAGGACGCGTAATGAAGATCATTAAAGCTAAAGACTACGAGGATATGAGCCGCAAGGCCGCCAATATTATCTCGGCGCAGGTCATCCTCAAGCCCGATTGCGTGCTGGGCCTTGCCACCGGCTCCACCCCGATCGGTGCCTACAAGCAGCTCGCTGCTTGGTACGAGAAGGGCGACGTCGACTTTGCCGAGGTCAGCACCTACAACCTGGACGAGTATCGCGGCCTTTCGCACGACGATCCCCAGAGCTATCACTACTTCATGCGTGAGAACTTCTTCGATCACATCAACATCGACCTGAACAACACGCATGTGCCCGACGGTTCCAACCCCGACGCCGCCGCTGCCTGCTCTGAGTACGACAAGATCGTCGCCGCCGCCGGTTACCCGGATCTGCAGCTGCTCGGCATTGGCAACAACGGCCACATCGGTTTCAACGAGCCCGATGACCACTTCTCCAAGGGCACGCACTGCGTCGACCTCACCGAGAGCACCATTCAGGCCAACAGCCGCCTGTTCGACAGCATCGACGATGTTCCCCGTCAGGCCTACACCATGGGTACCCAGACCATCATGTATGCCCGCATGATCCTGGTCGTCGCCAACGGCGAGGCCAAGGCTCAGGCCGTGCATGACATGTGCTATGGTCCGGTTACGCCCGCGTGCCCGGCTTCGATCCTGCAGCTGCACACCAACTGCGTTGTCGTTGCCGACGAGGCCGCCCTTTCGCTCTGCGAGTAGCGCGAATCCTACACCTCGACATAGCCTTGCCTAAGGCCTCCGCTTTGCGGGGGCCTTTTTGTTATCCCCCTCCGCCCGCTTGACCAAAATCTTGCCGCAAGCTTGACGAATGCCGGATGCCCAACAGCTTGATTCATTCCATACCAGATTCTATGCAAAAATGCCACTAAAAGGTCGTAGACGGTAGCGGGTGCTAGGCGAGTTGAATGACATAGCTGAACCTTGTTCATTTGCGTTACACTGCCGCTTAGATGGGACAAGCTGACAAGCTCATTTACCTGCTTAAAGACCGATTAGTCGGGGGATTAATAACAATCGGCCCTCGCTGTACAAAAACTTGCCGCTTGCGTACCAAAAGACAACCTAGAACACAAGGTCGCTCTATTCATAGCGCGGCTTGTATGGTCTTGCGGTTACAGTGTCCATACGGTCGAGTTGAGGAGCGGGCATGGTAAACGATTTGGGCAGTATGGACGACCTCGAGCTGATGCCGCTGGGCGGTGGCTATATGGTGCGACGCGAACGCTTGATGAATGAGCTTCTCGCCAAGGGCCGAAAGGCCGGCATCGTGGTTCTTTATGCGCCCGACGGGTTTGGGAAGACCTCGGTGCTGCTGCAGTACACCCATGAGGTTAAATGCGACCCGACGCGAGGCCCCGTGCGGATTATCGAGGCCGATCGCGCCACTGGGCGCGAGGTGTTTATGCAGCTCGAGGTGGTTACCGAAGAACTCAAAGACAAACCGCACTCCCTTATCGCGATTGATAATGTGCCAAACCTCGATCAGCGCGATACCGAAGACCTCATCGACAGGATTCGCGGCCTGCGCGCTATGGGGGTAGGGGTCTTTATCTCCTGCCGTCCTTCAAATCGTCAACTGATTCATGGGCTGGGCGATTCGGTTAAGATCAATGCGCAGATGCTCAAGGTGCATGCCTATGAGTATTCGGCGTGGGCATCGGCGTTTTCGATCAGCACATCGCTCGACTTTTATCAGCTCACGCAGGGCGTGCCCGAGCTCGTTTCGGCATTGCAGACGGGTCTGTATGGCCAAGGCGACGTAGCCGGTCTGCTCGAAAACGAGATTGTCAACGTATATGGCGCGGCACTTGTCGACCTGGCTTCGCTCGACAATAATGCACTGTTTTGCGTGGCATGTCTCATGATTTTGATGGGCGAGGGCAATATCGCAGAACTCGAGGCTTGCGGGGTGAGGCTATCGATGGTCGACCAGTCCTACTTCGTACGCGACTACCCGATCTTTGGCTTGGACCCCGCCGAGCGGAGTTTTACGTGTCTGGGCACGGAGGATAACGGACGCTTGCGCTTGCGTAAGTTGGTGGCCGAGGTTCGCCCCGAACTTGTTCCGAGGGCGGCCCGGATTTTGCTTAAGGCGGGCCGATGCGATGCGGCGATGGGCCTGGCGGACGCCTTTTTGGACCGTGATGCGGTCCTTGAACTTGCTGGGCAGTATGGGGTCGATCTGGCTCTGACGGGGCACGGGGCCGATATCTGCCGAGCAGCGCTGGGCACGATCGATGCCGAGGATCCGGCTCCAGAGCCAACGCCTGCCGAGGCGCTTGGCGTATATCTGGCAGCGGTCAGCGTGTCCAATACAAAGCTCGCTCGCTATATGGCATCGGTCATCGAGCGCGGGGGCGAACGGGCGGCCTGCGAAATAGACCCTGTTTCATGGAGGGTGGCCCAGACACTGACGGCTGTTTGCTATGGGGACAACGGGCTTGGGCTTCCTACGAACCTGACCGTGCCAGAAATCGAGACATCCCATACCGCACTCGATATGTTGTCCGCGCATATCGAGGTCAAGCGCTGCCTGACCGAGCGGGGAGATGACGGCGGCGTTCTACAGCAGCTCAAAACGAGCAAGGCCTACGACTGTGAGCTCGACATCGCGGGGATTGTTATACGGGCCGACAGCATGCTGGTGGAGCTTTTTGACGGGTCGTTTGCGGGAACCGACGAGCGCGACGACGAGATGACGGTGGCGCGGGAGGCGCTCGACGTACGTGGGCTTAAGGCGATGGCTATCTGGGTGCGCATGGTGTTGGCGGCACGGCGGCTCCTTTCCGGCTTGCCGGTAACCGACGACGCGGCATTCAACGAGCTCGATCGTTTTGCCGTGCGCATGCGCGACAACCAGATTCAGCTGTTTGGCCTGTTGCTAGAAGGCTGGCAGTCGCTGGCAGAGGGACGGCCGGTTAATGCAAAGTTCCGTGCGGTCCAAGTGCTCAAACTTGCCGAGGAGTCGATTGCGTACATGCGTGATAACGCATTGCTGTTGGAGCGCGCGGCGTATCTGCGTAACACCTCGATGGTTTCGGTGCGCGAGGAAGCGGAGCTACTCGATATAAGCCAGACGCAGGTTGGTGGAGCGGAGGCCTGGATGGTGGCGCTGCATTTGGCCTGTGCGGGCCGAGACAGCGATCTTGCGGCCTGGATGTCCATGAATCGTGCGGGGATTCTGGAGCCATCGTATCGGCTCTTTGCGCGCCTTGCCATGCATTGTCTGGGCGAGCCGGCGACCAGGATTCGCAAGAAGCTTCCCGTGCGCGAGCTGTCGCGGTACTCGCTGCGCGACGATTTGGAAGGGGAGGGCGAGCGCCTGTTCCAGGCCGGCGAGGTTGAAGCCGTCGACGCCATTGACCATATCGAGATTCGCATGTTTGGGGCGTTTCGCGCCGAGCGCGACGGGTTTCCCATTACGGACAAAATGTGGCGCCGCAAGAAGGCGGCGACACTTGCCGAGCGGCTTGCGCTGGGCATGGATGCGCTCGTCGATCGCGAGACGCTGGCCATGGAGCTGTGGCCCCATGCCGAGTTCAATAGCGCCCGCAACAACCTGTACTCGACGATATCGCGCTTGCGGTCAGCTTTGGGACCGACGCCGGATGGCAAGTCGTGTGTGCTCATCCAAAATGAATGCATCGGACTTAACGGCGACTACGTCAAGACCGATGTACGGCTGTTTGACCAGATAAGCCGCGAGGTTTTGGGAAATCGCACGGGCGCGCGCGGGCCCCATTTAGTTGAGCTGTGCCTTAAGATTGAGCAGCTTTATGCCGGACCGCTGTATGTTCCCAATGGCTGTAACCCCACCTACTTTTTGCGTATGCGACGCATTATGCAGTCAAAGTACATCGATTGCATGATTAAGGGAGCAAATGCCGCTCTAGAAGAAAACGATCTGCAGTCGGCGATTTGGCTGGCGGAGTCGGGGCTTCGACAGGAAACGGCACGTGAGGATATGGTGCGCTGCGCCATGCGCGTCTACAGTGCGGCGGGGCGGCGGCGCGATATCGTCGAGCTGTACAGCGGGCATATGCACCATCTGAGGGAGCAGGTCAATGGCGTGCCCGAGCCCGAGACGCGGCGTCTATACGAGCGCTTGGTGGAGGGGCGGCTCAATCGCGTGCTGGTCGAGCGATAAAAAATGAGCGTCCGAATTGCTCGGACGCTCGCAAGCTTGATGTATGCTGGCTCGCCGGATCATTGGCTCTTAGACGAGCTTGATCTTCTCGATGTCCTTGCGCGAGGACTCGCGATACAGCGAGAACTTGCGGCCGATGACCTGGACGACCTCGGCGTGGCAACGCTCAGCGAGCTCTTCGGCGGCCTCGCGGGCGGAAAGACTGGAGCCATCGAGCACGGAGCACTTAACGAGTTCGTGCTTCTCCAGGTAGGCGACCGTCTGCTCGACGGTGCCCTCGTTGACATCGGACTTACCGATGATGATGGCGGGGTTGAGGTGATGGGCCATGCTGCGAAGCTGCTTGACCTGGGCTCCTGTCAGTGCCATGGGTTCTCGCTTTCTATGTATGGGGCGCCCCGCGACGGGGCCTTAATCTACGTGAGCTGTCCCACGATAGCGCAGGAACGGCGCGGTGTGGAGCGCGTTTGCCCAGTTCAAAAAGAATGCGGATGCCGAGTGAGTGGGCGGTGCGGGCTGCGAACAGGCTATGAGCTGGGCGCAGAGACCGGCTCCCATGCAATAAACGCCCAACGAACCTTGCGGACATGATCGAGCATATAGCGCCCCTGCGGCACGCCCTTGGAGCCCGGCTCACCGGCATGGGGGTTCTCAATCATGTGTTGAGCGATGTAGCCGCGCAGGCAGTCGATCTTATCCTCGTTGCCATGCTCGAGCATACGGGAAAAATCCGCCACACCTGCCTCAAGGCTATCGAAGGTATCGCGACGAGGCGATTCAAAGTATGTAACCTGCGGCAACGCACCCATCTGAATGAGGATGTTGAAGGCGTACACAAAGCCATTGCTGCAGGTAACCGAGGCGCCGATAGCGTTCATCAAGTGCAGATCATAGCGCGGGCTGGAGTTGGCGACCATCGTGACAGCACAACGCCGACGAGCCGTACGGTCGAGCTTGGCAAGCGCACCTTTTAGGTCATTTGTGGTGACGGAACGACTGGCAAAGGCAACATCCACAGTCTTGGCAACCGGCCCAACCAAATCCCAATCATCGTCCCAAGCAAGCTCAAGCGGCGTAATTAGGCCCTCGAGCCTGTAAAACTCAATGCCGGCATCAAGGGTGCCCAACATGGCAGGAGAGAAGTCGGCAGCAATCACGGAATGCCCAGCCTGAGCAAGTGGAATAGCAATTGACCCAGCCCCACACCCCATATCGAGCACCGACTCACCAGGCTCAAGCGCCAGCAGTTTTATAAAATCCCGAGCATAAGGGGCAGTCTCCAGCGGCCGAAAATGCCGAGCCCGCTTATCCCATTCAAAAGAATCATCAGCCCGCCGCCGACCAGCTTGCAGACGCATCCACTCCTGATTCCAATCAGCAGAAAGAAGCTCAGAGCGAGCATCCCCATCAATCACGGGCCAACCTCCTAGCAACAAAAAAGCGACTCCTCCCAAAAGAAGAGCCGCAACCAGCATATATCAGAAAGAACCGTTCCAACGCCAAACCGCCATACCAGCAAAGTGGGGCAGAAGCGAAGCGACTGCCAAAGGGATAGAACCCAACCGAGGGCCCGTTGTGCGGGAGCCCCGGGGAGGGCAAATATATAAGGTCGATCGCGAGTTCCGCACGAGCCGGAGAGCACTTAATGTGCTCTCCGTGCGAGTCAGGACTGTCCGAGCAGGCGACCTTATATATTTGCCCTCCCCGGGGCTCCTCGCCCCGTAACCCCCTGCTAGTTCTTCAGCGAGTTCAGCGGCGCCGGGAAGCGTCCACCACGGTGGGCAAGCACGGTGCCGGCGTTGGGGTTCACCGGCATGATGGGCGCACGGCCGAACAGGCCGCCGTACTCGACGCAGTCGCCCACGCCCTTGCCGATGGCAGGGATCACGCGGACGGCCGTGGTCTTGTTGTTGATGACGCCGATGGCCATCTCGTCAGCGATGATGCCGGCGATGGTCTCGACCGGGGTGTCGCCGGGGATGGCGATCATGTCCAGGCCAACGGAGCACACGCAGGTCATGGCCTCGAGCTTCTCGAGCGAAAGCGCACCGGCTTTGACGGCGGCGATCATGCCGGCGTCCTCGGACACGGGGATAAAGGCGCCCGAAAGACCGCCCACGCTGGAACTGGCCATGACGCCGCCCTTCTTGACGGCATCGTTGAGCATGGCGAGTGCGCAGGTCGTGCCCGGGCCACCGCAGGTGCCCACGCCGATGATCTCGAGGATGCGGGCAACGGAGTCGCCGATGGCAGGCGTAGGCGCCAGCGACAGGTCGACAATGCCCTTCTCGACACCCAGACGACGGGCGGCCTCGCGGCTCATGAGCTCGCCGGCACGGGTGATCTTAAAGGCGGTCTGCTTGATCTTCTCAGCGACCTCCATCATCGATGCGGAATCGGGGAGCGTCTCCAAGGCAGCAGCCATAACGCCGGGGCCCGAGACACCAACGTTGATGACGGCGTCGGCCTCGCCACCGCCGTGGACGGCGCCCGCCATAAACGGGGAGTCCTCGACCATGTTGGCAAAGCAGACAAATTTGGAAGCGCCAACGGAATCCTGGTCGGCCGTGAGTTTAGCGGCATCGATGATGGTCTGGGCGGCCATGAGTACGGCGTCCATGTTGATGCCGGCGCGCAGGCTGGCGACGTTGACGCTGGAGCAGACGCGGCTCGTGGTGGCGAGCGCCTGCGGAATGGACTGTATAACGCGGCGATCGGCGTCGCCGATGCCCTTCTGGACGAGCGCGGAGAAGCCGCCCAGGTAGTCGATGCCGAGCGTTTCGGCTGCGCGGTCGAGGGCATGCGCGATGGGGGTGAGATCCTCATCCTTGCAGCACGCGGCGATCTGCGCCACCGGGGTGACGGAAACGCGCTTGTTGACGATGGGGATACCGTACTCGCGCTCGAGGTTCTCGGCGGTCTCGACCAGATGCTCAGCCGTGTGCGTTACGTGGTCGTAGATCTTCGTGCACATGCGGTCGAGGTTCTCGTCACCGCAACCCATGAGCGAAACACCCATGGTGATGGTCCTGATGTCGAGGTTCTGCTCCTCAACCATGCCGCGGGTTTCCGCGATTTCTGCGGGCGTGATCGCCATCCTTGCGCTCCTATCTGCCAAAACGAGCATAGCCTTTTCTATTCTAACGTGCCGCACGTGCCAAGTGGCGCGTGCGGCACGTTTTGGTGCTCGGTTGTTTCCGTTGTGTTACTGCCCAAAGACCTCTTCGGCGATGCGCGCGCTTTCGGCGGCATCCTTGGCGTAGTAGTCCGCGCCGATCTGCTTGGCGTATTCGGGGGTGAGCACGGCGCCGCCTACGATGATCTTGACGCCCGGCACCTCGGTATGGAGCAGCTTGATGGTCTCCTCCATGGCGACGACCGTGGTGGTCATAAGCGCCGAGAGGCCGACGAGTTTGATATCGCGCTCCTTGACGGTCTTGAGTACCTCCTGCGGATCGACGTCGCGGCCAAGGTCAAAGACGGTGTAGCCGTAGTTGTCGAGCAGCATTTTGACGATATTCTTGCCAATATCGTGGATGTCGCCCTTGACGGTGGCCACGCAGATCTTGCCCTTGTCGGCAATCTCGCCGGCGGGCATCAGGCGCTTGATGGTGTCGAAGCCCACGCGTGCGGCTTCGGCCGAGGCCATGAGCTGCGGCAAGAAGAACTTGCCCTGGTCAAAGAGGACGCCAACCTCGTCGAGAGCGGGGATAAAGTGATTGTTGATGAGGTCCATGGCGTCGTGGTCTGCCAGCAGACGCTCGGTCTCGGCAGCGATCTCGCCTTTGCGGCCCGAAACAACCATGTGGCGGATGGGGTCGTCGTTGCCGTCGGTGCCGGTGGTGCCTGCGGCAGGCGCGGCATCGGTCGATGTGGCCTGAGCTGCTGCCGGGTTGGCGGCGATCTTGTACGGATCGGTCCAGCCGGCATAGCGCTCGATGTATCCGGTCGAGCCCTCGTCCTCAACGCTCAGGACGCGATAGCTGTAGACGGTGTCCATAAAGCGCTTGGAGCCCGGGTTCATGATGGGGGCGTCCAAGCCCGCGCCGAAGGCGGCGGCCAAAAAGACCGAGCCCAGCAGTGGGCGGGCGGGCAGGCCAAAGCTGATGTTCGACACGCCAAGCGCGCATTTGACGCCCAGACGCTCCTTGCACAGGGACATGGCGCGCAGGATCTGCTCGGCCTGGCGCTGGTTGGTCGAGGCGGTCATGACCAGGCAGTCGATGAGGATACGGTCCGGGCCGATGCCGTAGCGGGCGGCCTCGGCCACGATGCGCTCGGCGATGGCGAAGCGGGCCTCGGCGGTATCGGGGATGCCGCCTTCGTCGAGCGTGAGGCCGACGACGTTGGTGCCGTAGTGGGCGACCAGCGGAAAGATTTCATCCATGATCTGCTGTTTGCCATTGACGGAGTTGATGATGGGCTTGCCGGCATAGCGGCGTACGGCGGCCTCGACAGCGGCGGGATCGGTGGAGTCGATCTGCAACGGCAGCAGCGTGGAGCCCTGGAGCTGCTCGGTCGCCTGTTGAATGATCTTAACCTCGTCGATCTCGGGCAGCCCCACGTTGACGTCCAGGATGTCGGCGCCCTGTTCCTGCTGGCTGATGCCCTGGCTCACGACGTAGTCCAGGTCGCCGTCGCGCAGGGCCTGCTGCAGGCGCTTTTTGCCGGTGGGATTGATGCGCTCGCCGATGACGGCGATCTTGTGGCCGTCGCTGGGAAGGTCCACGACCGTTTGGGCGCTCGTGACCGACATGCTGGGCTTGCGGCGGCGCGTGCTGGGCGTGTGGTTATCGATAAGCGTGCGCAAAGCGGCCATGTGCGCCGGCGTGGTGCCGCAGCAGCCGCCCACGACGCTCACGCCGTCCTCAATCATGCCAGCGACGGCCTCGGCGTATTCGGGTGCCTGGATATCAAAGACGGTGTTTCCGTCATCGTCCACGCGGGGCAGTCCCGCATTGGCCTGCACCATAACGGGCTTGTCCGTAACGGTGAGCATACGCGCGGCGAGTCCTCGGAGCTCGGCCGGGCCCTGGCTGCAGTTGATGCCCAAAACGTCGGCGCCGATGGCGTCGAGGGTGATGGCGGCGACCTCGGGGCTCGTGCCCAAGAAGGTGCGTCCGTCTTCCTCAAAGGTCATGGTGGCAAAGACGGGCAGGTCGGAGTTCTCGCGGCAGGCGAGGACGGCCGCCTTGATCTCGGCAAGGTCGGTCATAGTCTCGATAATAAAGAGGTCCACACCCGCGGCGACGCCAGAGCGCACCTCCTCGGCAAAGAGGTCGTAGGCCTCGTCGAAGCTGAGGGTACCCAAGGGGCGCAGCAGCGCGCCGATGGGGCCGATATCGCCGGCGACGTAGTGGGCACCGGCTGCACGGGCGCAGGCGACAGCGGCGGCAAAGACATCTGCCACGGTGGCGGTACCGTCGAGCTTGTGGGCGTTGGCACCAAAGGTGTTGGCGGTGATCACGTCGCAGCCGGCCTCGACGTACTGTCGCTGAATGTCGGTAATGACCTGGGGTTCCTCAAAGTTGAGCAGCTCGGGCAGGGCGCCCGCCTTCATGCCAGCGGCCTGCAGCATGGTGCCCATGCCGCCGTCGAACAGCAGGTGTCCCGTGCCCTCGATGGCCGCACGCAGGCGATCGTCCTTAATGCGCAGATCGTCGATCGTGCGCGCCTTGTACGTGGCACCGTTGCGACGTGCGGCATCAACGGGTGCCGCCAATGCAGTGCCGTCAGAATCATGAGTGATAAGCGGAGTAAACATTGAGGGCTCCTAATGGCTGGAATAGCAGGTGGTGTGGGCGGCGCGGAAGCGGCAGTGCTCGCGCATGCGGCAGATATTGCAGGTGGGGCGGGTCTGGGCGTCGTGGACTTCGCCGTCGAACAGACCGATCACCGCGGTCACGCTTTTGGTGGGCATGAGCAGGCTGGTGGGCGTGACGGTAAGCCCGATGAGCCGCGTGGCGTTGAGCGCATTGACGATCGAGCGCTGGGCCGAGAGCGGGCAGTCGCCGTAGCCGGGACTAAAGCGCCAGTTGCCGGCGAGTCCGTGTGCGGCGGCCGCAGCCTTAACCTGCTGGTCCATCTGCTCGACGGCGGCTTCTACATAGGCAGAGCATGCGGCGTCGAGCACGGCTCCCTCTAGGGGCTGCTGGGCTCCCGTGGTGCGCAGACGACGCTCGGCGTCCATGCCGAGGGTGCAGGCCATCAGCGCGGCCATGCGGGCGTCCTTGAGATGTCGATAGATGTCGCGACCGCGCAGCTCAACGTTGGTGCCGACCAGACGGATGCAAGGCTCTCCCTGCTCGTCCACGCCCGTGGCATCGACGGTAAACACGCGCCGCACGCCGCGGGGCTCAATGTCCAGCTCAAGGCGCTCGACCACAAGCTCAATACGTCGTGACAGCTCGGGCTCAATCTGCTGGCCGCCGTAACCCAGATACCGCAGCATCTCGGCACGGTCGACACGGGGATGGTACGCAGCATCGACACGGTAAAGCGCCGGCGACGCAAGGTCGGCCGGCACTTCGACAGTGGTTGTATCGATGTGCGGTTTTTCCATTACCCCAGGCGCTCCATAATGGTCGCGGCGATCGCAGGACGATTCATAGTGTACAGGTGCAGACCGGCGGCGCCGTGCTCCTTGAGGTCGCAAAGCTGACGGGCGGCATAATCTACACCGGCTGCCTGCAGGCTCTCGGGGTCGTTCTCGTACTTGGCGAGAATCTTGATGACGGGGGAGGGCAGCGACGCACCGCACATAAAGACCATGCGGCTGATTTGCGACTTGCCCATAAACGGCATGATGCCCGCGGTAATCGGCACGGTGATGCCCGCCTTGTCGGCAAGCTCGCGGAAGCGGTAGAAGCACTCGTTATCAAAAAAGAGCTGCGTCACGAAGAAGCTCGCACCGGCATCCTGTTTTTGCTTGAGGTATTCGACCGAAGCGTTGAGGTCCTCGCAGGCAATGTGGCCCTCGGGGTAGGCTGCGGCACCCACACAAAAGCCGGCGTCGACGAGCTCGGGGATGAGGTCGCGGGCGTAGGCGTAGTCGGAGGCGGGCTTGTCGTCCTCGGTCGCGCCAGCGGGCAGATCACCGCGCAGGGCCAGGATGTTTTCTACGCCGGCGGAGCGGTATTCGTCGATCTTGGCGGCGATATCGGCGTGCGAGCGGCCCACGCAGGTGAGGTGCGCCACCGAGGGCGTATTGAATTCGCTCGTAATCATATGCGCGATGGGGGCGGTGGTGGCGCCATTGCCCGAGCCGCCGGCAGAGCAGGTGACCGAGACAAAGCTCGGCGAAAGCTTGCACAGATTGCCTGCCACTTCGCGAGCCGTGTCGAGGGTCAGCTCGCCCTTGGGCGGGAACATCTCAAACGAAACGGGTGCGGTGCCCTGGGATGCTGCCTGCTTAAAAACCTCGTCGACGCGCATATCGTGCTCCTTTAGATATTTAGTGCGATGTATTGTAAGGATTCTACAGCACCACTACGCCACGGTGGAGTTTTACTCGCTATTTGGGAATAGCAATCGAAGATGCTTCGCTATCGGCATTTCCTATAACAACGTAGCTCATTTGAGACCGGGCTTTTCCCATCAACCAGGTACCTGGGGCAGTTCATTTTGGACGGGGCTTTTGGCTGGTATTGCGAGCGCTGTCTGGTGCGGTTAGAGCGGTCCCGTTTCCCTGAGCCGGCTCGGGCTACGCGGTTGCGTGCTCCGAGGATGCGAGGTGCGCCATGACCAAGCGTACGCTCAAGAACCGCGCCGTCGATACGCAGCAGGTATCCGCCGAGCGGGAAGGTTGCTGTAAGCCTAATTGGCCAGGCTGGCGAGCGCGTCGACGAAGGCTTCGTATGACGTGCATTCCAAAAGTCGGCGTATGTTGGCGGGTTCGATGAGAGAGCCCGCCACGCGGTCGAATACCGTGTTGAACGACGAGCGCTCCGCCGGGCTAAAGCACAGCATGAGAACGAGGTTGACCTGCGTATCCTGCCATTGGATGGGCTTTTTGGAGATGAGCACGGAAATGCGGGAATGCTTGCCGACGAGTCCCACGGTATGGGGCATGGCAAATGCCCCCATGGCAGTCGAGGACATTTCCTCGCGTTCAAATACCTTGTCGATATAGGGCCTATCCGCAAAACCGCTGTCGACCAGGCCGCGCCCCATGTGTTCGATGCAGGCGGCGCGGTCGGAAAGATCGTCCCGAACCTCAAAGAGCACAGGATCGATGAGCTCGTGCAGCAGGTCTTTGAACGCGGAGCGCTTACGTGCGTCCAAGATGCCCTCGATCTTGCTTCTGAGGTTTGCGATGTCGGTGCTTGAGGGCACGGGGGCGATCTGGAGCGTTGGGACTTGGAGCACGCTCTGGATGGGCGAGATGCAGATGACGAGGTCGTCGGGGCAGTCCGTAAGCTCCGCCTCGTCTGTCGCGATGCGCGTGACCATGAGCTGCTCGCCAAAACGCCCAGCGAGCTGTTCGACAAGGCGTGGCCCCATATCGTAATAGGAGGGGCAGAAAATGGTTGCCTTAGCCTTGGCGTCAGCTTCGCGCTGGGTGCCGACGGCGCTGCCAAGGTGCAAGGCGATATACGCGATCTCGTCGTCGTTGATCGTGACGCCAAGATCGTTGGTGATGGTCGATGCGAGTGCGACGGCGGCGTCGTAGATAAGGGGGCAACCGGTTTTGACGCTTTCGGTAAGCGGGTTGCGCGAGGGCTTTTGGGTGCGCGCCCGGACAAGGAGACCTCGCACATGCAGGCCAAAGCGCACAAGAAAGCCCCGATCAGAAAGGTCGATGCCATAGAGCTCATTGAATTGCGCGGTGAGCTTTTCGACGAGCGCCATGCAGTCCGTGCCGATAAGCTCCGCAAGGTTGCTTTCGGTTGCCGAACGGTAGTCGATATCGGTCGAACGCGCCATGATGAGCAGGGTGAGCTCGCGAAGCTCTTCTGCGGGAAACTCAATCGAGAGGGAAGCCCCCAGGGCGTCCGCGAGCTCGCAGGCGATGGTGCGGTCCTCCTCCGGTAGGTCCGCGGTATTGCCGGCATCGAGACTCTCGGACCTGCGGATGCGATCGATTGAGATTGCGAGGTGCAGCAGCAGGTCCGAAAGCGCATAGTCGTTGATAAAGCGATGGTGGCGATAGAGCGTGTCGCTCACCAGTTGTTGAACGGACTTGATGTCGATATCGGGAAAGGCCCGTGAGAGCGCGCCGGTACCCATGAAGCCGTTGTTTGTCTCTTGCCGAAGCATGCCCGAGAGGAGCTTGCGCTTGTTGCGCTCCGTTCCGTTGAGGGAGATGCGGTCTCGGTGGGTAACGAGCTCAAGGTCGTTGCGCGCGAGGGTACGCTTGGCGCGCGCGAGGTCCGTTTTGAGCGTCGACATGCTTACCGACATCTCGTCACATAGGTCCCACAGGTCGATGGGGTCGCCATCGGGCTGCACGATCAGATGGTTGACGATGTAGTCGCTGCGTTCCTTTGAGGAGCCGAAGCGCTCTCCGTCGTCCGTCTTGAGGACGTCTGCCGCAAGGTTGCGGTCGATTGTGTAGCCGACAGGCGTTGAGGTGAGGATTCCTGGGCATGAGGTGTTGATCTCGCGCACATAGGTCCTGACGCTTCGCACACTCACATCGAGCGTCTCGGCGAGTGTCGCGGCCGTCTGCGGCGAGTTGCTGACAAGACTGCGGATAAGCTGATGATGTACCGCCCTCACGATAGCTCCTTCTACCTTGATTTCCTGCGTCTCATATTCCGTCAAATTGCAAAGGCGGGCAAGTGAGGACTTGCATGCAGGGGGTGAATCGGGACCGATACGCGCGTTTCACAACGGGTGTGCAAAACGCAAGATGCGTTCTTGCGCGCAACGGGGTAGGGTTGAAGCGTCAAAAGGCAAGGGCCCTTGCAACGACACAAAACAGAAATCACGCGGACAAGCGTGGCAAGAAAGGATACGACCATGTCTAAGCTCAACGTTCTGCTCGTATGCGGCTCGGGTGCAAGCTCTGGCTTTATGGCTGCCAATATGCGCAAGGTGATCAAGGAGCGCGGCCTCGATATCGCGGTGACCGCCCGCAGCGAAAGCGAGATCGAGAACTATATCGACGAGATCGATGCCCTTATGGTCGGTCCGCACCTCGCCTACATCCTCGACGACATCGATGAGTACACGCAGGGCGCTGATGTGAAGGTGATCCTTATGAAGGCGGAGTACTACTCAAAGCTCGACGGCGCCGCCGCGCTCGACGACCTGCTCAGCAATATCGGCTAGGAGGATCGGATGAAAAAGCTGCTCGACTGGATGGAATCCAGCTTCACCCCCATGATGAACAAGATCAACCACAACGTTTGGGTGATCACGCTCAAGGACTCTATCAACCAGACCATGCCCCTGATCTTTCTGGGCTCGATCTTCTCGCTGCTGAGCATTCCAGGGTCTGCCTTTGGATGGGAATGGTGGCCGCAGTTTGGCCAGCTCACCAACTGGACCATGGGTCTGATCTCGCTTATGATGGCGTTTCTCATCCCCTTTAACTTTATGGAGAAGAGCCGCCTGCGCAAATCGCGCATCATCGCCGGTATCAGCGGCGTCATCCTCTTTTGCATCTGCATCACGCCGCGCCTGCAGGCCGATGAGGCAATCGGCTTTGCCCATAGCGCCTTCGGCGCGGGCGGAATGTTTGCAGCCATCGTCTGCGGCATTATCACGGGCCTGATTCTCAGGGCGTTTGGCAAGTTCTCGTTCTTTAGCGAGGAGTCCTCGCTTCCCGATTTCATCCGCGCCTGGTTTGACCAGATGCTGCCCTTGGGCACCATCGTGCTGCTCGGTTGGATCGTCGTGCTCAACCTCGGGTTTGACCTGTACAACACGGTTCTGATGATCTTCATGCCACTGCAGAACTTCGTCGAGACCTGGTGGGGCTTTGCGCTGTTCAACCTGATCGGAACCATCTTCTACGCCATGGGCATCTCCGCTTGGATCCTCACACCTATCACCACGCCGCTCAGGCTTGCGGGCATCGAGGCCAACATGACTGCGGGTGCCGCCAACGTCTTCACGAGCTCGTTCAACTACTCGTATCTGACGATCGGCGGCGTGGGGTGCACGCTCGGTCTTTCGCTGATGCTCTTCCTCTCGCGCTCCAAGCGTCTCAAGGCGCTCGGTAAAGCCGTCGTGGTCCCGGCGTTGTTCAACATCAACGAACCCACGGTCTTTGGCGCGATCGTCTGGAACCCGATCCTCATGCTCCCCATGTGCATCAACACGGTGCTTGCGAGCCTGATCTCGTTCTTCTTCACCAAGATCGTGCTGTTTGCCCCCGTGCCCAAGATTTTGTTCCAGCTGTGGTATTGCCCGCTTCCCATCAGCACCTGGCTTGCCACCGAGGGCTCCATCCAGGCCGTGCTTCTGTGCGTGCTGATCTTTGTGGTGACGACGCTCGTGTGGTACCCGTTCTTCAAGGTGTACGAGAAGCAGGTTCTTGCCGAGGAAGCCGCAGAGGCCGGCGACAAGGACGCCCTCGATTCCGCAGAGGCATAAGCGGACGGTACGTATTGTTTTCTGGGCAGGCGTGGCGCGACGCCCTGTCTGCCCTGCTCAAGTAAGGAATGTTACATCATGACTGACGATAAGATCCAGGCAGCAATGTCCATCGTGCTCAACGCCGGCGACGCCCGCCTTGCAAACAAAGACGCGCTCGAGGCTATGGCCCAGTGGGACTTTGCTGCTGCCGAGGACAAGATGAAGCTCGCGCACGAGAAGATCACCGCCGCCCACAAAACGCAGACCGATGCGATCCAGGAGGAGGCCGCCGGCGGGGAGCAGGAGTACTCGCTGCTGTTCACCCACGCCCAAGATCACCTGATGACGGTCAACTCCGAAATCGTGATCACCAAGCAGATCCTCAAGATCTGCAGGAGCCTCGATGCCCGCCTGAGCGCGCTTGAGGGAGGGGAGAGCCATGCATAAGGTTCCCCGCACGTTTCCCGAGGGCTTTTTGTGGGGCGGCGCCGTTGCCGCCAACCAGTGCGAGGGCGCATGGGACGTCGACGGCAAGGCCCCGAGCGTGGCGGATATCAACGAGTTTCGCGACGATATCCCCATCGGTGAGAAGCACAACCGCGAGATCACCACGACGTTTATCAAGGAAGCACTCGAGAGCGAGGACCGCATCTTCCCCAAGCGCGAGGGTATCGATTTTTACCATACCTACCCTGAGGACCTTGAGCTGCTTGCCGATATGGGGCTCAACACCTTTAGGACCTCGATCGCGTGGTCGCGCATCTTCCCCAACGGCGACGATGCGGAGCCCAACGAGGAAGGCCTTGCGTTCTACGACCGGCTCTTTGACAAGATGATCGAGCTCGGCATGGAGCCGATGGTCACGCTCTCGCATTACGAGATGCCCATCAACCTTACCCTCTCCTATACGGGCTGGTACTCGCGCGAGACGATCGATTGCTTTGAGCGCTACTGCAAGGTCGTGTTTGACCGATATGCCGGCAAGGTCAAGTACTGGATTCTGGTCAACCAGATCAACCTGATCGAGCATGAGTCCTTTAACCATCTGGGCGTTGCCGAGGACAAGGTCGACGATCTGCCTTCTGCAAAGTACCAGGCGGTCATGAACGAGATGGTTGCATGCGGTCGCGCGACGCGCTATGCCCACGAGCACCATCCCGAGATGCAGATCGGCATGATGCTCTGCGGTGGTCCCTCGTATGCAGCTTCGTGCAAGCCCGAGGACGCGCTCGCGACGCTGCGCTTCAACCAGATGCAGTTCTTCTTCTCGGATGTGCTGCTGCGCGGCGAGGTTCCCGGATCCGCATACCGCTTTTGGGAGGACAACGGCATCAAGGTCCAGATCTCCGACCAGGATATCGAGGACCTGCGCAACACGGCCGATTTCTGCACGTTCTCCTACTACTACGTGCGCGTGGTGAGCAAGGAATCGTTTGAGGACGGTTACGACGCCAAGCGCAACAAGGAGCTGCCGGCGAATCCGTGGGGCTGGTGCATCGACCCCCTCGGCCTGCGTTTTACGCTCAACGCGTACTGGGATCGCTACCGCAAGCCCATCTACATTACCGAGAACGGCGTGGGCTGCTACGACACGCTCGAGGAGGACGGGACCGTTCACGACCCGTATCGTGTCGACTTCTACCGTGCGCACCTTGAGCAGGTGCGCGAGGCCATCGCGGACGGAGTCGACGTGCGCGGCTACTACGCTTGGGGCCCCATCGACATCGTGAGCTGCTCGAGCTCCGAGATGTCCAAGCGCTACGGCTTTATCTACGTCGATCGCGATGACTACGGCCACGGTACCGGCAAGCGCGTCCTCAAGGACAGCTACTACTGGGCCAAGCACGTGATCGAGACTAACGGAGCCGACCTGGATTAATTTGGTGGCCCATGCTATTGCGGCGCCGCGGCTGTCACGAGATCGGTATCTGGAAAGACGGCGTCTGCCTGTAGCGGCAAACGGGTTCGCATAGGGCGCTGTTGATCATGGCCCCGTCGGGTGTGTTCCCGGCGGGGCCATTTTAGCTACCTCGACCGTCAGTCAGGCAAAACGCTAGCGCTGGCAGCCGAGGCAGCTAAAATAGCCCCGTCTCAAATAGCTACCCTTTAACCATGCGGGGAGGTCTGCAATTTATACAGTTCATTGGCTGTTAAGGGTGGCAATACTGCCGCGATGCGGTAACCTCATTGATTGGTTTCGCGACAGCAACACAACGGTAATGTCGCGGAAACACGGCGAGCCTAAGCTATGACTCGTTCGTTAGTAATCAACACCGCTTCTCACGCGGTGCCGATACGAAGGGAGTTCCGTATGGCCGAACTTACTGACCGCTTCGGGACCATGGTGTTCTCTGAGGAAGTCATGAAGGACTACCTCCCCAAGGACATTTGGAAGCGCCTTGCTGCAACCCTCGAGGATGGTGAGCCGCTCGACCTGGATGTGGCCAACGCCGTTGCCCACGCCATGAAGGTCTGGGCCATCTCCAAGGGCGCGACGCACTACGCACACTGGTTCCAGCCGCTTTCGGGCATTACTTCCGAGAAGCACGACAGCTTCCTCGAGCCCAACCACGACGGCACCGCCATTACCAAGTTTACGGGCAAGAACCTCATCCAGGGCGAGCCTGATGCCTCGAGCTTCCCCAACGGCGGCCTGCGTGCCACCTTCGAGGCCCGTGGCTACACCGCTTGGGATCCCACCAGCCCCGCATTCATTAAGGACGATGTCCTGTGCATCCCCACGGCTTTCTGCTCCTACACGGGCGAGGCCCTGGACAAGAAGACCCCGCTGCTGCGCTCCATGACCGCGCTCTCGCGTGAGTCCAAGCGTGTGCTGGCACTCTTTGGCAAGACCCCCAAGAAGGTCGTTCCTTCCGTGGGCGACGAGCAGGAGTACTTCCTGATCAAGAAGGATGCCTACCGCAAGCGCAAGGACCTGGTCATCACCGGCCGCACGCTCTTTGGCGCCGCTCCCTGCAAGGGCCAGGAGCTCGAGGAGCACTACTTTGGCGCAATCCGTCCCACCGTCTCGTCCTATATGAAGGACCTGGACAACGAGCTGTGGGCGCTCGGCATTCCCGCCAAGACCAAGCACAACGAGGTTGCTCCCTGCCAGCATGAGCTCGCCCCCGTCTATGGCGAGGTCAACGAAGCCATCGACCAGAACCTGGTCATGATGGAGAAGATGAAGCTCATCGCCTCCCGCCATGACCTGGTCTGCCTGCTGCACGAGAAGCCCTTCGAGGGCATCAACGGTTCGGGCAAGCACAACAACTGGTCGCTTGGCACCGAGTCCGAGAACCTGCTCGACCCGGGCGACACCCCGCTCGACAACCTGCAGTTCATCGTCTTCCTCACCGCGGTGATCGAGGCCGTCGATAACTATCAGGAACTCCTGCGTGCCTCTGTTGCCTCGGCCGGCAACGATCATCGTCTGGGCGCCAACGAGGCTCCTCCGGCGATTATGTCCATCTTCCTGGGCGACCAGCTTACCGAGGTCGTCGAGAAGATCATTGATGGCAAGGCTTCCGTTCATGCCACGCGCGGTGTGCTTGACCTGGGCGCCGATACCCTGCCCAAGCTGATGCAGGACAACACTGACCGCAACCGCACCTCCCCGTTTGCTTTCACCGGCAACAAGTTTGAGTTCCGCGCTTGCGGCTCCGAGCAGAACGTCTCCGACTCCAACCTGGTACTCGATGCCGCCGTGGCCAAGTCGCTCAAGTCCTTCGCCGACGCACTCGAGGGTACGCCCGAGGATAAGTTCCAGGACGCCGCGCTCGAGTACTGCAAGAAGGTGCTGACCGATCACCAGCGTATCCTGTTCTCCGGCGACGGTTACTCCGACGAGTGGCCCATCGAGGCCGAGAAGCGCGGCCTTGCCAACAACAAGACCACGGCCGACGCGCTTCCCGCCTTTGTTTCCGATAAGGCTATCGCGCTCTTTGAGGAGACGGGCGTCCTGACCCGCGCCGAGGCACAGTGCCGCTACGACTGTAAGCTCGAGAAGTACAACAAGCTCATGAACATCGAGGCCACCACGATGGTTCGCGAGGCGCGTCGTACCTATCGCCCGGTCATTACCGCCTATGCCACCAAGGTCGCTAAGGGCCTTGAGACTATTCGTGCCGCCGGTGCTGAGGCTGCCATGCAGTGCGAGCAGAACACGCTCAACAAGCTCTGCAACGGTATCACCGCCATCAACGACTCCATCAAGGCGCTCGACGCCGTGCATCAGAAGGCCGAGGCCCTCGATGGCCAGGAGCAGGCCAATGTGTATGCACACGAGGTCGTTCCCGCTATGGATACGCTGCGCGCCGCCGTGGATGCCATGGAGGAGATCGTGGCAGCCGACTACTGGCCGGTCCCGACCTACGACGACATCCTGTTCTACGTGTAGAGCGTAACCGACATATCGTCACGGTATTGAGCCGGGGTCCGCATCGCGCGGGCCTCGGCTTTTTATTTGCGAGGGACGCTTTGGAGTCCGTTTTGCAACTGATTCGCCCACGCAATAAGGGGTCGTGGGCAAAAAACGTCAAATATGAGTACTGTCACAAGCCCTGTAGCATTATTTTTTTTGCAAAAAATGCAGTATTACGCAACATATGTCCAAGTACTTAGCTGATGAACGCCTGCAATTCCTCCGCCGTAGGACGCCTGGTGTCCAAATTGCCTTCTGATGGCATGAAATCGCTGTTACTAAATTGGTAACAGTACTCATATTTGCCATTTTTTGCCCACGGTCCATCGGGAGATGCCGGGATCCGCACCCTGTCGGGTTCGAATCCCGGCACATGGGTAGCAAAAAGCCCGTCACCGCGGGGGTAACGGGCTTCTTAATTTAAATGGTGCCCCCAGCGGGATTCGAACCCGCGATATCCACCTTGAAAGGGTGGCGTCCTTGGCCGCTAGACGATGGGGACAGCGGGAAAGAGTATAGCAGACTTTTTTGCCGGCGCGTATATCGTTGGCAAACTGGAAAACCACCACAAAGGTGCCTGTCCCTTTGTGGTGGTTGGGGCGTTAGGGGAGGAGCTTCATCGCGGCGTCGTGGGCGGCGTGCTCGTAGGTGTCGTCGAGGGGTTTGAGCGGCAGCAGGGCGGCGGCCTGTGCGTCGCCACGGCGCTCAAGGGCGTGGGCGATGAGCCAGTCGGCGAGCTCGGGGTTCTTGGGTAGCGCTGGTCCGTGCAGGTACGTGCCGATGACTCCCTTGTAGATCAGACCCTCAAAGCCATCGTCGCCGTTGTTGCCGGTGCCCACGACGACGGACGTTCCGAGCGGCGTGGCCTCTGCATCGAGCAGGGTGCGGCCGCCGTGGTTCTCGAATCCCACAAAGGGCTCGGGTGCCAGGTCGGTCTTGACGGCGACGTTGCCGATCAGGCGATCGGAGCCGCGCACGGTTTCGGCGGCAACGACGCCCAGGCCATCGATGCGATTCTCGCCCATATAGTACGAACGGCCGAGCAGCTGATAGCTGCCGCAGATAGCGAGCAGCGAGCCACCGTCCTCAACATAGGCTGCGACCTTGTCTTTTTGAGCGAACAGTTCGTGTGCCACGGCCAGCTGGTCGCGGTCGGAGCCACCGCCCATCATGACGATGTCGGCGTCGGTGAGATCGAGCGTCTCGCCCATACGGACTTCGTCCACGCGCACGGGAATGCCACGCCAGGCGCAGCGGTGCTCGAGGGCAATGACGTTGCCGCCGTCGCCGTAGAGGTTGAGGGCATCGGGGTACAGATAGACGATGCGCAGGGGGCGCGAGAGCTCGACCGGCACAATGTCGGTGGGGACAGCGCTGCCATCGGCGCGCGTTACGGCGTGGGAGGCAACCGAGCTCGCATCGGTGCCCTTAAGCTCGTCGAGCTCCTTGACCAGCGGCGGGAAGGCCGTGTAGTTGGCGACGGCGTAGAACGTATCGCCAGCCTCCTCGTCTGCCGCGGCGCCGATCGCCTGCTCGATATTCGAGATGATGGCGGCGTCGATGCCGGCGTACTTCAGGCGTACCTGCATATCGTGCGCGCGCGTACCCCCGACAAAGGCGATAAGCCCTGGGGTATCGGCGATGCGCTCGAAGTCGACGTCGTAGATCCACGAGACATCGTGGCCGTCGGCGTCGTTGTCGTTCAGGAAGAAGGCGCAGAGCCTGCCGCCTGCCGTTTTAATGGACTGGATCTGGCGATCGAAGCCCACGGGATTTTTGGCCAGGTTCGCCTCGACGGTACGGCCGGCGATCTCCCAGCGGCCCATGCGTCCGCCGGCGGGGACGTAGGCATCGAGCGTTGGCTGCAGATGTGCCGCGTCCACGCCCAACTCGCGCGCCGCAAAGAAGGCGGCGGCAACGTTGTAGACCATGTACAGGCCGTTGTAGCGCGTGGCGATGTGCGTTGCGGGCGCTTGTGCTTCGGGTCCAAAGTTCAGGTCAAAGCCGTAGCCGTCGCAGCCGAGTTCCACGCCCGTCACGCGACGGACAAGCCCAGGGCGGGCCCAGCCGCACGAAGGACAATGATAGGCGCCGAGCTGGCCGTACTGCACATAGTCGTATTCCAACGGCGCGTTGCACTGCGAGCAAAAACGCGAGTCGCTAATGCGATCGGACTCGGTGCCCGTGGCACCGTCGATGCCAAAGGCGATGCTCGTGTTGGGGACGCGTGCGGCGATCGAGGCGCACAGCGGATCGTCGGCGTTATAGATGAGCGTCGTTGCCGGCGAAAGCTCCAGCGCGTGGGCGATGACGTCCTGGGTGTGGTCGATCTCGCCGTAGCGGTCCAGCTGGTCGCGGAACAGGTTGAGCAGCACAAAGTAGGTCGGCTTGAGCTTGGGCAGGACGCGCACCGTGTAGAGCTCGTCGCACTCAAAGACGCCTACGCGCTTGCCGCTTCCGGCACGCTTAAGATCGCTGCGGCTCTCGAGCAGGGCGCCCACCACGCCCGGCTCCATGTTGTTTCCGGCACGGTTGCATACCACGGTGGCGCCGCTGGCGGCAACGGCGTCGGCGATGAGGTTGGAGGTGGTGGTCTTGCCGTTGGTGCCGGTGATTACCACGCTGCGGTCGACAAGGTCCGCGAGGTCGCTCAGCAACTCGGGGTCGATCTTCATGGCGATGCGGCCGGGGAGTACGCCGCCCTGGCGCTTAAGGACGGAGCGCAGCCCCCAGCGGGCGATATCGCTCGAGGTGCAGGCGAGAGATGAGCGGAAGTTCATGAAGCCGTTCCTAACGTGAATGACATGGTCGTGACGTTTGCGCCGTTAAAAGCCGTAACGGCGCGCAAATTCCTGGGCAAGCTGCGATACGTCTTCGCAAGCGCTGGCCCAGGGGGCAAAGTCGGGAGTATCCGAGATGATGCCGTCGGCTTCCCAAACTGCCTGATGCGAAAGGTCCCAGGGGTCGTGCGGCTCGGGCCGGCAGGGAAGGTACGGTGTCTGATACGTGGGGTTCAGCAAAAAGAACGCGCCGCCCTCGCAGCGGTTGGCAAACTCGCGCAGCGCGCGTGTGGCCGGGCGCATCTTGTTCGTTTTGAACAGCAAGATCGTGCGGGCGAGCAGGTACCAGGGGGAGTCCTCGAGGACATCGGCCCCCATCTGTTCCTCGAGCTGGTGGGCCAGGGCAAAAAAGCCGTCCTCGTCTTCCAGACGAGCGAGGGCGAGTAGCACGGTGCCTGCAGCTCGGGTGGGATAGCCCTCCGCCTTAAGAACACGGCGAGAATAGTTGGCGGCGGCACGGTAACGAGCGCTCGCCATGCACAGCTGCGAGATGGCCTCGAGCGTGTGGAGCCACCCGATAAGCGCCGGCTCGCTTACGGTGAGATCGGCCGCCGTCACGCCGTCCGTCAAAACCTTGTTGGCCCAGTAGTGTGGGGCCTCCATGTCGAACCCGGGCACGCTTTGCTGCAGGTAATCGGCCGTGGTCGCCTCGAGTTTCATCAGGTCGCCCAGGCAGGCGTCGACGGGCGTGTCCGCCAAAATGATGGCGAGCAGCTGGGCATCGAGGACATACGCATCGATGCGGACGATCTTGAGCAGCTCATCGCGCATGTCGTCGAACAGGCGGTTGCGCGTCTGCTCGAACTCCTCATCGCTGCCCATGTCCTCGATGCGATGGAGCTCGTCGAGCAGGTGGCGGTGGACGCCGGCATAGGACAGCAGCGCTTGGGCATGCTCGGTCTGCGCATACTTATGAGGGCTGACGCTCACATCGTTATGGACAAGCTCGCGTGCTGCATCGGTGAGTTCGGGGTGCGACGCAACGTAGACGCGCTCCAGGTAGGCAGGGATGTAGACGCTCGGATCCATTAGAGGTCTCCTCCCTTAAACGGCAAGCCCTGCTCGGCCGCCCGCAGGATGCGCTCGTCGATCTGGGAACGCACGATGTCGTTGGTGGCGACCCAGGCGGCAAAGCTGGCGTTGTCGGGGGCGCCCAGGCCCTCCTGCAGTACCGGCGTCGCCTCGGACAGCGCAAGGACAAGCTCGTCGGTGGAGCCCACACCCACGTTGACGCGGGCATAGACGCCATCGGGAAACTCGGTTTGGAAGTAGAGCGCCTCGGCTGCGTGCGGGCACGAGCGTGCAAGGATGCGTAAGTAGTGCTCGGCACCCTCGTAGTCCAGCTCGCGCCAGGCAGCGCTCATCAGCGCGATGAGCGTCCACGGGTCCAAGTCGCGCTCCGCGTCCTTGGGACGACGGCGTAGCGGCGTGTTGGCGAGATAGGGGACGGAGTGGGCAGAGCGAAAGCGCTTGAGCTCCTCGGCGGGGTATTCGAGCTTTGCCATGGCAAGCATCGCGGTGTGGCGGACGCCGGCGGGGTCGTTGGGTGCAAAGTCCAGGCTGCGATTCGCGGCATCCAGCGACATACGGTAGCGGCCGCTAATGAGCGCGCGCGATGCCAAGGCGGCAAGCCAGCGCAGGTAGGGACGGCGGGTCAGGTCACCTGCGGCCTCGCGCTCGTAGGGGTCCTGAGCCGAGGCAATCTTGAGTGTCAGATCATGCTCCACCTCGTCGCACTTGGACACCAGATACTGTACGTATTCCTCGTTGGATTCGGCGGTGAGGGCGGTCAGCATGCGCTGGGCATCCCAGTTGGCCGGATCGAGCGCGGCTGCCTCGCGGAGCATGTTCTCGGCTGCGGTCTCTTCTTGCTCTGCCTGGGTGTCGTCAGGGATAAAGGGAATGCGATAGTCGACAGCCTCGACGACCTTGGCAATCAGATGCCCAGCTCGGTCGCGATCGTGCACGATGAGCGGCGCGGGGTTACGGGTGAATTGTTCCATCAGACGCTCTACAGCGGGGCCGTCGGTGAGCGGGATATTGTCGCGGCGCAAGGCCTCAAGAACGAGGCGATGGCAATCCTCTTGTATGGGGTCGAATGCCATGGAGCCTCCTTTGCTGCGGTTAGGGTTCAAATATCTCTATATAACGCTCTAGTTTACCCGCATGTGGCGCGCCGGTGGCGCCACGCTCCGACATGCACCTTTGCACCACGAAGACGGATGTCGCACAAATGTCGGCACCCTGGACGACCGAGTGGTATCACGGTGCCGCAAACGGTCGATTTTTGGCGGCGAACGGGGCGCATTTTGGAGGGGCACAGTCCTGCCCGGGATATGTAGTCAACCTTGATAAAACGTTTGCCCAGCTTGGGAGTATGAATGCCCCACAAGGGTCTTCAGAGATAGAAAAAACGTTTCATCATTGTTGGCTTTCGGTGAATAACTGACCAACCAGAACGGTAAAATAGTGTTTGTCTGAGCGTTGAGACGTTTAGACATCGCGCATTGTCATCGCCGGCAACGCGCAAAACGGTCCTAACGGAGCCAATCGGGTGCTCCGTTATATACGCAAGTCTAAGAGGGGCTTGTTTAGGAGGCACAGTATGGGACGTTTTACCAATCCTCGCGATCTGTACTTTGGTGAGGGCGCTCGCCACGAGGTGAAGAACCTCAAGGGCAAGAAGGCCATCATCGTTTCTGGCGGCAGCTCTATGCGCCGCGGCGGGTTCCTGCAGGACGTTGAGGCCGACCTTAAGGAAGGCGGCTTCGAGGTCAAGCTGTTCGAGGGCGTCGAGTCCGATCCGTCCATCGAGACGGTCATGAAGGGCGCCGAGGCCATGCGCGAGTTCGAGCCCGACTGGATTATCGCCATCGGCGGCGGCTCGCCCATCGATGCCGCTAAGGCCATGTGGGTCTTCTACGAGTATCCCGAGGAGTCCTTCGATAACATCATCCAGCCGTTCAGCTTCCCCGAGCTGCGTCAGAAGGCTCATTTCTGCGCCATCTCCTCTACCTCCGGTACCGCTACCGAGGTCACTGCCTTCTCCGTCATCACCGACTACGCCAAGGGCATCAAGTACCCGCTGGCCGACTTCAACATCACCCCGGATGTCGCCATCGTCGACCCCGAGCTCACCTACACCATGCCTGCTAAGCTTTGCGCTCACACCGGCATGGACGCTCTGACCCACTGCATGGAGGCCTACGTTTCCACCTGCGCTTCTATGTTCACCGATGCCAACGCCCTGCACGGCATCCGCGAGATCGTCGAGTGGCTGCCCAAGTCCTATGCTGGCGACCATGAGGCCCGTCAGCACATGCACGAGGCTCAGTGCATCGCCGGTATCGCCTTCTCCTCGGGTCTGCTCGGCATCGTTCACTCCATGGCTCACAAGACCGGTGCAGCCTTTGAGAACGGCCACATCATCCACGGTGCTGCTAACGCCATGTACCTGGGCAAGGTCATCCAGTGGAACTCCAAGGATCCCCGTGCTGCCGAGCGTTACGCTTACGTGGCCAAGGAGATCCTGCACCTTCCCGGCGAGACCAACGAGGAGCTCATCGCTGCGCTCGTCCAGAAGATCCGCGACCTCAACGACCAGCTCAACATTCCGCAGTCCATCAAGGATTACGCGAATGGCGGCGTGAAGGTCGACGCCGAGAACCCGCAGATGGTTTCCGAGGAGGAGTTCCTCGCCAAGCTGCCCGAGATCGCCGCGAACGCCGAGACCGACGCCTGCACGCCGGAGAACCCGCGTGAGACCAAGGCTGCCGACTTCGAGAAGATCCTCAAGGCCTGCTACTACGACACCGACATCGATTTCTAATCGACTCTTGTTATCGTAACGAGGGGCTCCGCACGTATCTGTACGGAGCCCCTTTCTTTTTTCTTTTAGAGAATGGGATAGTTATGGCTGCAATTTTCAATAGCCCCAGCAAGTACATCCAGGGTCCGGACGAGCTCGCCAAGCTCGGCTCCTATGTCGAGCCGCTCGGCGCTAAGGCCCTCGTCATCGTGACGCCTTCGGGCAAGAAGCGCGTCGGTGCCAAGATCGAGGGCGGTTTTGACGAGGCTAAGGCCGAGCTGCTGTTTGAGGACTTTAACGGCGAGTGCTCCAAGGGCGAGGTCGACCGCCTGGTTGCGCTCGCGCGCGACAACGGCTGCGACATCATCGTCGGCGTCGGTGGCGGCAAGATCCTCGATACCGCTAAGGCCGTTGCCTACTACCTGGAGTCCCCGGTTATCATTTGCCCCACCATCGCCTCGACCGATGCGCCGTGCTCGGCACTTTCGGTGCTCTACACCGACGACGGTCAGTTCGATAAGTACCTGTTCCTTAAGGCAAACCCCAATATCGTTCTTATGGATACGACGGTTATCGCGGCGAGCCCGGTACGCCTGACGGTGGCAGGTATGGGCGACGCGCTCGCAACCTACTTTGAGGCCCAGGCGACGCACGATGCCGACGGTGGCACCTGCGCCGGTGGCAAAGGCGGCATGGCCGGTCTGGCGCTTGCCAAGCTCTGCTACGAGACCCTCATGGCCGATGGCGTCAAGGCCAAGGTCGCGCTGGAGAAGGGTGCGCTCACGCCTGCCGTCGAGCATATCATCGAGGCCAATACGCTGCTTTCGGGCATTGGCTTTGAGAGCTCGGGCCTTGCTGCTGCTCATGCCATCCACAATGGCCTGACGATGCTGTCCGAGTGCCACGGCATGTATCACGGCGAGAAGGTCGCCTTTGGCACCATCGTTCAGCTGGTACTCGAGGATGCTCCGACTGAGAAACTCGAGGAAGTCTTGGGCTTCTGCATTGAGCTGGGCCTGCCGGTCACGATGAAGGAACTTGGCGTTGCCGAGCTTACGCGCGAGCGGGCCATGATTGTTGCCGAGGCCGCCTGCGCGCCCGATGACACCATGTGCAACATGCCGTTTGAGGTGACGCCCGAGATGGTCGCAAACGCCATCCTGGGTGCCGACGCTCTGGGCCACTACTATCTCATGGATGAGTAAATCAAGCTAAGGAAGGGGCAAAGCAAGCAGATGGCTTTGCCCCTTTTTTGCTATGGTGCAAACTAACCTGACCCCATCGCACCAAGCTGGTGCAAGGGGGTCAGGTTACTTTGCACCAATCGTTGTTTGATGAAGGGCGGATTCTCGTATGGCGCTTCCTATGGTTTATGGCGGTCCCGGCCGGTATGTTCAGGGGCCGGGCGAACTTTCGCGTCAGGGCAGGTATTTGTCATGGTTGGGCTGCGCTGCCTATGTCTTGTTTGACCAGGGCACCGAGGATCGGCTGTGCAGGCAGATCGTCGATGGATTTCTGGATGAAGATCTAAGCGAGCCGTTCTTTAAAATTTACAACGGTCCGTGTACGGAAGATGCCGTTGTAGAAATGGCCAAGGAAGCCCGGGCCGAGTATTGCGACATGGTGGTGGGCATTGGCGGCGGCAAGATGCTCGATATCGCAAAGGCCGTTGCGTTTTATGCTGAGCTGCCGTTGTGTGTATGCCCCACGGCGGCCTCAATGGATGGTCCGTGCAGCGCGATTTCGGTGTTGTATCACGAGGACGGGTCGTTCGACCGCTACCTGATGCTCGAGAAGAATCCAGACCTGGTCGTGGTCGATACCAACGTGGTCGCGGCGGCCCCACTGCGTATGACGGTCGCTGGTATGGGCGATGCGCTGGCAACGTACTTCGAGGCGCGTTCGTGCGCCGCGGCGAGAGGTGCGAACGAGCACGGTGGCGCGCCGGGGCACTTGGCACTGGTCGCGGCACGTGCCTGCTACGACACGCTTATGGAATGCGGCGTCGCTGCCAAGCGCGATCTCAAAAAGGGGCGTACATCGCCGGCGGTTGAGCGCCTGATCGAGTGCAACATCCTGCTTTCGGGTGTTGGCTTTGAGAGCGGTGGCTTGGCGTTGGCGCATGCCATCGCCAACGGCCTGACGATTTTGCCCGAGTGCAAGGCTATGCACGGCGAGGCCGTAGCGTTTGGTCTGGTGGTCCAGCTTCGTCTGGAGCGTGCGCCCGAGCTTGAACAGGTGCTCGAGTTTTGTCAGCGCGTCGGTCTGCCGACGACGCTCGAGGAGCTGGGCCTTGGCGAGATTTCCGATGCCGACCTGATGAGCGTTGCGGATGCGGCCTTTAGAAACGAACGCAATATGGCCAACGAGCAGGCCAAGGTAACCAAACAAAAGCTCGTCGAGCTCATGCGCGAGGGATAGTTTGGCGCTTGATTGACCTTGTGCAACCGAGGTGGCGATTGCCATGGGTTAGTTGCCGCAAAGATGCTCCGCGTGTAATTTGCCCGAGGCGTGGGCCGATAGCGTATCATTATCTCTTGCTTGTTTGCACTGCTCAGGGAGGGGCCGCGCATGGCGCAGGAACACGATCTATTTGATGACATTATCGAGATCAGCAAGGGTTTCGACTTTCTTAAAAACCCGCTTGGCGGTGTGACCGACGCACTCGATCCGTCGGCGCCGCAGTGGAATCCTGCCGACTACAAGGAGCGTCCGCGCGGCAACACCATTCCGTGCCTGACTTGTAAAAACGAAAAGACCGGCTGCACCGCGTGCATGGACGTGTGCCCGGTCAACGCTATCGAGGTCGAGGAAGACGCCATCGAGGTCCTCGACTCCTGCCGCAAGTGCGGCCTGTGCGCCGCCGCCTGCCCGACCGAGGCGATCATCTCGCCGCGTCTGGCGCCCAAAAACCTGTACGACGACATTGTCTCGGCGGCTACGAGCCACGAGACCGCCTACGTTACCTGCACGCGTGCCCTTAAGCGCATGCCGCGCGAAAACGAGGTCGTCGTTGCCTGCGTGGGCGATATTACGGCCGAGACCTGGTTCTCAGTACTGGCCGACTATTCCAACGTGAGCGTGTATCTGCCGCTGGGCGTGTGCGATAAATGCCGCAACACCGGTGGCGAGGACATGCTGGGCGAGGCCATCGCTACTGCCGAGGAGTGGGCCGGTACGGGCATGGGCCTGGAGGTCGACCCCAAGAGCCTCAAATGCCATAAGCGCCGCGAGTACGAGCGCAAGGAGTACATGGATAAGATCGCCCGCACCACGGGCCTAACCGTGACTAAGCTCAACCCGGCGACGGCGGCGCTAGCTTCGGTGACACAGAAGCTCAAAGCCCATCGTCATCAGATTACCCAGCTGGAGCGCACACTCAACACCATGTGCGGTACCACGACGACCAAGCGTCGCCGTTCGCTTACGCACGGGCGACAGCTGGTGCTCTCGACGCTGCAAAACCACCCCGAGCTTGCCAAGAACATGCAAGTAAGCACGCCGGAGTGCGATTTTGACAAGTGCACGTCGTGCGGCGAGTGCGTTAACGCGTGCCCCATGTTCGCCTGTGACCTGGTGGGAAGCGGCCGCTTTGCGCTGGAGTCCACGTATTGCTTGGGCTGTGGTGCCTGCGTCAAGGTGTGTCCCGAGCATGCGCTCAAGCTGGTCGAGCACGACGCGTCCAATCTGGTCGTCGTCGATCCCGAAGCCGAGGAAAAGGCCGCCCAGAAGGCGAAGGCTCACGAAGAAGCCCAGAAGGTCAAGGCCGAGGCAAAGGCCAAGCTTGACAAGATGCTCGACCAGGTGGAAAAGCTCGCGGACTAGTCAGCGACCTCTATCTCTGCTTCATTCGTGCCGCCGTGGTGTCCGGATTCGCCCGGATGCTGCGGCGGCGCTATACTTATGCAGTTTGAAATGCTTGTACCAAAAGGAGCTGTCGTGTCCCTTTCCATCGGTATCGTGGGCCTGCCCAACGTGGGCAAGTCGACGCTGTTCACCGCGCTTACCAAAAAGACCGGCCTTGCCGCCAACTACCCGTTCGCCACAATCGACCCCAACGTGGGTATCGTCGATGTGCCCGATGGCCGCCTGCAAAAGCTTGCCGACATCGTCAACCCGGGCCGCATTGTGCCCGCGACGGTCGAGTTTGTCGACATCGCCGGCCTGGTGAAGGGCGCCAACGAGGGCGAGGGCCTGGGCAACCAGTTTTTGGCAAACATCCGCGAGACCGATGCCATCTGCGAGGTCGTGCGCTACTTTAAGGACCCCAACGTCATGCGCGAGGTGGGCCGCACGGGCGAGTTCGTCGATCCCGCAGGTGACGCCGACACCATCATGACCGAGCTTATCCTGGCCGATATGGGCACGCTCGAGAAGCAGCTGCCCAAGCTCGAGAAAGAGGCCAAACGCGACAAGGAGCTCATGCCCAAGTTTGAGGTCGCCAAGCGCCTGCTTGCCTGGCTCAACGAGGGCAAGCGCGCCGCGTCCATGGAGATGACCGACGAGGAGCGCGCCGCCGCCAAGGGCCTGTTCCTGCTCACCATGAAGCCCATCCTGTATGTGGCCAACGTAGACGAGGACATGCTCAACGAGGACCTGGCGCCCATCGACGGCGTCAAGCCGCTGCCCATCTGCGCCAAGATCGAGGCCGAGCTTTCCGAGCTCGATCCCGAGGACGCTGCCGATTACCTGGAGAGCTTGGGCCTGGAGCAGCCCGGCCTGGACGTGCTCGCCCAGGCAGCCTACAAGCTGCTCGGCCTGCAGTCGTTCTTTACGGCTGGCGAGATGGAGGTCAAGGCCTGGACGGTGCGTCAGGGCGCGACCGCCCCGCAGGCCGCTGGTGTCATTCACACTGACTTTGAGCGCGGCTTTATTAAAGCCGAGGTCATTGGCTACGACGACTACATCGAGCTCGGTGGCGAGCAGGGCGCCAAGGCTGCCGGTAAGCTGCGCATCGAGGGCAAAGAGTATGTCATGGCCGATGGTGACGTCGTGCACTTCCGTTTTAACGTGTAAGGACGGCGCGCATGTTCAAATATGGCAAAAAGGCCGGCTGCATGGGCATCGTGCTGCTGGTGCTTGCGGTGCTTCCGCTGGTGGTTGCGGCGTTTGTTCTCCCCAACATTGGTCCCGAGGTGGCAACGAAGTTTAACGCGGCCGGCGAGGTGACGCGCTGGGGCAAGAGCTACGAGCTGCTGGCGCTGCCGGTGCTCAACCTGCTACTGAGCGTGGCGACGTACTTTACGGCGGGACGCCAGGCCAAGAACAATGATGACTCCGCCGCCATGGCGCGCATCGTGTGCGAGCGCTACCTGCGAAACGGCTGCATCACGGGCGTGTTCCTCAACGTGATCAACGTTTACTTTATGTACTCGGCGATTACCGGAACGGGCTTTGGCCTTGGTTTCTAGCTTGCCCTTTTAGGCAACGAGCCTGCACGCATATTCAATGGCTGCTGCGAGGCCGCCGCTCGATCGTGGTTTAAAGACCATATCGGCGGCGGCCTCGTTTTCGTATCCGGCGCCGCGAAGGGTGAGCGCGATACCGGCTTCCAGGAGAAGGGGCAGACCGCGTTGGCTGGTTGCGATTACGGCAGCCTGATTGAGCGAGCAGCTATGCGCTTGGCATTGGATGGCAAGTTCACCTTGCGCCGGGCAAGGGACCAGAACGGCGGCGACGCGACTTGATAGCAATGCAAATGCTGTGCGCTCATCGGGCGAAAGGCGTTCAGCTTCAACGACGACGAGCTTGGGCGGTGCGCTGTTTGTGCGAAGCGTAGTTCGGTGCATGCGGACCGAAGAACCCGACATAGAAAACTCCTGTGTATTCGGCAAAACGTAAACTATAGTTTACGTTTTTGTTCAGCTCCATTTCAAACTCGGCTGCATGGACGAACGTGCGAAACAGATTCTTGGCAAGCGAGTCGAGCAGACGCGCAGGGACCTTGGTATCTCCAAGGTCGATTTTTGTGTGGCAGCAGGAATCAGCCGCCCCTATCTCGACAGAATCGAAGATGGAACGGCAAATTTCACGCTCAAGGTTCTATTTAAGATCGCGCCCGCACTCGGCATGACGGTGTCAGAGCTTCTCGAGGGGATCGAATAGGGGATACCCGTCGACAACTGAATTACGCCATCGGGATGCGGTCGTGGTTGACCTGGCTGTAGAACAGGCGCTGAATTTCGGCCGCATCGCGTGACTGGCCGAGCGCCCACATGGTTTTGGCCACGAGCGTCTCGGTGGTCATGTCGTCGCCGCGCAAAATACCCGGGTGGTCGGCGTAGGCACGGCCGACCTCATAAACACCCAGGTCAAGGCCCTCTTCGGGGACCTGCGTGGTCATAACGACCGTGCGGCCCGAATCGACCCAGCGGAAAATTGCCTCCTGGAATGACTCGCCGGACTCGCCAAACTCGGGAATACCGCCAATGCCAAAGGTCTCCAGAATCACGGCGTCGTAGCTATCGGCAAGGGCGTCGAGGATGCCCGGGTTTACGCCGGGTGTAAGCTTGAGTACAAATACGCGCGGGTCGATGCTGTCGTAGAAACGCACCGGGTTTTCGCCCTGATGCGTGCCGTGAAGCCCGTTGCGCACGATGCGGTCGTTGCGGATGTAGGCAATGGGCGGATAGTTTACGCTAATGAACGCGTTAAAGCTCATGGTGCGCTGCTTGCGGGCGCGCGTGCCGGCAATTGCCACGCCGCCAAACACGATCGAGACATCGTGCGAATGCTCGTCGAGCGCATAGAGCAGGCTCTGGTACAGATTGAGCTTGGCGTCGGTAAAGGGGTTGCCCATGGGCTTTTGCGAGCCGGTGAGCACGATGGGCTTGCGACTGTCCTGAATCAGATAGGAAAGCGCTGCCGCGGTGTAGCTCATGGTGTCGGTGCCGTGCAGAACCACGAAGCCGTCGTGGTCGGCATAACCCTCGACGATGACGTCGCGGATACGCATCCAGTCGCTCGGGCGCATATTGGTGCTGTCGATGTTCATGGGCTGCACGACGTCGAGCTCGCAGAGGCCCGAGATCTCGGGGACACTTTGGGCGAGCTCCTCACCGGTCAGGGCGGGGGAGAGGCCGTTGCCGTCCTCGGTCGATGCGATGGTGCCGCCCGTGGCGATGAGAAGGATGCGCTTCATGCTGGTTTTCCTATCGTATTTGCCGCCGCAGAGGCGGAGTCGTTCGGCAGTATTGTGGCACAGGGCGTCCAATGTTCAAACGTAATACATCATCTGTAATGTTTAGTAATACTTCAATTGCCGTCAAATAAGGGCCCGGCTCGTGCGTTTGCCGTGCGCTGATGGCTGCGAGGGACGAGAAACCCCATATAACGTGTACACTATGAAAGTTATTTTCGTTCATTCACGCGGGTGGGCACCGGCTCCCCGCCAACAGGAGGGGGAAACCATGGATCAAAAGGCTTCCGCAAAGGTCCTCGTACTCGACTTTGGTGCGCAGTACGGTCAGCTCATTGCCCGTCGCGTCCGCGACCTCAACGTGTATTCCGAGATCGTTCCCTGCGACATCTCGGCCGATGAGATTCGCGAGATGAACGCCTCTGCGCTCATCCTTTCTGGCGGCCCGGCCTCCGTGTACGCCGAGGACGCTCCGTCCATCGATCCTGCTATCTTTGACCTGGGCCTTCCCGTCCTGGGCTTCTGCTACGGCCATCAGATCACGGCCGTGACGCTCGGCGGCAAGGTCGGGCACTCCGAGGTGGGCGAGTACGGCCGCGCCACTATTACGCGCACTGCTGGCGCCAAGCTCTTTAACTCCACGCCCATGGAGCAGACCGTGTGGATGAGCCATCGCGACGCCGTGTCCGAGGTGCCCGAGGGCTTTACCGTTACCGCCAGCACCGACGTATGCCCGGTTGCCGCCATGGAGTGCGCCGAGCGCAAGATTTTCACCACGCAGTTCCACCCCGAGGTCAAGCACTCCGAGTACGGTCAGCAGCTGCTGAGCAACTTCCTGTTTGAGATCTGCGGCCTGGAGCCCAACTGGAGCATGGACAACCTGGTCGAGACCATGACGGCCGAGTTCCGCGAGAAGGTCGGCGACGACCGCGTGATTCTGGCCCTGTCCGGTGGCGTCGACTCCTCCGTCGTGGCTGCGCTGGGCGCTCGCGCCGTGGGCAAGCAGATGACCTGCGTGTTCATCAACCACGGCCTGCTGCGCAAGGGTGAGCCCGAGCAGGTGGAGGAGGTCTTCACCAAGCAGTTTGACGTCGACTTTATCCACGTCCACGCCGAGGACCGTTATGCCGAGCTTCTGGCCGGCGTGACCGAGCCCGAGGAGAAGCGTCGCATCATCGGCACGCAGTTCTGGAAAGAGTTCTTCGCCGTGGCGCAGCAGCTCGAGACCGATGGCAAGCCGGTCAAGTACCTGGCTCAGGGCACCATCTACCCCGACATCATCGAGTCCGGCGCTCGCAAGACGGGTGGCAAGACGGCCACCATCAAGAGCCACCACAACCTGATCCCGTTCCCCGAGGGCGTGCACTTCGACCTCATTGAGCCGCTCGACCACTTCTTTAAGGACGAGGTCCGCGCGCTTGGTCTGGCATTGGGCCTGCCGGGTCATATCGTGTTCCGCCAGCCTTTCCCGGGCCCGGGTCTGGCCATCCGCATCATCGGCGCGGTCGACAAGGAGAAGCTCGAGATCCTCAAAAACGCCGACGCTATCGTGCGCGAGGAGCTCGACGCCTACAACCAGCGTCTGTTTGAGCAGACCGGCGAGCGCAACTCCGAGCACAGCTGCTGGCAGTATTTCGCGGTCCTGCCCGACATTAAGTCCGTCGGCGTTATGGGCGACGAGCGCACCTACCAGCGCCCGATCATCCTGCGCGCCGTCGAGTCCAGCGATGCCATGACCGCCGACTGGGCCAAGCTGCCCTACGACGTCCTGGCCCGCATCTCCGGCCGCATCGTGGCCGAGGTCCCCGGCGCCAACCGCGTGTGCTACGACATCACGTCCAAGCCGCCCGCGACGATCGAGTGGGAATAGAACAGACGTTCGATATATTTTATAATGCTAGAAAGCAGGCACGGTTTCAATCGAATCCGTGCCTGCTGCTGTATATGTGGCGGTGCTGGTGAATAATGCCTGCGATGTTTTTGCTCGCGCTTCGGCTTTCGCCGCTTGAAACGCGTTGCTGGCGTATCTCGCTGGCAACCTGCCTTCTTGCCGGAGGAGGGGCGAGCGTTCCTTATGGAGCCTCGGCACCAGCTATATCTGCTTGCTGCGGGCCTGCTTGAGCCAGTTCCTCTTGAAAGGGCCGATGCCGCCGAAGAACTTGTTGTACGTCTCGCCGTCCTCCTTAGCCTCGTACTTGATTAAGGCGAGTTCGATGGTGCAGAGGTAATCCGCCACTTGCTCGAGGCGGTAGTCGGTCATCGAGGTCTTGCGGCGTCGGACGACTCCTTTTGAGAGGACCTTGCCCACTGAGCGGTCGAGCGCTTGCTTGACGATGTCCTGGCCGTTGTCGTAATAGACCTTTACGTCGTCGAAGGATTGGAAGAAGTCCAAGTGCTCAATAATGGCGGAGGATATATCGCGCCCCATGCGCTCCGTTAGCCTTGCCGGGTCTTCGAACTGGCTGCGGCGGTAGACGAGCGTGATGTAGGAGATGGGAAGCTTGCGGACAAACGAGGAGAAATAGGCGAGCATGGCCTTGCGTTGCTCGATACCAAGAAACTCATAGTCCTTGTGCCCGTTCATGAGGGGCTCGGAGTGGAACGGAATGTTGGGGAGGTCGGCCCTAGCGAGCTTGGCCTCATAGACCGTGACCGCTTCGGCGATGCTGTCTGCCTGGTCATGAAAGACGAGCGTGAGCAGATAGTAACGGGCCTTGCCGCCGCGGTCGCCGCTCTCGTCGACAAAGATGCTGAGCTCCTTGGCCAATGGGGACTCCTAATGGAATGGATAAAAAAATAGCCGGGGGACTCCCCCGGCACTTGGAGGTAGCCTAATAGGCCACCAATAACCTTATAGCATGCGCTGGCGGTGAATACAAGAGGGGAGTGGGATGAACATTGCGTCGCTCCTTCGACGCGTCCCTGTGCATATTGTCTTCTCGGTTTCGAAACTCTAAATATATTCGAGTTTCGAAACCGAGAAGGAGCGAATGACGACTTGGGTGGACCGTAACGCGTACGTCCGCGATGTCTAGTTTCGAAACGGGTGTTTTCGGCGCCATTGAGCTTGCAAAGGTTATCCGCAGTGCCTCTTGGGACAAAAACAAAAACCCAGAGCCCTGAGTTTAAGGTGAGTTTTTGAATCTGTCCCAGCTTTTGCCCCCCCCGAATCCGACGAAACACGACACGGCGTTACCTGACGGCACTCGGCTCTAGACGCCACCGCGAGAATTTGCCCTCGCTTTGACGCGTGCGGCGTGAGGGGCTGCGCCGCGTGACCTTGACGTCCGGAAAAACGTCTGGTGTCCTCGATGGCTAAAGCTGTTCTCAAAACCATTCCTGGTTATGATTCGTGCGCTTTTATCATTTCCTCTAAGAATTGCTCGGGATGCTCTCCCGCAAAACGCCATGACCGAGCTCGGTGATTACTTTGTCTGCTTTGGCGTTGCACGACACTCCTTCGCGCTCGGAAGCGAAGAAGTTTAGCTGAACCTTGCGGGGCCTCGTTTTCTCGGCTGTAGACGATTTAACCCGTCCTCCCAGAGCACTGCCTAAAGTAAACTATGGCTAACGCTATGCAATGCAACAGGCAGGAGCCGTTATGAGCAAGAAGCTTCACATCGAAAAGAACACCGTTCAGGAAACGCTCGTGATTCCGCTCTATGCGCGCAAGAAGTGCACCGAGCTCTTCCCGACGCTCTACCAGGACGAGACCGCTGCGCGCCTCATCGAGGGCATCGACTATGACTTTTCGGCAAACGAGGCCAAGGCGAATAGTCTCATGCAGCGCTTCGGGTTTCTCGAGGTCGCTGTGCGTCAGAACGACCTTGCCTGGGAGGTGCGTGATTACCTGCGCGAGCACCCCCGAGCTGCCGTGGTGAACCTGGGGTGCGGGCTCGATTCCACGGGGCGCGCGTGCGACAACGGCACCTGCCTCGTCTACAATCTCGACTTTCCCGACGTCATCGAAGCCCGCGAGCAGCTTCTCCCCGCGAGGGAGCGCGAGCACAACATCGCCTGCGACCTGAACGACACCAGCTGGTTTTCCAAGATTGACGATTCAGGTGGCGCGGTATTCTTCGCCTCGGGCGTGTTCTACTACTTCCTTACCGAGCAGGTGTGCACGCTCGCCTGCGCCATGGCCGAGCGCTTCGCCGGCGGCAGGCTCGTCTTCGATGCGGCAAACCGCATGGCCGTGAAGATGATTACCAAGACCTGGCTCAAGGAAGCCAAGATTAAAGACGTGGGCGCCTATTTTGCCGTAAGCGATGCGGCAGCTGAGCTGAGTGACTGGTCGGAGCACATTAACGCAAGCAGCCGTGGGTACATGCTCGGCTACAGCAATCTTAAAGACCCCAGCGTGAGTGGTCTCTTCCGCCTGCTCGCGCGTGTGGGCGACGGTGCCATGGGGATGCAGATCGTGCGTCTGGATTTTGCCAGCTGAGGAGTGTCGGCCATGAAGAAACAGTTTTTCGAAGCCGAGAAAGACGGCTTCTATGGCACGTATTACGAAAACCCGAATGGGGCGGACTGTGCCATGATCGGCCTTTTTGGAGACGACCCAAACGACTACATGGCAAAGTGCGGTGCAAAGTGGCTGCACAAGAATGGCGTCAACGTCCTCTGCATATCTCCGGGAAAGCACAACTACAGCCATGTGAACTGCCCGCTTGAGAGGATTGAGAAAGCAATTCAATGGCTGATGTCGCACGGAAACAGAAAAGTCGGCATCATGGGAATGAGCACGGCAGGAATGGAAGCGCTTGCGGCGGCGTCCTACATTCCCGATATAACGCTGACAATCGGGCTGACTGCCAGCGATTTCATATGGCAGGGATTCGAGCAGGGCAAGAAGGACGGCTGCAAGGAGTGGCCTGTGCCCAACGCTTCGACGCTTTCTTACAACGGAAAGCCGCTTGCCTATATGCCGTTTGCCTACGAGCATCCAACATATTGGAAGAAAGTCGAAGAAGAGACGAAGGGCTCCGGGGATATCCTGCGCTCGACCTGCCTATTTATAGATTCCGAAAAGAAGCGGAAGCACGCAGAAGACGAAATGATAAAGATCGAGAACATCAAGGGGAAGCTGATTCTGCTTGGCGCGAATGACGATAGCTTCTGGGAAGCGGGCAAGTACGTCAGGCGAATGGACCAGAGGCTCAAAGAGCGCCCACACGAATGCGAGTACGAAGCGGTCGCCTATCGATACGGCACCCATTTCGTATTGCCCGAGTCTATGCTCAGAATGGCACTGCCGGTGGGCTTGAAACTCGTTATGCGCTTCATATTCCGCTCAGCCAAAGAGCATCCGGACGAATGCGAAGCCACCAGAAAAGATGTGGACAGGCGGCTCTCGACAACATTGCACGAGTGGATTGTGGCCTAGTGCCATGGATGTGGTGTGGCTGGTGGAATGTATGAATGCATCAAGGATGATTATTTTCGTGCTACCAGATGCGCGCGCCAACCTTTTTGAGCCTCCATGACCAGCACGGAAAGGCCGGCTTCTTCGGCCATGGCACGGAACTGGGATTGCTTCAATATGCGCACGTCGCCGTGGCCGGCCAGGCGGGCAAGCGGCAGCTCGAACGTATTCATAAGCCATACGGCGAAATCGTTTGCCGTGTAGTCGCGTAGGATGAGGCGGCCGCCGGGGCGCAGCACGCGCGCGACGCCGGCGAAGAATTTCTCCGGGTTGGGGTAGTGGTGGAAGCTGTTCGAAGACAAGACGGCGTCGAAACTGTTGGCGGGGAAGGGCAAATCCTCCGCGTCGCCGACAACGAACTCGCATCCGTTTAGGCTTTTCGCCTGCGCAACGGCAATCATGTCGGGCGTCAGGTCGAGGCCGACGTAGTGCGCGTCGGGGTATTTTTCATGCAGCAGCTCAATGACCGCGCCCGTTCCGCACCCTACGTCGAGAACGTCGGCGAATGGCTCGCGCTCCAGCTCGGCGAGCATCTGCGGATAGTCATCCTTGCACATCTCGTAGATGCCGGCATGGCCCGATTCGTACACCTTCGCGGCCTTCGTGAATTCCCTGATGGAAAGCTGCTTGTATTCGTTGGCAGTGCGTGCCATGGTGTCTCCTCAGTTGCTAGCAGAACAATAAAAGTAAGTCTAATATAACTAAATACCGTATCGCAAGCATAAGGTCGCCAAGGCAAGGGAGCTACCCCCCCCTGGTCGCAGTGTGAGCAAACGTTTCTGCCGGCACCTATCCATTTGGGAGCCCACCAATGAGTGGCCGACGCCGTCAAGCACGACAAGGCGTCCAAATCGGTAACGATGCGCCAAGGGCTGATATCTCCCTCGCGCGCCCGGCTCCCGGGGCGGTCGCCGCCGTCATCTCCTTCTGCTTCTCGACTCGATGTAGGCGTCCACTGACGCCCTTGACACCAGGAACTTCCTGCCGAGCCTGTACGAGGCGACCCCTCCCGACCAGATGAGGCCGTACGCCTTGTTTCGGCTCGCTCTCATGTACTCCCGCATCTCGATCACCGTCATCCGACGGGGAGGCACTCGTGGGGGAATTGGACGAGGCGCTCGCCCTCCTGGCCGACGAGGCCGGCGGGGGCGACGAGTACGGCGACGTGTATTCTCCAGACTGGCCCGATCGGGGCTCCACAAACCGAGAAGAGGATCCCTTCCCCAAATGGCTCGGAGTGGGCCTGCTCGTGCTAACGGTCTGCCTTGGCATCTCCCTGATCGTTCATGCGATATTCCAGGGCGGTCTCTACTGCAAATGGTTCTTCTAGCCCCGCTGCGCATGCCTGAAGTGTAAAAAATAGGGCAGAGTCGCTTGCGCAAGTCCGCCCCTAAAACCGTGAAGGTTTTGCTATCTGCAGGCTATTCTACCAACCCGAGCGATTCTGTCAACCTGCGAAGGAACTCGAGCGCGGAGCGAGCTGCGGTGTCGGGCCCCTTGTCGGGCAGCGCCTCGGTTTCGCCGTCGGCCCTGGCGAACATCTCGACGAGCTCGGATGCGGCGCGCGAGCGCGAGGAGCCCTCGGGTACCAAGCCGGAGTGCGCCACGAGCACGGTCGCGACCTCCTGCATGGCCGTATTCCCCATCCACTTCCTCCTGGTCGCCTTGGGAATTCCCACGGCGGCGACCCTTCGGGAGACGCCGCTGGACGCCGAGCCCCGGGCGGCGCCCCTCTCGGCGAAGCAGTTGACCAGGCACAAGCCATGCGCGGCGCAGTTGCGGACGGACTTCACGCGCTTGAGGTCGTAGTGGGAGGCCTCGAGGCGCCTGTCGCCCCATCGCCTGGCGCAGAAGCGCACGAAGTCGATGAGGGTGCCGAACGAGGTGAGTCGCCCCTGTATCGCGGGGCGCCTTTCCTGCCAAACCACAGCGTTGTGCCGACGGATTGCATCGATAAGCTATCGATTGAATTTCCTGCGGGTTATTGCCGCAACACGCCCCAACTGGGCGCAACCGCAAACGTCCAGCAGCACCCGCCCGTGAAAGAGTGGGGGTAAGTCCCCGTTAGCACGCTCTGGCGCCTGTTAACACCCAGTCCTGAGTACGCGTGCTAAACGCTACGGCCGCGAGGGCATCCAGATTCACGACCATGCCCGCTGGCTTGCCGGTGAGTAAAACGGTAATCGAGCCTCCGTTTCCGCGTTGGAACGGAGGCTTTATCTTTGCCGTTTTACTTACTTCCACCTGCGATTTTGCCATGCGCTCCCCGTATTTCAAGTCAAGGATGCAAGGATGCACGGGGGACGCGCGGGTCGGTATTCGTGGGATACGACTTTGCAAATGTGGTAGAGTTAACTTTATCTAACCTATTTGTGCTATCTGCATGAGGTAGAAATATGAGCAGCTCGTTGCGAGGTCGAAATCATGGGGAGCAGTCAAGATTTCTGGAATAAAAACGCCGAGCGGTACGACCGCTTCATGCGTAAGGACGCAGCTGCTTACGAGCGGCTGTACGAGCTGATACGGCCTGTGGTGCGGCAAAAAACCGTGCTAGAGCTGGCTACCGGCACAGGGCTGATTGCGAAAAATATCGTGAACGATGCCGGCCATATCGAAGCTACGGACGCATCGCCGGAGATGATCGCGGAAGCGCAACGGGACAACCGATCCGCCAAGCTGCATTTCTCTGTGCAGGATATGTTTCATCTCCCCTATGCCGACGAGAGCTTCGACGTGATCATCGCGGCCAATGCCCTGCATATTGTGCCGGAACCGCAGAAGGCCCTCTCCGAGATTTGCCGGGTGCTGAGGGACGACGGAGTTTTGGTTGCGCCCACCTTCACCCACGCGGACAACGATTTCTTGGGAAAGTTCAAAGCATTTCTCATGAAACTGGTGGGCTTTCCACTGCGCAGCAAGTGGACGAGCAAAGAATACCTGGCATTTCTGCAGGAAAACGGTTGGACGGTGCAAAAAAGCACCGTGCTGAAAGCCTCGTTTCCGCTGACGTATGCTGAGTGCGTAAAATCGGAGGATATTTGACATGGGAGATAGAATCGGGCTCTCCGGCGTGCCGGAGACCATGCTGCAAACCGTTTATGCAAGGGCAAAAGAGAGTCGGGGGGGCGCCGCGCCATTCACGATGCAAAGGCCGAGGAAATCATTCACCTGGGGCGCGAAGAGCGGAGAAGCTCTTGCGGCGCTGCTGCCGGACTTCCGGTTTGTCGAAGAACATAGTCTTTGCGAAGGAATGGCGTCGTTTGCGCCGATCTATAAGCTGCTGGACAAGCTGTCTGCTGTGGGGAATATTTCCAATAAGATCGTCGTTCTGGAAAGGGGATGACAGAGAATGTCATTTTTCGAGAACACCCGCAAGCCTGTAGGGCTTGGTGGCAAGATCATGGTCTCCATGATGAATCTTGGGCATGCACCTGTGGCGACATGGGGGCTTGAATTCCTGCATCTTTCACCGGAGGCCAGAGTACTGGACTGTGGCTGCGGCGGCGGTGCGAACATGAAAAGGCTACTGAAAAAATGCCCGCATGGTATCGTGAAGGGCATCGACTATTCGCCCGTCAGCGTGGAGAAGACGAAAAAGGTCAACGAGGCCGCCATTGCAGAGGGGCACTGCGCCGTCCTGCAAGGCAGCGTGGCAGATATGAGCTTTGCGGATGACTGGTTTGATGTCGTCACGGCTTTTGAAACGGTCTATTTCTGGCCGAATCTGCCGGAGTGCTTCCAGGAAGTCTACCGGGTACTAAAGCCCGGTGGGACGTTCCTGATCTGCAATGAAAGTAACGGGGATACAAACAAAGATGAAAAATGGACGGACATTATTGGTGGCATGACCATCTATAAAGGCACCGAACTGAAGACATATCTGGAGCAGGCCGGATTCCGTGACATCCAGATTCACAAGACAAAGAGCTGGTTGTGCGTGACGGGAAGCAAGCAGAAAGTATAAGGAATGCCGCCGAGAAGATTCTGGGAGAAATGGGACCGGGCGTACTGCTGACCGCTGTCTGCACCATCGACATTAGCAAAAGAGATTTTGGCACCTGCCAGCATTCCCTGCGCCATTGACCCGACTTCCCCGCAGCTCTATCATGGAGCAATACTCTATAAATAAACGCAGGTGGCTAGCTAGGAGGCGAAACACGGCATGACACGCAACGCCGAACGTGACAAACTCGAAGCCGAACGCAGAAAAACCCAGCTCATCGAAGCGGGATTTGAGCTGTTCGCGCGCTACGGTATCGAGTCGGTAAGCCTCAGTGCCGTTGCCAAGAAAGCCGACGTAGCCGCCTCCACCATGTACAAGTACTTCCAAAACAAAGCGAGCCTAGCAGTGGCTATCAGCGCACGCATTTGGAGCGATGTGTGGACGACCTCACGCGAGCAGCAAGGTGCGGACACGCTCGCTCAAATGGACCCCTACCAGCTGTTCGAGTTGTACGCAAACACCATCATCGGCCTGTACCTTGAGCGCCCGCAGATTCTGCGCTATAGCGCCAACTACAAAACCTATATCCGCCGCGAAAACGTTCCCGAGGGCATGCTCGGTGAGCACCTCGACCCCTTGCGTCCCATTGCCGAGCTGTTCCTTGGCAGTTGCAAGGCCGCCGCAACAGGCACCCCCGTGCGCACCGACGTAAGCCCCGAGAAGATGTTCTCGTTTCTGGCCCTCACCATGCTCACCATGGCCGAGCGCTACGCCCAAGGCCTCGTGTGGACCGAAGTCCCCAAAGGCGCACACGCCGACGACCTCGTGCAGCTCAAAAACTTACTGCTCATTTGGATGAAAGGCGAATAGCCATGTGCAATTCGTGCAACGTCCCAACCTGGGACGACGCCAGTTTTTGACTACCGAGATGATGTTGGACTACTCGGGCATCGCGCTTGACAAGTCCGCCTTGGCCGACCAAGACATCAAAGAGACCCTGGAAGGCGCCGACCCCTACAGCTGCGCCTTCTTCAACGACGGCTGGATATATTGATATCAGCCGCAGTCCGCTCTATCGAGACCCGCCGCGAAGGTACTCCTTGTAGCCTTCGCCCCAAGCTTGCATCGCGTCGAGAACGGGCTTGAGCGTCTGGCCCAGCTCGGTGAGCGAGTATTCTACGCGCGGGGGTACCTCTGCGAACGCCTCGCGATGAACGAGCCCGGTCTCCTCCATGGTGCGCAGGTTGCTCGTCAGGACCTTCTGCGAGATCTTGCCGATCGATCGCTGCAGCTCCTTGAAGCGCATGGTGCCGTTGAGCGAGAGGTCGCGCAGGATGAGCACCTGCCACTTGTTGCCGATGAGCAAAAGCGTTGTCTCCACTGGGCAGGTAGGCAGGTTCTCCAAAGTCGGTGCTGTCATATTCGCAAAACCTCCGTCTGCAATCATGCGCGTCATTTACATTAGTTTCCTTTTGGTGCTTACAGCACTTTAATGTGCCTACTTTCCATTATATACCTTTGACGCGTATCGTATGAGCTGCAAGGAAAGCGGCGGCGAGTGCCGCAAGTCGAAAGGAAAGTATGATGACCAAGAAGATCGCAGTTGTAGCAGCAAACGGCAGGGCCGGCAGCCTCATCGTCGAGGAGGCCGTGCGCCGCGGATTCGACGTGACCGCCATCGTACGCAGCGAGAATAAGACCGCCGCTCAGAACTCCGTCATCAAGGACGCACTCGAGCTCACGACGGAGGACCTCACGGGATTCGACGCTGTGGTGGATGCCGTGGGCGGCTGGACGCCCGAGACCATCCCCGCTATCACCGATGCGGGCATCCACTTGGCTGATGTGCTGGTTGGCACCGATGTGCGCCTGCTCGTCGTGGGTGGCGCGGGCTCGCTGTTCGTCAACCCAGAGCATACGGTTACCGTCGACATGGGCCCAGACTTCCCTGATGACTGGAAGCCGCTATCCGCCGCGGCCGGCAAAGTCCTTGCTCACCTTCGCGAAACGGACGGTCTCAAGTGGACCTTCGTTTCCCCTGCTGCCGACTTCCAGGCCGATGGCGAGCGTACCGGCGAGTATATCCTGGCGGGCGAGGAATTCACGCTCAACAGCCGCGGCGAGTCAACGCTCTCGTACGCTGACTATGCGATCGCCATGGTCGATGAGATCGAGTCCGGTGACCACGTCGCCCAGCGCATCTCGGTTGTGAGCAAGTAGCTTCATGCCGTTTGGGAAACGGGAGGGTCGATGCCAGCCGCGTCGACCCTCCCGTTGCGTACCGGGCAACGAGTCTTGTTGTCTGAGTTGTGACATCTTAAACAATGGTTGAGTTTAAAAAGGGGCGTTTTTGGTACTACCGAGCGTGAGCGTTTTCGTAGGCCTTTTTGATTTCTTCTGGCAAACCGTCGGGAATCATGGCCCTCAGCTCGGCCTCGTTGTCGCCCTGACTCAGCTGCTCGTAGAACCAACATTTGTACTTCAACATGTCCAGCGCACGGTTCATGTTCGCGATCTCCGACTCCATGTGGGCCTTTCGCTCCTCGAACATGGCCTTGCGTTTGGGGTATGTTGAGGGACCCTCCGCGCACCATTCCATAAACAGCCGGATGTCCTTGATCTCCATCCCCGCCTTCTTTAGGCATTCGATGACCCGAAGCGCCTCGAGTTCCGTATCGCTGAACCGGCGAATGCCGGATGCCCGCTCCAGCCCCGGGAACAATCCCTGCTTGTCGTAATATCGCAGCGTAGAAGTGGGCAAACCGAACATCTCCGACACTTGTCCGATTGTGTACATGGCTCCTCCGAATAAATCTCAAATTCATTCCTTGACCTAAAGTCAGGTTTAGGTATTACCGTCATTCTTGTCAATAGTTTTGGCTAAACCATCAACAGGAGGAAATCGATCATGGCAATTAAACAGACGGCAGGCAGAGATGCCCTGGGGGAGTTCGCCCCCAAATTCGCACAGCTCAACGACGATGTGCTGTTCGGCGAGGTGTGGAGCCGAGAGGGCGAGCTCTCCTTGCGCGACCGCAGCGTGGTGACGGTGGTGGCCCTCATGGCGCAGGGGCTGACGGACTCTTCGTTCCAATATCATCTGATGTCCGCAAAGAGCAACGGTGTGACTAGGACGGAGATAGCGGAAATCCTTACGCATGCGGCGTTTTATGCTGGCTGGCCCAAGGCGTGGGCGGCCTTCCGTATGGCGAAGGAGGTCTGGGCGGATGACGATGCCGCTGATGCAAGAGCCGAGCACCAAAACGAGATGGCCTTTCCCATCGGTGCCCCCAACGACGCATTCGCGAAGTTCTTTATCGGGCAAAGTTACCTTGCGCCCCTTTCCACTGAGCAGGTCGGCGTCTTCAACGTGACGTTCGAGCCCAGCTGCCGCAACAACTGGCACGTCCATCACGCAAAAAGCGGCGGCGGGCAGATTCTCGTCTGCGTTGCCGGTCGCGGGTTTTACCAGGAATGGGGCAAACCGGCACAGGAGCTGCACTCCGGCGACGTGGTCAACATTGCCCCGGGAGTGAAGCATTGGCACGGAGCCGCGCCCGACGGCTGGTTCTCCCATCTCGCGTTGGAGGTACCGGGCGAGGACGCCTCCAACGAGTGGTTGGAGCCTGTGAACGACGAGGAATATCTCAAAGCGACTAACAAGGAGGCTTAAGCATGGAACAGTTGCCCGTCCGTGCCGCCGAGAGCAGCGTGCTCAAATCGGCCTGAATCGCCTCTGCCTTGCTCCCGAGCTGCAATGGAGCCGAGTCGCCCGAGATGTTTACGCTCAACAGGTGCGCATCCGGTAGCTTCGCGGTCATGCTCCAGAACGGGAGCGTGATGATGCCGGGGGTCATCTCGCCCACGCCGAGCTCCAGCAACAGCATGCTGCTGCTACTACCGCGCTCGCGCACGAAGCGCTCGTATCGTCCGAGGTTCTCGCGCCAAGCCGCGCCCTGCAGAAACGTGTCGTCGCGCACCCACGGCACAAGCTGCCAGCCGCAGTGCGGGCATCGGGGGACATCCTCGCTGCGGACCTCGAACCCCGCCATGCCCGCGAGCATACGCTCGACGTAGGGGCTCGCATCGAAGAGCTCGTCGCAGCATGGCTGCTTGCACTGAAGGTGCGCGAAGCTTCCCTGATAGTTGCAGGTTCTCTCGGCGGGAAACGTCTTTTCGACCTGGGTGTCCACATTGGTGCTCAGGATGAAGTAGTCCTTATGGCCGATGAGGGACCGCAGGTCGAGATAGGGCTGCGAGGCCGGCTCGCGCAGCATGAAGTCGATGTATCGCGCGTAGTAGGCCCATTGCTGCTCGAGGCTGGGGTAGAGGTGGTAGAAGCCGTCGAAAAGGCTCTTGAAGCCAAAGGCCTGCTGCCAGTCCGCCATTCCTGCGCGCGCCATGCCCGCGCGGTTGTAATGGTTGAACCCGGCGGCGCTCGACATGCCCGAGCCGATGCCGACAATGATGGCGTCGGCATCGTCGATAAGGCTTCGAAGCCTCGTCGCTTCTCTTTCTAGGGGCGGCATCGGGCGATCTCCTCGAAAGCCGGGACCATATCGCCGTCAACGAGAATGGTCTCACATGAAGCGTCGGGCGCCATGGCCTGGCTGTAGTTGAACACGATATAGGTGGCGTGCTCGCAGGCGTTTGCGATCTGAGCGAGCATGTGCTTTATGACGCCGTTGCGCAGCCCCACGCCAAGCTCGAGGATGGCAACCCTGTCGTTGCGATGGGCTCGCACAAGGCGCGCAAGCTCTTCGAGCTGGGCCGCGGCGATGGCGTCTGGGTGAGTGAGACGCAGCTCGTCGATCGACGCGCGCGTGCTCCCCTCCGTCTCGAGCACGCGGTTCTCGTCGAACCCTGCGCGCGCAAAATGCCCGTCGATATTGCAGGTGATCACGAAAGAGTCCGCATGCTCCGTAAGACGCCGCAGCGTGTTCATGAGCGGGCTGGGCTCATATTCGAGATACTCCTTTTGATGGAATCGCTCGGCCCATCGACGTCGTACGTTTGCATCTGGGGAGGCGAGCCCCTGCAGTATGCAGCCGATGACGTCGGCCTGGGCGAGGTCCCCGTACGTCTCCCAAAAATGATCATCGGCGCGGAAGAGGTTGAGCCCCTCCGCCATGTCGAGCCCGTTGCTGGCGCCGATGACGATCAGATCAGCCTCGGCAAGTGCCCGTCCGATGCGAGCCGTCTTTACCGTTTCCATGCGCTACCTTCCCAGCGTCTTGCGCACGTCGGCGAGCACGTCGGCGATGTCGGCGCGGATCGCCATGCCTCGGTCCTCGATCGCGCGGGGGAGAAACTGCGTCTGATTGTTCACAGCGATGTAGCTCGCCTGCGGCAACTGCGCCGTGAGAGCCCAGAACGGCTCCTGGATAAACGCAGGCGTGATGCGGCCCACGCCCAGCTCGAGGAAAAGAATCTTCTGATGCGCGTGTGCGTCGAGCCAGTCGGAGACCTTGCGGTACTGCTCCTCATAGAGCTTGCCCTGCAGGAAGTTACCGTAGCCGCGAACCCAGGGGAATGCCTCTGCCCCGCAGTGCAGGCAGCGCGGCACGAGCTCTGTCGGAACCTCCAGGCTGTCTCCCATGGCCTCTACCATGTTGGAGACCGGCTCGACCGCATTCCACACCTCGTCGGTGCAACAGCGGGAGCATTGGAAGAAGCGGTGGTCGCCTTGAATCTCTGCCACCTTCTCCCAGGGGTAGAGCTTCACAAACTGCGTGTCCTGGTTGGTGGTGAGCACGAAGAAATCCTTCTCGGCGAGAATGGCGTCAAGGTCCTTGTAGGGCTTGCGCAGCGGGGCGTTGAGCGTGGTGTCGAGGAAGGTGGCGAGGTATCCCCAGCGCGCCTCGGCGGTGGACCAGCGGTAGAACGACCCCTCGAAAGCGCCCTTGAAACCGTAGCGCTCGGCGAATTTGCCGAAATGCCTGCGATAGGTCGCGTTGTCCTCGTAGTAGAAGTCGCCGCCTCCCGCCGCGGAGAGCCCGGAGGCACCGCCCACCAGCACGCAATCGGCTTCCTCGATCATGCGGGCGAAGTCCTTGATTTGCTGTTCGTAGGGCTCGGGTTCGCGGTCACTCAGCTCATAGGGTGTGCTGCCGCTGCGGTAGGCGGCCTGATGGGAAAACGATTGGTTGGTGAGTTCGATAACGAGCTGCTCGTACGGAGTCACTGGATACCTTCTTTCAGCTATTATAAACAGGTGTTGATAAAAAGTATCCATGTTGATTTGCGCGAGAGCAATGAACAGCTTCGATGCGCTGTCGATAAACGAACGATTGCTGGGCATTGTCGAGCGTTGCAATTGGAGGGGTAATGGAAACGGGGAAGATAGACCGTCGCCGACGCTATACGCTCTCGGTCATACGGGAAGCGTTCTTTGCGCTGCTGGCCGAGGTTGGCTTCGCGAAGATGACGGTAGCGGATATCTGCCGCCGCGCCGATATCAACCGCGGCACGTTCTATCTGCACTACGAGGACAAGTTTGCGCTGCTCGACGAACTTATCGACGAGGCCCTGGCGGCGGCACCGCCGCTCGAGGGAACGGAGGCGGGCGCCCTCTGCCAGCGCCCGCCGGCAAACGATGACTATTATCTGCTCTACTCGGATGACGACGCGTACGCCCGGGTGGCGCAGCGCGTCGTCGAGCGCGGCGCCGAGCAGATGGTTCCCTCGATCATGGAGGAGACTGGGCTTTCGCGCGAGGACGCCTATCTGCTCTTCGTCCACAACGTTCAGGGAAATCTCGCGGTCAACCGTCTGCTCGGTTGGAGGCGGGGGCCCGAGTTTGCTCACGCCCAGGAGCTGCTCAGCGCCTATTCCGAAGGGGGCATGCGAGCGGTATCGGCTTGTCACGATCCCCGTAGCTCATCTTGACCGCGTGCCATTTTAGGCAGGCGGCGCAGCTATGAACAAGAAGAACGCATGGCAATCGGCGTTGGTGGAAATGCTTGTTGTCCTTACCAAGAGGAATGCTGATTGTCATTCAACGATGCTCCAGCGGACAACTCCGGTGTGCTAAAACGCCTTCTCGCTCAAGAATTCCCTGAACGCGGGGATGTCGAAGCCGACGAGGCCACGTCCACGTTCCCCGATAACGCCGTCCTCGAGGAGGCGGCGTTTGTATTGGCTTGCGTAGTTGCTGGCGACGCCCATGCGCTTGGCTATCTCCGAGACCCTGCTGGGGCCGGAATCGGGCAGCATCGCGAGCAGAAACTCAATGTCTTTATCGGAAAGCTCCCGATAGGTCGTTTCGAGAATTCGATCGCGCAGCTCCATACGGGCAAGCAAAGAACCCTGCTGGACATCGGATGTACTGATTTTGGGCGAGTTTTCCGAAACATCCCAAGTGCGATATCCGACGAGCTGCATCATATAGGGGAATCCGTCGACGGCCTTCACGGCATCCTCGAGTGCTTCTGGCGTGATTGATCGTCCTCCTGCTTCAATGGTTTTACGAAATGCATTTGCAATCTCAACATCAGTGATTCGTCCCAGCTGATGGTACTGGGAGCGCCTGAGGAACGAGACGGAATCGTTACGCAGCAGCGCCGATACTTTGTAGGGTAGCCCCGCCATGAGAAGGGCTACCTTTTTGCCCTCTCGTACAAAATGTTGGTAGACAGAGGCAAATTGGAGCATTTCATCAAGATCGACCGTGACTTCATCGATAGTGATGAGAAGCCCGATGTCATGCTTCTCGAGCTGCCTGAAAATGCTGTTCATACGTGTGCGCCAGTTGCCCTGGGCCTCTTGAGCATATGTCCAATCGATGCTCACTGGACCAATTTGAACGCCGTTTATGCGCGCGTGAGGCTGTGAGAGGTAGCTATCTGCGGCTTCTTTGGTTCGCTCGATAATATCTTCGAGCATGCCTGGCATGGCGGAGACATTTGCTGCGATCCAGTCGTGTTCAAGCGCCGTTTCTGAAAGGAGCGAGAGAAGCGCCGTCTTGCCCGTTCCCCTTGCGCCAGTAAAAATGGTCGACAGGTTGGGATCTCCCGGGCCATTGATAAAGCCACGGTTGATGTCACGCAGGATATGCTCGCGACCCGCTAGAAAGGGAGGGATGCTTCCAAATGTTGGGGTAAAGGGGTTCTTGCTGTACTCCATGGTAGCTCCTTTGCAAGTTTTGCTAATTTTTGCATCTTTTGCTAACTTTTGCAAGTTTTGCTAACGGCTTAACACGCCTTGTGTCGTGGGATTGCAGGAGTGAAAAACGGGGAGTTCTGTTATTCCGACTACGTTGCAACGAGTGGGGCCCGGAGCGCGATGTTGCTGCGCTCCGGGCCCCACCGTTTTAAGAGCTTATGGCGGTTCTGCCGTCGTCCTAGTCAAACAAACTCGGCATGTCGTTTTCCTTCATGAGGGCACCGGCAGAGGGGAGGCTCTGCGCAGTGAACTTTTCGGCCGAGACGCCGGCGCCGAGGATTTCCTCGGTCGTGCCGACGGTGGTGACCGAGCGGCCCTTCTTGGCCGTAAAGGCCTGGACGCCCTGCGTGTTGGTGGTCGTCTTGGTCTTGAGTAGCGACGTGTTAAAGTTCATCAGGCGGTAGTCGCTCGAGACCAGCGCGAGGTCGCGATCCTCCTTGAGTACCTGCGCATACAGCAGTTTGCTGCCGCCGTAGATGGCGTTCTTAAGGCGCTTGCGGTTGGTCTTGGTGATGTATCCGGCAAGTGCGACGCGCACCACGCGGCCGTTCTCAAAGACAAACAGCACGTCGGCCTTATAGTCCTCGGGGTCGATGACCCAAATCACGCTCTCGTCGGGTTCCATCTCAAGATCGGTCGGCAGGTACGAGCCCAGCTGAGCCGACTTGGTGTCCTCGAACGCCGCGACCTTGCACTTGTATACCTGGCTATTGTTGGTAAACACGAGCAGCTCGTGCGTATTGGCGGACGGGAACTCGATAAAGGGCTTGTCGCCGTCCTTGTACTTGAGCGTGGCGGCCTTCTTGAGCACGCGGTCCGTCATCTTTTTGAGGTAGCCATCGCGCGAGAGCATGATGGTCACCGGGTACTCCTCGACCTCGGGCTCCAGGCTCACCTCGATGACCTCATGGGGCTCAATTCTGCCCGTGCGGCGCGGCATCACGTACTTCTTGTTGACCGCGGCCAGCTCGTCGCTGATGACCTTCTTGATGTTCTCCTCGCTGGAGAGGATCTCCTCAAGCTCGGCAATCTCGCCCTCGAGCTTAGCGATGTCCTTGGTGCGGTTGAGAATGTACTCCTCGTTGATGTTGCGGAGCTTGAGCTCGGCGACAAACTCGGCCTGGGTCTCATCGATGTCGAAACCCTTCATAAGGTTTGGCACGACCTCGGCCTCGAGCTTAGTGCCGCGGATGATGGCGATGGCCTTGTCGATGTCGAGCAGAATTGCCTCGAGGCCGTGCAGCAGGTGCAGACGCTCGGACTTTTTGCCCAGGTCAAAATTAATGCGGCGACGAGTGGACTCAATACGCCACTTGACCCACTCGTGCAGAATCTGGCGCACACCCATAACGCGGGGATAGCCGTCGACCAGCACGTTAAAGTTGCACGAGAACGAATCCTGCAACGTGGTCGAGCGATAGAGCTTGGCCATGAGCTTGTCGGGGTCGACGCCGCGCTTAAGGTCGATGGCAATGCGCAGGCCCGAGAGGTCGGTCTCGTCGCGGATGTCGGCAATCTCTTTGACCTTGCCCTCTTTGGAGAGCTTGACGATGCGTTCGATGATGACATCAGTCTTGGTGGTGTAGGGAATCTCGTAGACCTCGATGATGCGCTCTTCGGGAATCCAACGCCAGCGGGAGCGGATCTGGAAGCTGCCGAGGCCGGTCTCGACGATCTTTTCCATCTCCTCGCGGCGGTAGATAATCTCGCCGCCGGTCGAGAAGTCGGGCATGGGCATGTACTCGAGCAGGTCGCAGTCGGGATCCTGCAGGTAGTGCATCGTGGCGGTGCAGACCTCGTTGAGGTTGAAACCGCAGATGTCGGACGCCATGGCGACGCCGATGCCCTTATTGGCCGAGACAAGGATGTTGGGGAACGTGGTGGGCAGCAGGCGCGGCTCCTTCATGGCGCCGTCGTAGCTGTCGACAAAGTCGACCGGGTCCTTGTCGATGTCCTTGAAGATCTCGGCGCTGATGGGGGAGAGCTTGGCCTCGGTGTAACGCGAGGCGGCGTAGCTCAGGTCGCCCGAATAGTACTTGCCAAAGTTACCCTTCGACTCCACGAAGGGGGCAAGCAGCGCTTCGTTGCCCGTCGCCAGGCGCACCATCGTTTCGTAGATCGCGGCATCGCCGTGCGGGTTGAGCTTCATGGTCTGGCCCACGATGTTGGCGCTTTTTTGGCGCTCGCCCTTGAGCAGGCCCATCTTGTACATGGTGTAGAGCAGCTTGCGGTGCGAGGGCTTAAAGCCGTCGATCTCGGGGAATGCACGCGAGACGTTGACGCTCATGGCGTAGGGCATGTAGTTGACCTCGAGCGTCTGCGTAATCGGCTGGTCGGTGACCTCGGAGTGCAGGCCGATGACGTTCTCGGCGTTGACCTGCTTTTTCTTTGGCTGGTTCTTCGTCTTCTTCTTTGCCACGATTTCCTCTTGAACTTCTTATGGGCCGTCGTTATCGATTTGCTGCTACTGCAGATCCAGCTGATCCAGATATTCCTTGCCGTGCTCGGAGATATGGCGCTTGCGGCCCGCCTCGTCGTTGCCCAGCAACAGGTTGAACATGGTCTCCATCTTGGTGACGTCCTCGGGCTCCACCTTGATCAGGCGGCGCGTCTCGGGGTTCATGGTGGTGAGCCACATCATGTCCGGGTCGTTCTCACCAAGACCCTTGGAGCGGTTGATTGAGCACTTCTGGTCGCCGATCTCTTTGAGAATGCCGTTTTTCTCGAGCTCGGTGTAGGCAAAGTAGGTCTTCTCTTTGCAGTTGATCTCGTAGAGCGGCGACTCGGCGATATACACGTAGCCCTCGTCGATAAGCGTGGGTACCAGGCGGTAGAGCATGGTGAGCACGAGCGTGCGGATGTGGTACCCATCGACGTCGGCGTCCGTACAGATGATGACCTTGTTCCAGTTGAGGTTGTCCAGGTCAAAGGCGCCAAGGTTCTTGATGCGCTTGTCCTTGATCTCCACACCGCAGCCCAGCACGCGCATGAGGTCCATGATGATGTCGGACTTAAAGATGCGCGGGTAGTCCTCCTTTAGGCAGTTGAGGATCTTGCCTCGGACGGGCATGACGCCCTGGAACTCGGCATCGCGCGAGGTGCGGATGGCGCCTGCTGCCGAGTCGCCCTCTACGATGTAGATCTCGCGACGGTTCTTGTCCCTGGAGCGGCAGTCGATGAACTTCTGCACGCGGTTGGCCATGTCGGTCTTTTGCTGCAGATTGGTCTTGATGCTCTGGCGCGTCTTTTCGGCATTCTCGCGCGAGCGCTTGTTGATGAGCACCTGCTCCATGATCTTGTTGGCGGCGTCTTTGTTCTCGATCAGGTAGGTCGAGAGGCGCTCCTTAAAGAAGGCCGTCATGGCCTGCTGGATAAAGCGATTATTGATGGCCTTCTTGGTCTGGTTTTCGTAAGACGTCTGGGTGGAGAAGCAGTTGGTCACCAGTACCAGACAGTCTTGGACGTCTTGCCACTTAATGCCGCTCTCGTTTTTGTTGTACTTGCCCTGGCTCTTGATGTAGGCATCGATGGCGCTGGTCAGAGCGCTGCGAGCCGCTTTTTCCGGCGAGCCACCGTTCTCGAGCCACGATGAGTTGTGGTAGTACTCCTGCATCATGAAGGTGCGCGAGAAGCACATGCATGCGGTGATTTTAACGTTGTAGTCGGGCAGGTCCTCGCGGTCGCGACCGCGGCGGTCGGCCTCGATAAAGAAGGGCTCGGTAAGGTAGTCGGTACCGACCTTCTCGAGCACGTAGTCCTCGATGCCCTTGGGATAGCAGAAGTCCTCTTCGGAGAACTCGCCGTCGTCGCCCTCAATGCGCAGGCGGAAGGTCACGTTAGCGTTGACCACGGCCTGACGGCGCATGGTCTCGCGATACCACTCGTGGGGAATACTGATCGAGGTAAAGACCTCAAGATCGGGGCGCCACTTGATAGTGGTGCCGGTACGGCCCTCATCGCTGGGCTCAATCTCGAGTGCCTTCTTTTTGGCGCCGACGACCTTACCCTTCTTAAAGTGCAGGGAGTACTTGTTACCGTCACGCCAAACCGTGACGTCCATGTACTCGGAGGCGTATTGGGTCGCGCACGAACCCAGGCCATTGGTACCGAGCGAGAAGTCGTAGTCGCCGCCCTGGTTGTTGTTATACTTGCCGCCGGCGTAGAGCTCGCAGAAGACGAGCTCCCAGTTAAAGCGCTTCTCGGAAGGGTTCCAGTCGAGCGGGCAGCCACGGCCGTTGTCCTCTACCTGAATGGAGCCATCGCGAAAGGCGGTAAGGGTGATGAGCTTGCCGTAGCCCTGGCGCGCCTCGTCAACGGCGTTGGACAGGATCTCGAAGGCGGCATGCGCGCAACCGTCGAGCCCGTCCGAGCCAAAGATGACGGCGGGGCGCAGGCGTACACGCTCCTCGTCCTTGAGCTGGCGGATACTGTCGTTACCATAGTTTGCGGTGTTTTTTGCCATACTCGCTCTCTCGGTGCTCCTTTGCTGCGTTTTAGTCATGTAGATAGTCAAGGTAGCATAGCCCAGCCCATAGGCGATTCCAACCAACACGAAATCCATCGAACAATCGTTCGGATTAACGGGTAAAACGTGTCGTGCGGATTGTTGTTCCGAATCGAACATTGGGACAGGTGTCTCGTTTTATGGGCCGGGGGCGTGCATGTGCGAGTCCTTTTGGCCCATAAGGAACGCTGATGGGTCGTTATTTGGGCCACGGGTCACTTCGCCGGCGCCGCGTTTCGTCATACGCTCATAGTGGAAGCCGATGCCACGGAGTCGACTTGCGACTCGGGCAACGGATGAGCTACAAGCCGAAAGGAGCGGTGAGGATGATGAAGCCCATGACAAAGAAGCTGCTGTTAGGAATTCCCACCGTGACGCTTTCGGCCGTGCTGGCGTGTACGCTTGCCGGCTGCGGCGGTAATGCGCCGAGTGGCTCGGGCGGGAGCGCACCTGTGCAGGAGAAGTCCGAGAAGGCCAAGGCCTATGAGTCGCAGACGGTCGAGGTGGCTGGCATAACCTATGAGTCGGTGGCTCACGGTACGTTCTATCGCGGCGACGCTAAGCTGCAGGACGGCTTTTACCTGCACGTCAAGATCACCAACAACAATGCAAAGAACAGGACGTTTGACTCCTTTAACGTGCATGCTGCCCAGGGCGATCTTGAGGCGGGTGACCCGTTGTTTACTTCCGGCAAGGCGGCCGTGCTCGACTACGTTGCAAGCGAGGCACCCGATGAGCTTCACGAGGGCATCGATCTTTCCGAGAGGCCAGATATCGGCCCGGGCGAGACCGTTGAGTACGTGTATTTCTGGGCGCCCAAGACGGCGTACTACGGGCCCATCACTGTCGAGTTCGTAGACGCTTACGCCCCCGCCAAGAATCATGAGGCCATGCACTTTGACACCACGGGATGCGAGACCAAGGAGTTCAAGGCGGCCGGCGGCGTGGCCGATTCTGGCGAGAAGGCAGATTTAACGGGCATCGACTGCGCATCGTACAGCATCGAGGCCGCCGATGGGTACACGCTGGATTCGTCCGACGAAGAGCGCGAAAAGGCAAACTTCTTCCACGACGAGACTGGAGGACGCCTGAACATCAGCATCTTCCCGCGCTCGCCGGAGGAAGAGGTTGCAAGCCTAGAGCAGGTCTACGAAGGCAAGGAGACGACAACCGACCAGGTCGAGTACAACGGCATAACGTGGCTGCGCTTTACCGGTCCCGACAACGGCCATACGCTGTTTGCGACGGCTCCCGCAACGGGTGAAACCGTCCGCGTGTCGATTGGCTGGAAGATCGATTGGGACGCCGCCGTGCCCATGATGGAGGCACTGAAGCTCAAGTAACGCCGCGATTCTTACGTCAGGCGACTCAGGGCTGGCTCCGAGTTATCGGGGCCAGCCCTTTTTGGTGCTCGATGAGCCGAGTCGGCGTCTCTCGTAAAAGCAGCTAGGAGCTAGCGAGGCCTATCCGAATTGACCTCATTGGCGGTGTCTTTTTCGAGCGCCGTGCGGCGGGCGCTGTAGGCGACGAGGCCGGCGCCTGCCGCGGCGAGTGCTGCAGCGGCTGCCGTAAGGGGAGCGTTGACATCGCCCGTGCCCGCAAGTGCGCCCGCTTTTCCGGAGCGCTTGTTATTGCCGTGGTCCTTGCCACTGCCGGAGCTGCTTCCGCCGGAGCCGCCGCCCTCGTCGGTACCGCCGCCACTCGAGCCACCATCGCCGCCTGCTGCCATCGGGGCGTCGTGAAGTCCGGTCGTATCCGCGCTGTCGCATACGCCGACCTGAACTTCTGAGCGTTCGCATGCCGCATCGGGCACATGAAGCTCGTGCAGTACGGCACCCAGTGTCGAGTTTGCGCCCGGTCGAATTTCCTCGAGCGTTACGGGATCGAGCGCCACCAGGTCACGTGCCTTCGCATACAGCGTTACGCGTTTGCCCACTTCGTCGCCCCAGCTCTCCGGGATGGCAAAGCTCATGCGGAACTGTGCCGTGCAACCCGGTGCCAGCACGGCGTTGCCGTTGTCGGCTACCAGCGGGTGCGTTGCAAAACGTGTGCCCAACGTCTCGAGCGCGTATTTCACGCGTGCCATGTCGTTGGCCGAAGCGTCCTCGGCAAGCTCTGGGTCGTAGATCGAAGCCATGCGTGCGTTCGCTCTGAATCCGATGGATGCGCTGGAGAACGGCTGGCTGGAGCCCTCTCGGTACAGATCGATCGTGCCGGCGGTCAGCAGAGTGTTGCCGTCGTTTCGCACCGTGACCATGAAGGATTCGCCTGCTGCTCCGGGCACCACCGCGCCCGAGGTAGCGACCGCGCCCGTCGGAGTGGCGCACGCCACCAAGGGCACTTCGATGCCGCGTAGCTCTGCCTCGCTCTTCTCCGCGCTCACAATGTGCGTGGCGAGCGCGGAGAGCACGCCTCCCGATGTCAAAAATGTCGTTATCTGATCGACGGGATGGTCCAGCTCGCACATCACGAACGGTTCCGTGAACAGATCGCCAGCCAAGGTGCTGGCGAAGATGCGGAAGTGCTTGCCCATCACTGCTACCGGGTTGCCTTCTTCGTCGCAGGTTTGCCCCACCTTGCCATCGGTGTTCTCTACATAGAGCGCGCACCTGCCGTTGTTGCTTACGCTAAACGATGCCGGGCCACAGCCTGCGGCACCCACGGGCTGCGTTGCAAATGCCGATGCGCCTCGCGTCCAAGTAATATGCTGCAACTGCTCGTTGACGGTGGCCAAAAAGCCCGAATGTTGTGGCCACGGCACCGCATGGGGCACCGTGGCGTCTGGTGGCATAACGCCCCAGCCCGCAATGGACTGGCCGATCACGGCGTACGATGCGCAGCCGCAACCGTCTGCGGTCTCGTACGCAACGGGCACCACCATTTTGCCGTTGATATTCTCGGGCTCGCTCAGCTCGATACTCGACGGTGCCTGCGGAAAGCGAAGAACTTGGCGGAACGTCAGGCTGTCGCCCAAATCATCCGACCACAGGGTAAAGCATTCCAGCGCAACCTCGGCCTCGCTGCCGAGCGCCTTTTCTGCGGTGGTTCCGCGGCGGTGGAGGTAGGCGCCCGACAGACGCCCGTCGACCAGCGTCTTGCCCACCGTGATACGCGGGCACTGCAGGCAATGGTAGCCATCCTCTTGCAGGCGGCCGCGCGAGATGCTGCGCCATGACGTATGCGACACCACGCGGATCTCGTCATTACTTATGCGCAGGCGAACAACGGACAGTATGCCGGCTGTGCTTGCCGTATCGAAAAGGGTATTGTCGCCGGCGGGGCGCTCGCCCGAGACCAGCAGCACGTAGGCGTCCTGGTTTCCTCTTCCGTCCGTATATTCCACCACGTCGAAGTCGTAATCGTATGTGCCGTCGCGCTCCACGTCGCCCTCGCCAAACCCAAGGGGAAAGTCCACGGGCGTGGGAGCAGACCACGTGCCGTTTGCCTTTGTGTGCACCACCAGGCGCGAGCGGCCATTGTCGCCGTAGCGTACCGAGGCGATACGGAACAGACATTCTGCGCCGGCAATCATTGCCAGCTTCATGCGAGCATCGCTGAGCACGCCAGCAAACAGCACGTTGTCGCTCGAGGGTTTTATGCCGCCGCGCTCGTCCTCCGACACGCCGGCAGAATTGGCGTTCGGGTCAACAACGGCGTTCACTGCCTGACCGATGTAGGTGTACTTATACATCGGCGCGGCGTTTTCGTCATTCTCTATCAGCGCGTGGACGAAATGTTCGACCTGTCCCGTGTCGTCGCTCTCCGCGTCTGCCTCGAGCTCAATGCGCGTGACCGCCCGGTCCCAATCGCGTACGGTAGACGCGACGTTTGTCGCGGTGGCTGCAACCTCGGCGCGTGCGAGCAGCTCGGCGTTGGTGACGATGGTGGCCGATGCGATAAATTGCGGCACGCCGCCCGCCTCGATGTTGCCAGGCGTGCCGAAGCGGGCATCCAGCGTGTAAGGCGTATCTCCACCCAATGCGAGCTCAGAGCGCTTGAGCACATACTGGTCGCCATTGTTCACTGACATATTCCACGAATCGGCGAGCGTGGGCCACGACCCCGACCATGCCTTGGTAGTCCACTTGAACATTACGAACTGGAGTATCACATCGACATCGACGTCCGCACCCACGCGCAGTCGCGGAAGCTGGTGACCGTCCGCCTTCTCGTATCCAATGAACAGTGTGAGGGACGCGGCACCGCGCACGGCGGACGAAGCGACGCCTGCAACGCCGGCGCCAAAGGTGACGGCAAGCCCGATCTGGATGGTGAACGAGCCCGACGTGTTTGACCAATCGAGCGAAATGTTTTTAAAAAAAGCCGCGCCGCTGCCGTGCGTATGGGCACCCACGGCGAGCGCCAGCTTCGCTAGCACCCAGGGGTTGACGTTTAGGAAAAACGGCACCGGTCCCAAGGTAAACTGTTCGGTCCAGTTGAGGTCGGTTTTTACCTGGAAGAGGGCCTTAATATTGCCGTATGCGGGATCGTTGTTGTCGCCCCAGGTTTTGCCCACCCAGTCGTAGGCGAGCGATCCGTACAGCTGCGTGGCGATATCCATCGTAAACAGCAGCGTGCAGTGATGGCGAAGCAGCTTGGTGTTCCTTGGATCGGTGCCCGAACCGGCACTCATGCTCTTGTACTGATTCCACTTCCCCTCCATTTCGTCGAGGTACCGGTTTGCCTGCTTGGCGCCCGACTCGCGCGGCGATTTCTTCCAGTATTCCGGATCCGGATTGCCCGAATCGTTCATATAGCTGGCTGGTTTGTATCCTCCGCCAAACAGCACGTATCCAGCAAACGAGAAATCGAAGAGGATCGGAAATGTGGGCATCCAACACGTGAACTTATTACCACCGATGCCGGGAAACGCCGCGGGGAAATCAAACGGAGTAATTTCTTGGTCCATGGTGGTGGGGACGATAGTGGTCGATCCGGATTCCGCCTTTGCCGCCGGCGCGGCAGCAACGGCCATGGGGGAGGAGAGCGTGTAGGTTTTGCCCCGGTAGTCGAGCACAAAGCGCAGCTTGCACCCTTCTTCCAGAAGGCCCGAAGCTGCATCGAGGAACGTGTCTTCAAGCGTGAACGTTGCCAGATTATCCGAACCTGATGCGCTGGCCTTGACTTGGCCAATCTGCGTGACGGTTTCGGGTGAGCTGCCCGCGGCAGGCGTCACTTTGTTAATGCGCAGCGTTGCCTGTCCGCCCTGTGGCAAATGTGCCTGCACGGTAAAGGTGTGCGTATCGGGTTGGTCGTTTGCTGTGTCGTCCTTCGGCAATGCCATGAACGTAGCGTCGGCGTACTGGATGTCCCATTCGTCGAATGTGAGCTGGCGGAAGTACGGCTCGCCGTCGGAAAGCGGACGCGTGGGCGCGGTTATGGCGGTGCCACCCTGGATACGCGCGAGGGGAATCTCGACATCGCGGTAGCCTGCCATGCTAATGGAGATGCCGCCGTTAAAGTCGTACGCGTCGAGAAGCGTTGCCTCGTCCACGTAGCCTTCCGAAAGCGGTGCGACCTCAAAGATGGCCGTGCCCTCGTCATCGGTCGTGGCGGTGAGTTGCTTGCCTGCGGCATAGCGCGATGTGAGTGTAACCTGGGCATCCGCGATGGGCGTATTCTTGTTGGCGACGTCGACCACCACCACGCCGAACATGGTGCGCGAGAGCACCAAGACCTTGAAGGGATCTTTTTCGTCGGCATAGGCTTCGGTGGGCGTGAACGGCAATATGAAGGCGTTTGCGCTTCCCGGCACGCGCGGCAACATAATGCTTGCCAGTGAGGATGCTCCGGCGATAAGTAACGAACGGCGATCAAGCATTTTGGGCTCCCATCCCGCAAATATCGGAGGAAATAATCCAATTTTGCGAGAAGGCGCCCCGTGGCGGTAGTGCCGTTCGATGGCCAAAATGTCCAAAATGATCGAGCGAAGTGCCGGGTTCCGGAACGCGTTCGATACGCTTGGCAGCCCGGTCGCTAACGCAACATATGCGCGACCAGCTCGGCGCGTGTGCCGATGCCAAGCTTTGCGTATACGCCGGATAGGCGGTTTTTGACAGTGCCCGGCGATACTCCCATATGGCGTGCGATTTCGGCGTTGGTCCATCCGCGGCAGGCGAGCATGGCCATGGTGAACTCTGTGGTCGTTAAATCGTCGGCAACGTCCTCGCCCGAATCGGGGTTGTGGATGCGCCGCCAGCCGTAGCTGAATCGATACGTAATCTCGATGATGCGAGCGAAATCGTCGGGGTATTGCGATTTTAAGCATGCCTCGATAAGCCCCTGCAAAAGGCCGTGGTGTTCGCCGATGAGCTCGATAAGGCCGTCGGGGCGCGCAATGTTCCAAGCAGCTCCGAAGTGCGTTTTTGCGGCGTCGATGTCCTTGAGGCTCATGCATGCCATGGAAGCCGACAAGTGCAGGAACAGTTCCGAGATGGGATAGCTTCCCTGTTTCATGATCAGGGCGTTTTCCGCCATGCCCAGACTGCGGCCATATTCGCCGCGCAGGTACAGGGCATGCGCCATCACGTAGCTGGCGAACAGGCGCAGGCCTTCGGGCAGATGCGCCGCAAGCGGATAAAACTCTTCGGCAGAATACGGGGAAGGCAGGTGCAGCAGGACGCTCGCGGCCGAGGCGAACAGGATATGCGTGGCGTGGACGGCGGACGATTCCTCGTCGGCCGGCGTATCGAGGATGCCAGCAAGGCACCGGCGGGCGTCGGCGATACAGTTGAGCGACAGACTGGCATATCCGCAGATAAAGCATGCGGAATAGCGCAGCGCGGGGTCGGTGGCGTCAAGATAGGGGCGTGCTGTCTTGGCGGCGAGTGCGGCCTGTCCGCGAAAGTACAGCGCTTCTGCCGTGGCGATGGCGCGTGAATCGGGGTCGGAAATGCCTGCAACCGCAGCGTCAATCTGCCCCGGCACAAAGGCGGTGCACATCAACGGCATGGGAACGCATGGGTAGCCATCGCAGTCCATCTTCCATCTCCCAACAGCTGGCAACACTAGCAGCAATTGTACTCTTGTTGCTCGGGACTGGAATTTGTGGGTATCGCCTACGATTGTGCCGAACGTATAAAGGAAGAGTCTATTGGCGATGCTCCCAAGGTGGCTACCGAAGTCTAGCTGACCTTGGGATATAGAAAAACTGCCGCCCCTGCAAAAAGCTCTGTCGCAGCGATGGGAAACGTATCTCGTTCTGCATATAATGAGGTCATATGACGGTGCGTCTGCATACGCGCGGCGCATTTCCATCGAACCGAGAAGGAGCTCTGCATGGATCCCAACAAGCGTCCCGACGACATGGTACGTATCACCACTCCCGAACTTGCCCAGGCGTTCATCGAAGAGCAGGTCGCTGCAATCCGCGAGCAGGTCGGCGACAAAAAGGTCCTGCTGGCTCTTTCCGGTGGTGTCGACAGTTCGGTTGTCGCGGCCCTGCTCATCAAGGCCATCGGCAAGCAGCTCATTTGCGTGCATGTTAACCACGGCCTGATGCGCAAGGGCGAGAGCGAGCAGGTCGTCGACGTCTTCAAGAATCAGATGGATGCCAACCTGGTTTACGTTGACGCCACAGATCGCTTCCTGGACAAGCTCGTGGACGTCGAGGAGCCCGAGGCCAAGCGTAAGATTATCGGCGCCGAGTTCATTCGCGTGTTCGAGGAGGAGGCCCGCAAGGTTGGCGATGAGGTCAGCTTCCTCGCCCAGGGCACCATCTATCCCGACATCCTGGAGTCCCAAGACGGCGTGAAGGCTCACCACAACGTGGGCGGTCTGCCCGAGGATCTGCAGTTTGAGCTCTGCGAGCCCGTCAAACTGCTGTACAAGGACGAGGTCCGCGTCGTGGGTCGCGAGCTCGGCCTGCCCGAGAATATGGTTGAGCGCCAGCCGTTCCCCGGTCCCGGCCTGGGCGTCCGCTGCCTTGGTGCCATCACCCGCGACCGTCTTGAGGCGCTGCGCGAAGCCGACGCCATCGTGCGCGAGGAGATCGACAAGGCCGGTCTGACCATCTGGCAGTATTTTGCCGTCGTGCCCGACTTCCGCGCAACCGGTGTGCGCGAGGGCAAGCGCGCCTACGATTGGCCCTGCATCATCCGCTGCATCAACACCGTCGATGTCATGACTGCCGAGGTTCCCGAGCTCGACTGGGCGCTACTCAAGCGTATTACCGCTCGCGTCACCGCCGAGGTTCCCGGCATCTGCCGCGTGTGCTACGACCTCACGCCGAAGCCCGTCGGCACGGTGGAGTGGGAGTAGGCTAACTCACCTAGCCCCCATTTCCGTTTGGAAGCGGGGGCTTTTTGCTGGCGCTTCGCCCAATTTCGTGCATCTTGGGCCTCACGTATCCTGCGAACTAACAGATGTGACAAAGGGGCAGTCCCTTTGTCACATCTTCGATGTTATGCGCGGGAAGAGTCACGAGCATGGTCGTTCCGCGCTCCGAGCTCTCTTCGACCTCGATGGAGCCGCCGTGGAGTGCGGCGATCTCCCAGACCAGCGCAAGTCCCAGTCCCACGCCGCCATATGCCCTGCTACGCGATTTGTCGACGCGAAAGAAGGGCTGAAAGATGCTCGTCTGGTATTGCTCGGGAATGCCCGGCCCCTGGTCGCGCACGCGTAGCAGCACGCGGTCGCCCTCGGCGTGGGCGCTGATTCGCACGGTCGAGTTGGGCGTGCTGTAGCGAATGGCGTTTTCGGCCAAGTTGAACAGCAGCCGATAGATCAGCGTGTCGCTGCCGGTCGTTTGCGCGTCGCCCTCGCTTGCGAGCGCGATGCCCTTTTGCTCGGCAAGGGGCGCCAGGTCGGTGAGCACTTCTTCGATCATCGGCGCCAGGTCAATCGCATCGTTACAGGGGACGCTGCGCAGCTCGCTCATCTCGAGCAGGGTCTTTGTCATGTGCGTCATTCGCTCGGTCTGCTCTTGCAGCAGCCCGAGCAGACGCGCTGTATCTGCATCGGCGTCGGGGTGCTCGGCGCAAAACAGCTCAACCTGAGCTTGCATGAGCGCAAGCGGCGTGCGCAGCTCGTGCGCCGCATTGCCCGTAAACTGTTTTTGTGCAGAAAAACCTTCGTCAAGGCGGGCAATCATGTCGTTAAACGACGCGCTGCAACGCCTAAGCTCAGAGGGCACATCTTCGCTGATCTTTGTGTCGGCGAGGTTGTCGGGCCGCACGCTCTCGACTTGCGCTGCAAAGGTACGCAGCGGCTGCAACGCATGCCCGCTCACAAAGTAGGCCAGCACGCCACCGAGTAGCGTCACCGCTGCGGTTATGTACCAGCTCGTCGCACCAAACGATTCTTGGGCGTCGCTCACGACGATGGTCAGATCGTCGTCGAGCTCCTTGCTCGTCGGGTCGAACGAGTTGGGCGAGGCCGCCTCCGCCTTGCTATGCTCCGACATTTCAGTACCGATTGAGTCCATGTAGCGCATGCCGGAGTAGCCAACCAGGCAATTAATAAGTACGCAGGTCAAACATATCAGCAAAGCTGTCATCAACGTGATGCGCCATTGCAGGGACAGTCGCTTCATTCGCCGTCCTCCATAACGTAGCCCTCGCCGATTCGGTTGCGGATGGGGTCATGTCCCAACGCGCCGCGCAGCTTTTTGCGCAGTGACGAGATGTGCACGCGGGTCGCGTTGCTAAAACTGTTGACACTGGTATCCCATACGTGGTCGATGAGCTCCTCCTGGCTTACCGGTCGACCCTGGTTGAGCATCAGGTATTCCAAGATGCCGGTCTCCTTGCGTGTGAGGGATAAGGCCTCGTCGCCCACTGAGGCGACGCGCGCCTTGGTGTCAAAGCTCAGCGATCCGCAGGTCAGGACAACATCGCTTTGCGTAAAGCGCCTGAGCGTGAGGCTGCGGATACGTGCTGCCAGCTCGTCAAGATGGAACGGCTTGGTGAGGTAGTCGTTGGCGCCCGCATCGAGTCCCGCTACTTTGTCGGCGACCTCGCCGCGGGCCGACAGCACGAGCACCTTGGTCTCGCAATCGGTAATTCTGAGTTGCCTGAGCACGGTCATGCCGTCGACATGGGGGAGATTGAGGTCGAGCACGACAAGATCAAAGGTCTCGACATCGAGCAGATCGAGGGCCTGCTGCCCGTCGTAGCAGCAGTCGACGCTATAGGCCAAGTTGCGCAGGCTGCGTGCGATCGCATCGCACAGCGCCCGCTCGTCCTCGACGACCAAGATGCGCATAACGTTCTCCTTGCATAGTCATTCACGCTTAACACGGATTTTATAGTCGGTATGGTCCAATGGGTCGCGAAACGAAAGGAGTGGTCAGATTGTTCAAAGCGATTAAGCCTGTGGCACAGGTGGCTTTGCTGATCGTTGGGGTAGCCATGGTGTGCTTTGGCGTTATGCGCGGCGAGGCAGATGCCGTGCTGGCCAAGGCAATCAGGCTGTGCTTGGAGTGTATCGGAATTGGATAAAAGAAAAAACACTGCATCGCATCTTTTGGCGAGATTCCGCGGATTGATTCAGGCGGCGGCGACGCTTGCGACCAATATTCACCTGCCTAACTTTGCCAAGGGGGGCATCTACCAGGGGGCGGGCAAAGCCGTCTGCGTGCCGGGGCTCAACTGCTACTCGTGTCCGGCGGCCTCGGGTGCGTGCCCCATCGGGTCGTTTCAGTCGGTGGTGGGATCGTCTAAGTTCAGCTTTTCGTATTACGTCACCGGAACGCTCATTCTAATCGGCGTGCTGTTGGGGCGTTTTGTATGCGGCTTTTTGTGCCCGTTTGGATGGCTGCAAGAACTCCTGCATAAGATTCCCGGCAAAAAGCTCTCCACGAAAAAGCTCAAGCCGCTCACGTACATCAAGTATGCCGTGCTGCTGTTTGCCGTGGTGCTGCTGCCCGTCTTGGTGGTTAACGATGTGGGTATGGGCGACCCGTTCTTTTGCAAGTACATCTGCCCGCAGGGTGTGCTCGAGGGCGCGATTCCGCTGTCCATCATGAATACGGGAATCCGCTCCGCGCTGGGAAAGCTCTTTACCTGGAAGCTCGCGATCCTCATTGTGGTTGCAGTGCTGAGCGTGCTGTTCTACCGCCCCTTCTGCAAATGGATTTGCCCTCTCGGTGCGTTTTATGCGCTCATGAACAAGGTGTCTTTGCTGGGGATCCAGGTTGACCAGTGCAAATGCGTCTCGTGCGGCAAGTGCGCCAAGGTGTGTCAAATGGACGTGGACGTTACGCGTACGCCCAACCATGCCGAGTGCATTCGTTGCGGCAAATGCGTGGGCGCGTGCCCCGTCGATGCTATTAGCTTTCGCTATGGGCTGGATGTGACGGGCGATAAGCCCGCGCAGCCCACGCAAGCCTGCGAAAACAAATAGGTACCTATATAAGTTTCGATATAAACGGAGGAACCATGAAACTGTCAAAAATTGCGGCCTTGTTGATGCTGCCCGTGCTGGCGCTGACCCTCGCGGCGTGCTCTGCGCCCAAGGGCGACGTGAAGGATGCCACGAGCGGCGATGCGCAGATTGCCGAGCTCATAGCGCAAAAGCCGTCGAGCGCCGAGGAGGCGGCCGAGCTGTACCAGCAGCTGCTGCAAAAGGAAAACGAGATCTTCGCGAGCGATAACGCCCTATGGGAAAAGGTATTCAATGCGGCAAATAAAGACTCGGCAATGATTGAGGACGGTAGCAATTACGGCGATTTCCTGCTCAAGACTATCGACGGCGCCAAGGATCAGTTTACGGCTGACGAGCTCAAGACGCTTAAGGCCGGCGCGCAGCAGGTCAAGGAGATCGAGGAAAAGCTCATGGCGCTGGAGAAGGAGTTTCCCGGATGCGGCAGCACGCCCGGCGAGGGGGAGAGCGTCGATGCCTCGACCGCAGGCATGACCAACGGCGAGAGCGGGGAGACGAAGTTCCCCAGCTTTAAGGGCAAGGACCTGGACGGCAACGATGTAAACAGCGACGAGCTGTTCTCCAAAAACAAGGTGACCGTCATGAACTTCTGGTTTACCACCTGCAAGCCGTGCGTGGGAGAGCTGGGCGATCTGGAGAAGCTCAACAAGGAGCTTGCCGAGAAGGGCGGCCAGGTCGTGGGCGTTAATTCCTTTACGCTCGATGGCAACAAAGACGAGGTGGCCGATGCCAAGGACGTGCTTTCCAAGAAGGGCGTGACGTATAAGAACATCTGGTTTAAGTCGGACAGCGAGGCCGGAAAGTTCACCTCCAACCTGTACTCGTTCCCGACCACCTACGTGATCGACCAGAACGGTAACATTGTGGGAGAGCCGATCATGGGCGGCATCAACTCCGCTGAGCAGCGCGAGGCGCTCAACAAACTGATCGATCAGGCACTCGCGAAGAGCGAACAGTAGGTGCGAATGTGACAAAGGGACAGTCCCTTTGTCACATCATCGATGATAAGTGCGGGACGGTGCGCCACGTGGCGTGCCGTCCCGTTCGTTTTTGGGGCAGTACGTTACATTTCTCACTGGAGCAGGCCAAAAATGGGGATAGAGTAGGGCAAACGCGTCGAATGTGAACGGCGGGGGAGAGCGGGTGAGTGCACCCGCGGGGGAGAGGTTGCCGTCCATGCTGGATCTCAAAGATATTTGCAAAAGGTACGTTACGCAGTCGTTTACGCAGGTAGCGCTCGACAGCGTAAGCCTGTCTTTTCGCGATAACGAGTTTGTAGCCATCCTGGGTCCCTCGGGTTCGGGTAAAACTACGATGCTCAACGTCATTGGTGGACTCGACCATTTCGATTCCGGCGACCTGTTGATCGATGGCATCTCGACCAAGGACTTCAGCGACCGCGATTGGGATGCCTATCGCAACAACCGCATCGGCTTTGTGTTCCAGAGCTATAACCTCATTCCGCATCAGACCATTTTGGAAAACGTGGAGCTGGCGCTTACGCTCACGGGCGTGGGGCATGCCGAGCGTCGCCAGCGTGCGCGCGAGGCGTTGGAGAAAGTCGGCCTGGACGAGCACATTAACAAGCGTCCGAGCCAGCTTTCGGGCGGACAGATGCAGCGCGTGGCCATCGCCCGCGCCCTGATTAACGATCCCGAGATTGTGCTGGCTGACGAACCGACCGGCGCCTTGGACTCAACGACATCCGTGCAGGTCATGGATTTGCTCAAGGACGTTGCGCGCGACCGTCTGGTCATCATGGTCACGCACAACCCCGAGCTGGCGTACAAGTACGCCACGCGCATCGTCACCCTGGCGGACGGCAAGATCACCGACGATTCCGATCCCTTTGATGCTGCCGAGGCCGCGCGTCGCGAGGCCAAGCCCACGCGCAAAACCTCGATGAGCTTTGTGACGGCGCTGGGGCTTTCTGCCCGAAACCTCATGACCAAGAAGGGTCGCACGGCCATGACGGCCTTTGCGGGCTCGATTGGCATTATCGGCATTGCGGCGATCCTGGCGCTGTCCAACGGCGTAAATGACTACATCAAAAAGGTCGAGGAGGACACGCTCTCGAGCTACCCGCTCACGATTTCCAAACAAGATTACGACCTGTCGTCCATGATGGGCGGACAGGGGACCACGGATGACGATACGTCCAAGAACGAGGGCTCGTCCGACGGCAGCACCGACGGCAAGGCTCGGGGAACCGATAAGATCCCCGTGGTCACGGCCGTAAAGGACATGTTTGCGAGCGTTAAATCTAACGATATGACGAGCTTTAAGGCATGGCTCGATGCCGGTGGCGACGGTATCAATAAAGAGGTCAATGCTATCCAGTACGGCTATGGCGTGACGCCGGTTGTCTATCGTGCGGGCAAGGGCGATGAGAAGCCTGTCCGGCTGGTGCCCAACGCTATGACCGAGGCCATGAGCGGCGGCGCAAGTTCGGCGGCAACGGTGAGCATGGATTCCATGGGAACCTCGGTCTTTAACGAGATGATTGACGACCAGAGCCTGCTCGACAGCCAGTACGATGTCGTTGCCGGCCATTGGCCTACGTCCGCCAACGAGGCCGTGATGGTGCTTTCGAGCCGCGGCACGGTGGGCGACTACACGCTCTACAGCATCGGTGCGCTGGATATCGATGAGCTCAACGACCTGGTCAACAGTGCCATGACGGCCGACGGCAAGGTCGAGACGCCCAAGGCCGGCACCGACTTTACCTACGACGATGCGCTGTCCACGACGTTTAAGGTGCTGTCGCCGGCAGATGCCTATCGCAAAAATGAAGAGACCGGCATGTGGACTGACATGTCTGGCGATGCCGACTTTATGGCGGCCAAGGTTGCCGACGGCATTGACGTGCGCATTGTGGGCGTGGTGCGACCCAATGAGACGGCCAACGCGAGCGCATTATCCCCGGGCATTGCCTATACGCATGCGCTGACTCGCCAGCTTATGGAGCGCGCCGCCAATTCGCAGATCGTAAAAGAGCAACTTGCCCATCCCGAGACGGATGTCTTTACGGGCAAGTCTTTCGATGAACTGCAGGGCGAGGCCAAGCAAGGCGTGAATCTGGGCAGCATGTTCAGCGTGGACGAGGCGGCGCTCAAGGGCGCGTTCTCGTTCGATACGTCTGCGCTCTCGGGCACTGCCGGCGGTATGGACCTGTCGGGTCTTGACTTGTCCGGGCTGGACATTGACCTTTCGGGCGTAGGTAAGGATATCGACTTCAGCGACATTATGGCAAAAGCACCGACCCCAGATTTCTCGGGCATCTTTGACGGTCTGGAACTCACACCCGAGCAAATGCAGCAGGTGGGAATGCTCGCCAACCAGCTGTTTACGGGCTTTTTGCAGTCTGATCAGTTTAGGGCGCTGACACCCGATAATCTTAAGGACGCGTCAAAGCTCGCTGCCGCATTCTCGACGTATCTTGAGAGTGATGCCACGGCGCAGCAATACCTGGCTCAGCTCAAGGCACTCGGTGGCGATGCCCTGGCCGAGCGTCTGCAGCAGGCGATGACCGACTATGTGCAAAAGCAGCTGGCTCCGTATCTGCAGCAGGCTATGGATCAGGTGATGAGGACGATTAGCGAGCAGATCGCGACGACGGTATCGGCTCAGCTCAAGGCGGGCGCGGCAGGGCTTATGGACCAGATGGCGACGCAGATGTCTTCGAGTTTTGCTAACCTGGCGAGCGCCATGCGCGTGGATGCGAGCGCCTTTGCGCGTGCCATCCATTTCAACATGGACGCCGAGGACCTGAGTTCGCTCATGATGAGCTATGCCAAGGCGTCAAAGCTCACCTACGATAACAATCTGACCACGCTGGGCTATGCGGATGAGACAGACCCCATCTCGGTTAAGATTTTCCCGCGCGACTTTGAGGCCAAGGAGCGCGTGCTCGATCACATCGATGCGTACAACAAGCAGGTCAAAGCTGCCGGCCACGATGAACAGGCAATCTCGTACACCGACTACATGGGCATCATCATGGGCTCGGTGACCGACATCGTGAACACCATCAGCTTGGTGCTCATCGCATTCGTGAGTATCAGTCTGGTGGTGAGCTCCATCATGATCGGCATCATCACCTACATCAGCGTGCTGGAGCGCAAAAAGGAGATTGGCATCCTGCGCGCGATCGGCGCGTCAAAGCGCAACGTGGCCAACGTATTCAATGCCGAGACCTTTATTGAAGGCCTCATTGCCGGCGTCTTTGCCATTGTCGTTGTGGTGCTCGTGAGCTTCCCGGTCAATGCCTGGGCGCTTGCGGCCAAACAGGTCCCCAACCTGATGAGCCTGCCCGTGCAGGATGCGCTGGTGCTCATCGCGATTTCGGTGCTGTTGACGGTTGTCGCCGGCCTGCTGCCGGCCCGTAGCGCATCCAAGAAAGACCCCGTAGAAGCCCTACGCTCCGAATAATGTGACAAAGGGACAGCCCCTTTGTCACATTCATCTCCCTGCGCCTAGTTCGTTTTGCCCATCAGCGTGATGCGGATGGTTGGATGGGTGTACTCGTCAAACTCGTCCTCGGGATCCGTGTCAAACGAGTAATACGCTTTGACGGGGCCGTCACTCGTCCTGATAGAGATTCTCTCGTAGAGCGAACCGCTCAAAAAAGCCTGTCTAAACTCTTCAGGGAGCTTCTGCGCTGCTAGGAGCTTGGGGCTTGCGGTCTTGACGTCTATGGTTTGGACGGCAGAGGAAAGCTCGTCAAGGTCGAGCTCGATACGGGCGAGGTTGTCCTCGAGGCTCGCATTGGGGTCGACCTCTGCCGCGTAGCTCACTTCCGTGAGCGTTCCCTTGTTGTCAAAATCCAGGTACGTATAGGTCTTTTGGGTATCGGAGTCGCCGTCGTGCAGATAGCCGCGGACGTGATAGCCGTAATCTTGATATCGCTCGTAGGGGTCATCGGCGGACACGTACTCGCATGAGGGCTCTAATGCCTTGCGTGCGATGGCGATCTGCTCGGCCGCGGCCGCGGCGTTCTCCTGCATCTCGATGTTTCCCTGCGCCAGCTGCGGGATATAGGCGCCGCACACGATCGCGAGGGGCAGCGCCACAAGCGCGACGATCCACTTTTTTGCACGGGGGATAGGCACGCCACAGGCCTCTGCCACGGCCTTTGCGTTGGCGAAGCTCTCGGCAAGCACATCTGCCGCGGTGGCGACGGCGCCTACGGCAGCGGCGACCTCTGCCGCGCCGCCCAGGTTGCGCGCGGTCTCGTTGTCACTGTTCCTGAGCAGGCGCGCGGCGGCCTGCGTGCCAACAACGCCTGCGATCTGTGCCGAGCGGTCTTTCTCGCTCTGCTCGACGGCGAGCCGGTACTGCATTTCCTTCCACTGCTTGCCACGCATGCCAAAGCGCGGGGCGAGAGCGCAGTAGCAGAATATAACGAGCTCGATGGCGGTGAGCACCAAGGCGGTCATCATGCCTGTCTCTTGGAAGCCTTCGTGATGGAAGACGATGTCGTCGACCATTTCGAAAGGAATGATCGATAAGGGCAGCACGAATGCCATGGCAAGCGCCGCGCCGGCAACCTTGGGGCAGATGCAGTATCGCTGGATGCGCTTGCGTTCTTGTTCGGAGAGTGCTGCCATGGCGGGTCCTTGGTGTCGTGGCGGTCGTTGTGGCGCGATGCCGTCATATGTGACTCAGTATAGAGAATCCCGCCATCGATGAGCGCATGGTCATACGGCAAAAGTGCCACGGCAGCCCTGGTTTAGAGCGGCTGCTCCTGTGCCCACGCGATGATGCCGCCCGATACGTATGTGTGCCAAAATAAACAGCCGAATGATGATTTGCAAATGTGACAAAGGGACAGTCCCTTTGTCACATTGATGTGAGAATGGATGTCGATGTATTTATCGCTGGCCCCTATGGAGGGGATTACCGGGCATGTGTTCCGTCGCGTGCACGCGGAGTGCTTCGGCGCACTCGATTGTTATTACACGCCGTTTTTGCCGCCGCCGCGCGTGGGCAACCGCTTTGGCGGTAAGGCGTTTAAAGAGGTCGATCCCGCCAATAACCAGGGGCTCAACGTGGTGCCTCAGCTGATGTCCAAGAACGCGGACGAGTTTGTGTGGGCGGCGCAGGTGCTCGCCGACATGGGTTACCGCGAGGTCAATCTCAACCTTGGCTGCCCCTCGGGCACGGTTGTTGCCAAGGGGAAGGGTTCGGGCTTTCTGCGCAACCTGGATGAGCTCGAGGTGTTCTTGGGTGACGTGTGCGAACGTTCGCCGTTGCCGGTGTCGGTAAAAACCAGGCTGGGGTTGGAGAGTGACGAGGAGTACGAGCGTGTGCTCGATCTATATTGCCGCATGCCGCTAGCAGAGCTAATCGTGCATCCGCGCGTGCAAAAGGACCGCTATACGGGCTCGCCGCGCAAGGAGTTTTACGGCGAGACACTGGAGCGGGCGCCGTTTCCCGTGGCCTACAACGGTGACATCTTTGATCTTGAGGACATGGATGAGCTGGTAGAGGCCTATCCCGGAACGCGCCACGTAATGTTGGGACGCGGCCTGCTTGCGAACCCCGCGCTGGCTCGCATGGTTGCCGGCGGCCCTGCTGCTACGGCAGCTGAGCTGCAGCGCTTCCACGACACGCTGTTCGCAGCCTATGCGGACGAGATTGGCGGCAACGCGGTCTTCCGCATGAAGGAGTGGTGGTTCTACGCCAAGTGCGCCTTCGCCGATCCCGCTACCGTTCACAAGATCGTGCGCAAGACCAAAAAGGTCGACGAATACCGCGCCGCCGTCGAGCGCGTCTTTCGTGAGCAGCCGCTCGCGCCCATAGCCCGCTTTCACGGCTAAATGAAGTCGTTGGGTGTTCCTATAGTTTTGTCAACCGTCGGGGCTACTCCCGGTAGGGCACCCGGTCGCGCATCACGGCGTATATCGCCCTGAGCCGCTTCCTCGCGACGGCCTTGAGCGCCCGCCCGTGCCCCATGCCCCGCGCCCTGCAGGCCCGGTAGTACTCGCCGTAGCGCCCCGAGGACCTCGCCAGGCTGTTGCACGAGAAGATCAGCAGGGACTTGAGCCTCGCGTCGCCGCGCCTGGACGCCCTGACCGACCTCACCGACGTTCCGGAGCTCCTCACCCTCGGGGCTATGCCGCAGTACGAGGCCAGGTGGTCGTGGTCCGGGAACCTCCCGATGTCGACCGACACCGCGAGCTGCGCCGCGGTCCTCGGGCCGATGCCGGGCACGGTGAGCAGGCACGCGTAGGTCTCGTCGCCCTCGAGCAGCGCCGCCGTCTCGGCCTCGAGGGCCCCGGCCTCGTCGAGGGCCTCCGATATCCGGGCGGCCAGGAACCTGACCTGCCTGTTCTCGGCCCCGACGAGCGCCGGCGGGGGCGCGGTGGAGGCGGCCGCGGCCTCCCCGGCGGCCTCGGCCCGCGGGCCCCCGGCCCCGGAGCGGGCGATCCCCCACGCCCCGCCGAACCCGGCGAGCAGCTCCAGCCACCGCCGGTCCGACAGGTCGACCGCGGCCTCGAGGGCCGGGCAGGACTCGAGCAGCACCGCGCGCAGGCGGTTCTTGTCCCTGGTCGCGCAGGCGACGACGTGGTCGCGCTGCGACGAGAGGGCGCGGGCGGCCTCGAGGGCCTCGCCGCGGCCCGGGACCCCCGACAGGGAGTCCGGCACGCCCGGGGCGGTCCGCGCGATCACCGCGGCGTCGCGCTCGTCGGTCTTGGCCTCGCCGGCGAACAGGCCCGCGGCGCGGCTGGCGGCGAGCCCGGGCAGGTGGGCGACCCCGAGCCCCGCGGCGCGGGCCCGCCTCACGGCGAGGGACCCTATGTTGCGGAACTGGTCGACGACGACGAGCGTGCCGGCGGGCGCGGAGGCGAACAGCGCGTCGAGCTCGGCCTCCCCGTTGCGGACGGGGGCGCTGGCCAGCACCTCCCCGTCGCGGTCGACCAGGCAGGCCCAGTGCGATGACTTGCCGACGTCCAGGCCGAGCACGGCCGCGGGCCTGGTGGATGGCGCTTTCACGGTGGTATCCTTCCGGTAGTCGTTCGACCGGATGGCCTCCCCCTCGGCACTCACATTACCAGCCGCGGCACCTGCCCGGCACTTTCCTATCAGCCGTCGGGGGCGGCGCGTCCCGCGCCGGCAGCACCCAACGGGCCCTCTCGGGGGCAGGGACGTTCGGCCGTGCGCGGGCGCCCGGTCGGCGGCCCGTTCTGGGCGCGCCTCAATCGTAGCCCGAGACGGTCCCGGGCTGACAATTTCGACTGTAATGGACGTTCTTTAACGACTACTCATTTAAGTACGTCCCCAATGAGTGCTAGAGCAGGTTCTCCTGTACCCATGCGATGATGTCACTCGATTCGTAGAGTGGTTTGCCGTCGATGAATAGGCAAGGAACCTGGCGCTTTCCGCCGACGGCGATGAGTGTCTGCTCGGCATCGGGGTCGGTCGAGATATTGCGCTCGGGAATGGTCACGCCGTTATCGGCCAAAAAGCGCTTGACCTTTATGCAATACGGGCAGCCGGTCATAACGTACAGCTCGAGCTTGTGATCAGTAGCCATAGGTTTCCAATCGGTTGAGGTTTCGATTGAGATACCCAATGCCGCCGCGGTCTATGCGCGAGTCAGCGATGACTCGATTGCCTGGACCAGAAACGCCGTGGCTCCGGTGCCGCAGGGCTTGTCGTAGTAGTCAACAAAGCGCTGGTCGGCGGGGTAGCCGTGGGCGAGCCCCAGGTATGCCTCGTCTTGGGGTTCGCTTCCCCAGTTGAGGCCAATCCAACGACGATGCATCGCAACAAGTTTTTGGGCCTTTCTGCTCTTTGGATCGCCGTCGCCCATGGCGATCGAGAGCTGGCCCAGAATAGCGCGTTCAAGTTCCTTCATGTCGTTCCATGTCTCGGGGTCCATGTCCAGCAGTGCCTCGTTTGCTGCATCGATGGCCGCGTCGCCATAGCGCGCCCGCGCCTCGGCACCGTAGCGCTCCTCGTTTTCCTGCACGGTACGCCAGCGCTCTAGTTGCGGCAGCACGGCGCCCATGAGCGAGACGGCTTCGTCGAGCGACATACCGGTGTTTTGTGCCAGGCGCGGGGCGCAATCCTCAATCATGGCCTCCATCGTGGTCTCGTAGGTGTACTTGCCGTGGTCGTAGCACCACTTGCAGTAATGGTCGGTCGTTGCGCCGTGAGCATCGGTGCCGCAGTCGTCGGGCGTGAGTATCATGCCGCAGCTCTGGCAATAGTGCTCGGGCATTTCGAGCAGGTGGGACAGCGGTTCTCCGGTTATGGCGGCAATGAGCTTCATCATGTCGATGCCCGGCGTGACTTCGCCGCGTTCCCAACGGCTGACGGCTTGGCGTGTGACGAAGAGCTTGGCGGCGAGTTGCTCTTGGGTGAGATTGTTGTCGCGGCGGATGGCGATGAGCTTTTCTGCAAAGGCCATGACGGCTCCTTTCTGCTGTTTGTTGCTTTAAGCATACGCGGCGGCCGGCACCCTTCCAAGCAACCGTTGGTTGCACGACGGGGACCGCGGCGAAGAATTGCGCGCAACACCCCACGCCTCCATGCCGTACAATGACCGGCATGGAACCTATTGCACACATACATACCGACCTGCCGCAGAAGTTCGGCATCCCACGCAACAGCTTTTTGGCGCCCCATCTGCAGGGACGCATCGTCTTTGAGCCGGAATTTGCCTCCAACGCTGCAGTTGAGGGTCTGGACTCCTTCTCTCACCTATGGCTGCTATGGTGCTTCGAAAACGGAACGCCCGGCGGCACGGCTAAGGACATAGCCGCCGATGCCAAAACGCAGGACAGGTCCGGCACCAACGCAAAATGGTCGAAAACCGTGCGCCCACCGCGTCTGGGTGGAGCCGAACGCGTGGGCGTGTTTGCCACGCGCAGTCCGTTTCGCCCTAATCCCATCGGGCTCACCTGCGTCAAGCTTGATCGTGTCGAGCTCACCGACGATGGTCCCATCATCCATGTGCTGGGGGCCGACCTGCGCGACGGTACGCCCATCTACGACATTAAGCCTTACATTCCGTTTGCGGACTGTCACCCGGATGCGACGGGCGGCTGGATTGAGGACGCGCCATGGCAAGAGCTCGATGTCGAGCTCCCGCAAGCGCTGCGGGACATGGTCCCGGACACAAAGCTCCCCGGCTTGATCGAGGTGCTCCGCCAAGATCCGCGCCGTGCGGGCAGCAAACACGAGCCAAACCGCGTTTACCATTTGGCTTACGCTGGGCTTGACATATCGTTTACGGTCGACGGAACCAGGTTGACGATAACCGCCATCAACGACGCGCGAGACTAACCAGCCATTCGTCCGCACCCGTCAAATTAAGCGCCAAACTCCGCTCCAAAACCGCCCACGCTGGTGGACAATAACGCCTACCGAAACAATCCGCTTTGCACGGGAGCTCAGCATGAAATACGACTTTACCTCGCTTATCGACCGCCACGGTATGGACGCCATCGCCGTTGACTCCTGGGGAGAAATTCCCGACATGGCTCCGAACGCACCCGACGAGGGCTTCGACCGCATCCCCATGTGGGTGGCGGATATGAATTTTGCCACGGTGCCCACGGTTCAGGAACACATCATTCAGCGCGCCCAGCATCCCATGTTTGGCTATTTCAATCCGCGTGACGAGTACTTCGACCGCATCATCGAATGGCAAAGCCGTCGCAACGGCGTTGAGGGCTTGGCGCCGGAGCATATCGGCTACGAAAACGGCGTGCTGGGCGGTGTCGTGTCGACGCTGCGCGCATATGTCCAGCCGGGCGATGCGGTACTGGTCCACAGTCCCACCTACATCGGCTTTACCAAGTCTATCGAAGCCGCGGGCTATCGCATTGTCCACAGCCCGCTTAAGCTCGACGATCGGGGCGTGTGGCGCATGGACTTTGAGGACATGGAGCGAAAGCTCGCCCAAAACCACATCCATGCCGCGGTGTTCTGCTCGCCGCACAATCCCTGCGGCCGCGTATGGGGGCGCGACGAGATCGAGCGCGCCATGGACATCTATCGTCAGCACGATTGCGTGGTGATCTCGGATGAGATTTGGTCCGATATCATCCTGTCGGGTCACAAGCATATCCCGACGCAGTCGGTGAGCGAGGACGCCCACATGCGCACGGTTGCCCTCTACGCGCCCAGCAAGACGTTTAACCTGGCGGGCCTGGTCGGCAGCTACCACATCATCTATAACGAGACGCTGCGCGACCGCGTGTGCGCCGTGTCCAACAAGACCCACTACAACGAGATGAACGTCCTTTCGATGCACGCGCTTATCGGTGCCTACCAGCCGCAAGGCTACGAGTGGGTTGATGAGCTCAATGAGGTCATCGAGGGCAACGTCGACTACTTCTGCAATTACGTGGACAAGCATTTTGCGGGCGTGTCCTATTCGCGTCCGCAGGGCACGTACATGGTGTTCCTGGACTGCACAGCGTGGTGCCGCGAGCATGGCCGCGATATTCAGTGGCTGCTCGACGAGGGCGCTCGTGTGGGCGTGGGGTATCAGGACGGCCGCCCGTTCCACGGGCCCTGCCACATTCGCGTGAATCTGGCACTGCCCCTTTCGCGCATAAGGGAAGCGTGCGAGCGCCTGGACCGCTACGTTTTTAATGCACGGTAAGTGAGCGCTGCACGTGGGGCTTTTCTGCCAGGCTGGTCGGAAGGCCCCATATGGTAAAGCGCCTGTTAACCATTGAGCGCGAGCGCGGTTCCGTCTGCTATTATTTTTTGCACTTGAGTCTGTAAACAGGACCGTCTGGAGCTCGATGAAAAGGCCTCGTCGCTCGCTTGCCATATCGTTGTTTGTTGCGCTTGCAGTGGTGAGCGTCTTTGTCGTGGCGATAGCTGGCTGTTCCGGGTCGAATGACGAAGCCTCGACGTCTGCATTAGAAGACCAGGCCGCCTCGCAGGTCAAAGACGACAACCTTAAGACGCTCAACGTCGGCAGCGACCTCTATCCACCGTTTGTGTATAGCGACGAGTACGGCGATATTGTTGGCCTGGATGTCGATATTTTGACCGAGGCCTTGGGTCGCATTGGTTACAAGCCAAAGTACCAGCTGATCGACTGGGAAAAGAAGAAAGAGCTGCTGGCGAGCGGCGAGCTCGATTGCGTCATGGGCAGCTTTAGTATGACGGGTCGCGAAAGCGAGTATCGCTGGGGCGGTCCGTACCTTGCGAGCCGCCAGGTGGTCGCGGTCGATCCCGAGAGCGATATCTACACGCTTGCCGATCTTGAGGGTAAGGTCGTGGCGGTCCAGTCCACCACCAAGCCCGAATCGATTCTGCTCAATCGTACCAATGAAGACGTTCCGCAGATCAAAGAGCTCTACAGCTTCTCGGACCGCTCATACCTGAACCCGGCGCTCGTCGAGGGCCTGGTCGATGCCATCGCCGCGCATGAGTCCTCGCTGCTCACCTACGAAAAAGACTACGGTGTGACGTATCGCATTCTGAATGAGCCACTGCTAGAGGTTGGTTTGGGCACCGCTTTTGATATCAACGATACGCGCGGCATCGACGTTAAACTCACCCAGGCCTACCAAGAAATGCTTGCCGATGGCACCATGGAACGCCTGGTGTCAAAGTACTTTGATGACCCTTCGCCCTTTTTGAATATGGAGGGCCTGTCATGATTGATGCGCCCGACCACACCGCGGCAGAACATGGCGATCGTTCGTCCCGAATATGGCTCCTTGCCACCCTGCTGGGGATAGTGCTCTCGGTTGTTGCCGGCATGACGAGCTACGGCTACACGACAGCCCAGGCCGAGCAGCGCTTTGCTGACGTTGTCGATTACGTGGCAACGCAGAGCCTTTCCTACGATGCGTTCAACAGCGCCTATGCGACCAAAAACCTGATACGCGTTATGGAGATCGCCGGAGAGGCGGCGCGCGATATGGAGCGCGACGGCTCGGCGGATAACGCCACGTTGGAGCAATATGCCGACCAGTTCAATGTAACAGCGCTGATCGTGACGGACGCATCGGGCAACTTGGTGTCCGAGTCCTCGACGGATGACGTGAGCTATGATTCGCTCGCTACGTATCTCAAAGAAGCACCCGTGCTTGAGGTGGCGGCCCATCCGCTTAAGTCCTATACCGCTCGCATCACGCTTGCGGATGATTCGGTCGCGGACATTGGCTGCGTGGCCCGGCAGGATGGCGAGGGCATCGTTGTCGCGGTGAGGCACCAGAGCGCCAAGGCGGTCGCGAGCAATACACTCAAGTTACAGAGCCTTCTCGATGGTTATGAGACCATCGATAGCGGCAGTATCGTGATCGAAAACGACGGCATGGTCGTTGCGACCAATGCCGTTGAACCCACCATATCGGGCGTGTTCGATTTGCCAGTGACGGATGCCATCGTTATCGACGGTATCAAGGAGCGTTGCCTGGCCGGTAAGGTCAGATTGGTCAACGCCAACGGCGAGTGGTATCTGGGCACTTTTGGTAAAGCACGCCAATTCTACGTGTACACCTACACTTCCGCGCGGCGTTACTTTGAAACCGTCGCAGTTGTAGTTGCCAGCGTGTTGGTGCTCTACGGCGGCGCTATAGCCGCAACTGCGTTGGTGCGCCGCCATGCAGAGCGCCAACGCTTGACCGACCTGTTGCTGCAGGAGCGTGACTATGGCGGCAAGCTGGCAAAGGCAGCATGCGAAGCCTCTTCTGCCAACTCTGGAAAGACGGAGTTCCTGCGCCGCATGAGCCACGACCTGCGCACGCCCATCAACGGCATTCGCGGTATGGTCGAGGTGGGCAATGCCAACGCAGACGACTTGCAAAAGCAGACGGAGTGCCGCTCGAAGATCTGGACGGCATCGGGATTGCTGCTCGACCTTGCGAACGAGGCACTCGATATGAGCCGCTTGGAGAGCGGGCAGGTCGACCTGAATCTGGTGCCCACAAATTTGGTGGCCCTCAACCGTGAGGTGTGCGATATTCTGGAGCGCCAGGCCGAAGAGCGCCTGGTGACAATTATCTGCGACCAGCAGACGCTCGATCATCCCTATGCCCGGGTGAGCGTGACGCACCTCAAGCGCCTGTTGCTCAATATTGCCGGTAATGCCGTTAAATACAACCGCCAGGGCGGCTATGTTCGCCTGACATGCCGCGAGGTGGAGCCGGTGGACGGTGTCCCCGTCTATGAATACACGATCGCCGATAACGGTATTGGCATGAGCGAGGAGTTCCAACAGCACCTCTACGAGCCGTTTAGCCGCGAGGAGCAACAGGTGGAAGGCGCTTCGTCGGGAACTGGTCTGGGCGCGTCTATCGCCAAGCAACTGGTCGAGCTTATGGGCGGAACCATGAGCTTTACGAGTGCCTTGGGGCAGGGGACGACGTTTACCATTTGCCTGCCGTTTGAGAAGTGCAAGAGTTCCGAGATCCCTCAGGCAGTTCGTGTGGATGCGGGTGACAGCGACGTGCTCCAGGGCCTGCGCGTTTTGCTCGTAGAGGATAACGACCTGAATGCCGAGATCGCACAGTTTACACTCGACCGCGCCGGTGCCGTCGTGACCCATGTTAAGGATGGCGAGTCTGCTGTCGAGACGTTTGCCGCGAGCGAGCCGCACGAGTACGACGTGGTGTTGATGGACATCATGATGCCTGGTATCGATGGCCTTGAGGCCACGCGTCAGATTCGAGCGCTCGATCGCGAGGACGCCGCGACCACGCCGATCATCGCGGTGAGCGCCAACGCCTTTGCCGACGACCGTAGGCTTTCGCGCGAGGCGGGCATGAACGCGCATCTGAGCAAGCCTGTGAGTGCACAGGAGCTCGTAGAGGCGCTTGCGCACATAGCCGCCGACGCTTCATAAACATATGGCCCGGTTCCCATGTTGGTTGGGATCGGGCCATATTGCTCTTTGTGAGACCTGCTTTTAGGGCTTACTTTTCATGGATCTGCTTGCCGCAAAGATGCTCAATCGAAATCTCGTAGAGTTGGACGCCCTTGATGTCTTTGGCGATCTCCTCCTCGACTTCTTCGGCAGAAGGGTAGTACTTAAGCGCGAGCTGGCGGACTTTGTCCTCGACAAACGCGGGGACCTCATCTACCAGGCGGCAACGGCCAAAGACCACGGTGCTCATAACGTAAGGAGCCCAGTCATCGTCCTTGTACCACTCGTTGCCGTAAACGGTAAAGCAGACTTTGTCATCACGCCTGAGTGAATCGACCTTGTGGCCAGCCTTGGCGCCATGGAAATAGATCTTGTCATGCTCGGCGTCAAAGAAGTAGTTGACGGGAATGGCGTATGGGTAGCCATCATCGCCGTTAACGGCAAAGACGCCGCGCTTGCAGGTTGCCAGCAGCTCGCACGCCTCCTCGTCGGTGATGGCACGTTTCTTTCGGCGTAAAGGCCTAAACATCGTTGGCTTCCTTTCTAACGGTGCAGGGTGGTTGAGCACAAACTATAACGAAACAACACCGTTTTCCTTGATGCAGGCGAGCATGTTTTTGAGCTTGTTAAAGTCGAGCGGTTTGGGCAGATGGGCGTTCATGCCGGCATCGTGTGCCGCCTTAGCGTCCTCGACAAAGGCGTTGGCGGTGAGCGCGATGATGGGGATGTCGGCTGCATCGGCCTTCTCGCTCAGGCGAATCGCGCGGGCTGCCTCGTAGCCATCCATGCCTGGCATCATGATATCCATCAGGATCGCATCGAAGCTGCCAGCGGGATGACCAACGTATAGGTCGACCGCTTCGTTTCCGTCGGCGGCACGCGTTACAACGATGCCCTCGCCTTCGAGCAGAGTCTGGGCAATCTCGGCATTGAGCTCGTTGTCTTCGGCCAAAAGAACGTTCATGCCGGCAAGCGAGCAGCTGATCGCCTGCTCGTCCGCACATTCTCTTGCCCGAGGGTCCTTGTCGATATCGAGCGGAATCCGGACGTCAAACGTACTCCCCACGCCAACCTCACTCGAAATCTCAATCGTGCCGCCCATCATATCGATGAGCGATTTGACGATAGACATGCCAATGCCGGTTCCTTGGAACTTGCTGCGCGCATCGTCGCCTTCCTGGGCAAACGGCTCGTAAATGCGCGTCAAAAACTCGGGCGTCATACCAATGCCGGTATCCGAGACGCTAAAGCAAAACACGGCGTGCTCGTCGTCGACCGGTTTGATGGTCGATGAGAACGTGACGGTGCCTCCGTGCTTGTTGTACTTGATGCTGTTGTCGAGCAGGTTGACAAGGATCTGCCGAATATGGGTGGGGCTGCCGATCATATATTGGTCGACAGCGTAGGGCTCGCTGGTGTCGAGCATGGTTATGCCGCGGTCCGATGCGCGGAGCTTGCACAGTACGAGCGCATTGTCGCACAGCTCTTTAAGGTTGAATGATTCGTGCTCGAGCGTCACTTTGCGCTCCTCGATCCTGCCCATCTCGAGGATGTCATTAATCAGTGACAGCAGGTGATTGGCGGCAACGCGCGCCTTGGCGCGGCTTTCGCGGGCGACCTGCATGTCGCCTTCTCTCAATTCCTCAATTTCGATAAGGCCCAGGATGCCGTTGAGCGGCGTGCGGATGTCGTGGCTCATGCGCGTGAGGAAAGCGGTTTTGGCGGCGTTGGCGGCGTCGGCTTTCTGCCGTGCTTCCTGTGCGCGTTGAAGCGACCAGACAAGGATGGCGATGCCGGTGAGCAACATGCAGATGATAGCGGTCGCAATGGCGGTGCGGTTGCGGTAGACAAACTGGAACGTGTCCGATTCTTGCGCCGAGTACGATGTGGGGGAATAGCTGCTCGCAGAGAGCGATTCGCCTGCATTGATGATGCCCTTATTGATGATTCCCAACAGCTCGGGTTTGCCGCGCGGAATCATGCACGATAGTTCTGCCGTGTTGGTGAGTTCCTGTGTTTCGAAATCCTCGATGTCGTAGGTGTCGCGGATGGTTTCCAGGCGCGTGCTGGGGACAACGATGCAATGTGCCTTTCCCACACGGAGAGCATTGAGCGCTTCGTCTTTATTCGGATATTCGGTTACCGTCGCGTCGGGGAAGAGGCTTTCGAGCTCAAACCGGTTGATGATCGCGTTCTCTGTGCAAGCGATGTTCTTTAGGTCGCTGTCTAGGTCGTTACTGACGTGAATAGCGGTTAGGGAAATCGTTCCCATCGAGTTTGACTGGGTGACCCCCTTCTGTTCGGCAAGCCAGTAGTCGCGAAAGAATGGCAGGGCGGCATCGATGGTTCCGTCGGAAAGGGCTCCAACCATCTTCTCGTTGTTTGAGAATGCGACGGTTTTAACCGTAATGCCAAACTTGTCATGCAGCGTCGTTGCAAGCGAGGTGAGCGATCCCTCCATCTCGCCATCGTCATTTTGCGTGCAGTAGGGAAGCTGGTTGACAAGATAGCCGAGCGTGATGGTGTTGTCGTTTGCCTTGAGCCAGGAGGTTTCGGCAGCGGCGAGCGATGATGAGCCGCTGTTTTGGGCCGAGTAGCTCGATTTGACTTCGTCGTTATAGCGCGGGTTGACGCGGGAGATTGTCGTCATGGCGGCATTGATGTCGTCCATCAAATCGGGACGGCTTTTGGGAACGGCGAAATAGTAGTCGCTCGAGCCTACATAGAACATGGGCGACGCATCGGGCGACGAAATAGTGTCGTTCATGATGACGGCGTCGACCTCGTCGTCTGCAAGCGCATCAAAGAGGGCGCTGCCGGTGTCGATTTCTTTATAAGTGCAGGTGATGCCTTCGTTGGCGAGCCACTGCTGGCCGACGGTGGTTTGCATAACGCCGGAGTTGCAGCCGATGGTGAGGCCTTGGAGCGCTTGTGGATCGCCCTTGGCCAAATCGTCGCGATCGGGCTTGGCGTAGATGTAGTAGCGCTCGGTGCCTTCGGGGTTCGAGGAAAAGAGCAGCTTCTGCTCGCGTTCTTCTGAATATGAGATGTTGGGCATGAGGTCGATTTCACCTGCCTCGAGCATGTCCATGAGCTCGGTGAAGGTGCCGCTGACGTATTCGTATTGCCAACCCTTTGTGTAATACGAGAGGGTCTGGAGGTACTCGTAGCCCCATCCCGAGAGACGCTCGCCCGGCATGCCTTCCTGGAAGCCTGCATTGTTGACGAGCCAGCCAACGCGGACTGTCTTGACCTGCTGGTCTGAGTCAGCGGCAAAGGCGGGTGCGGGCAGGGCGGCGCTCAGTACGGTGAGCGCGGCAAGCGCGACGGCCAGGGTGCGATATAGAGCCAAGCGAAGGACGGCGGAAGGTTTCACATGAAATCCTATCGAGTTGAGACAGTTTCGCATAAGGATACCAGCTCAGCCTGCCCATTCAGCCGCCGCACCGCTAAACGGTCACTCCCGGCAGTTGGGGACAGTCCCTTTCTGCCGGGTGTGGGACAATAACGAGCGAATGTGATTGGGCGTCTGGAAAAGGGGTCGCGATGAACAAGTTGAGGACGCTTGCCGACGTGTTGCGCCAGGCTGGCTTTGCACGCATCACGGGCCTGTTTCTCGTCTTCTATCTGCTGTGCTCGACGGCCGTCTGGCTGTCCGAGCCCACGACCCTTACGTTTGGCGACGGCCTCTGGTTTAGCTTTGAGACCGTATCGACCATCGGCTTTGGCGATATCCCGGCCGAAACGCCGGTTGCCCGCGCTATCACTGTCGTTTTGAGCGTCATCAGCATCTTCTACATCGCCATGCTCACGGGCGTGGCGGTGAACTACTGCAATACGCTCATCAAGATGCGCCAAAAGGACACCATGGCGCGCTTTATGGACGATCTTGAGCATTTGGAAGAGCTCGATCGTGACGAGCTTGCCGACCTATCGCGCCGTGTGCGCGAATATCGCCGACGCCAACGCTAGAACGGGCGACGTGCGTCACGACGAGGGGGACTGAATATGAATATCACGGTATACCTGGGCGCGAGCGTCGGCAACGACCTGGCGTTTCTGCCTGCAGTGCGAGAGCTCGGCACGTGGATTGGCTCCAACGGCCACGCGCTGGTATACGGCGGCTCCAAGTCGGGCCTGATGGGCGCGCTTGCCGATAGCGTGCTCGATGCTGGCGGGCATGTGACGGGCGTTGAGCCGAGCTTTTTTATCGAGGCAGAGTTTCAACACGACGGTATTGACGACCTCATCGTGACGAGCGACATGGCCGAGCGCAAGGCCAAGATGATCGAGCTTGGTGATGCCTTCATCGCCTTCCCGGGCGGTACGGGCACGCTCGAGGAGATTGCCGAGGTCATGTCCGCCGTGTCGTTGGGGCACTTGAGTGCTCCGTGCATCCTGTATAACCTGGACGGTTACTACAACGACCTCAAGGCGCTGCTCGGACACATGATTGATAAGGGCTTATCGAGCCCGCAGCGCCAGTACGGCATCTACTTTGCCGACGATTTGCGCGAGATTGCCTCGATTATTACCGGATAAGTCTTGAGCCTGCCCCACTATGACTCCCAATGGTGCCGTTTGCAGCGCAGATGGTTGGTTCGTTCGGGCAACGCTCACTCTACAATAAAACGTATCCTTGTCGATTTTGACCGCGGGAGGACCCGATGGATAATCTTGCAAAACCCAAAAACCGAGCGCTGTTTTTAGTTAGCGTTGCCGTGACCGGTGCGTTCGCAGGCGCCGCGGTCTGGCTGTTCTTTTTTGTGATGGAGTACGGTATCGACTATCTGTGGACCGAGATCCCCCACATGCTGGGCGTCGCTTCGCCCGAGCTCGCGAGTGGCCCGTTCGGCTTTTTGCCGTACCCGTTTTTCGTCTGCTTGCTGGGCGGCCTGCTGATCGGTCTGTACGAAAAGATGACGGGCACCAAGACCGATGACCTCAACCAGGTGATGGCCAAGGTTAAACAAGACGGTCGCTACCCGTACGACAACCTGGGCAAGCTTTCGCTCGCGGCATTGCTGCCGCTGCTGTTTGGCGGAAGCATTGGACCGGAGGCCGGCCTGACCGGCGTTATCGCGGGTCTGTGCAGCTGGGTCGGCGACCGCATGCGCCGCTTTGGCGCCGAGTTTAGGGAGCTTACGCTGCTGGGTACCCAGGCTGCCCTGACGGCGCTCTTTACCGCGCCCGTGTTTGGCTTTGTGGCGCCGCTCGCCGGTAGCGCCGACGGCGACGAGGACCCCGCATCCGATGAGATCACCATCAAGCTCCCCAAGGCGCAAAAGACTGTGGTCTACGGCATTGCGATTGCCGGCGGTCTGGGCACCTACCTGCTGCTCGGACAGCTTATGGGTGGCGGCATGGGCATGCCGAGGTTCGAGGCTGCCGAGGTGGGCAACCTGGAACTTGTCTGGCTCATTCCGCTGGCGTTGGTCGGCACCGTATGCGGTTGGCTGTACTTTGTCTCCGAGCATGCAAGTGAGGCGCTGTCCCATGCAATAGGGGAGCGCCCCGTCGTCAAGGCCATGCTGGCTGGCCTGGCGCTCGCCATCTGCGGCACAGTTCTGCCTTATACCATGTTTGCCGGTGAGACCCAGGCCGACGTGCTTATGGAAACCTATCTTACCATCCCCGCCGGTGTGCTCATCGCGACCGGTCTTGTTAAGGCCATGCTGACCCCCGCCCTCATCAATATGGGCTGGCGTGGCGGCCACTTCTTCCCGGTTATCTTCTCGGGTGTGAGCCTGGGCTACGGCCTTGCCATCCTCACTGGCGCCGATCCGGTCTTTTGTGTCGCCGTCTGCACGGCATCAACGATGGGTGCGGTCATGCGTCAGCCGATCATGGTCGTGGGCCTACTGCTCATGTGTTTCCCGCTCAAGGGCATTGTCTGCATGATTATCGCTGCAGCCATCGCCGCCGGCATTCCGCTGCCCAAGCCGCTGCGCAAGTAGTACGGTGGCGCACGCCGGGGACATGCCGTTTGTCATGGATTTGCGGATGGGCGATTGCGACCGATTGTGGCCTACGTGGGTCAAGTTTCGTGTGGCTACAAATCGCGTGCTCGATAGACCTTGGTGCTGACGGTGCAGCTGATTGCACATAGCGCGAGGGCCAGTACGGCAATTCCTGCGCACAGGCAGCCGAGGACGGCAGGATTGGGATTCGCCCCAGCAATCGACATGAGCCAGTTGCTGATGGGGTTGGAGGAGCTCAGCGTGGCCATGGCAAGGCATCCGAGCAGGGCAAACAGGCCGACGGAAAGGCGCAGCGCCTCCATGTGTCCAAATCGAAAGAACAGCGGCTGTGCCAGAAACACCATCATGAGGGAGATGAGCATCGATGCGGCGGAGGCTATTGTGGTCTCAAAGACGATCTGTCCCGTCGAGGGCATGCCCGTGTGATCGAAGAACGGAAGAGTGATGGTGCTCAAAAGCACGGTCGCGCACGCCATGATGGCCGAGAAGGCAACAATGCAGAGGTAACGTGCGCAGATGATGTCTTTGCGCGAGAGGGGCAGCGTTGCCCGATAGCGCTCCCATCCGTTTTGATTGTCGTAGCCGGCCAGCGAGTTCATGACCACGATGGGCGACATGGCACTGACCGCGCAGGCGCCGGCGCTCATACTGGCATCGCCATCCGATGCGTTGGCGAGGGTCAGTACGACGAAGATGAACAGGCCGACGCCCGCGATGCTCGGGACAAGCGTGCGGACGATGGCGAGCTCAGACATAAAGGCGCGTTTCATTTCGAAGCCCCTTTCAGTATGAGGCGAAGATAGTCATCAATGGTTGCCCGGTCGCAGGGAATCTCGGGGAAGGCCTCGAGCGCCTCGCGACGGTTGGGTACGAGCACGTCCACGCTATAGGCGTGGTGGGCGGCACGGGCGCCTTCGACGCAAGCCATAAGCTCTGCGGCCTGTGCTTGGGTGCAGTGGGCGATGCCGGCTCGGTCGGTAATGTCCTCGCGCGGCAGGTCAAACACAATCGAGCCGTTATCGATGCAGATGACGCGGTCGGCAGTGCGATCGAGGTCGGATGTAATGTGGCTCGAGAGCAGCACGCTGTGCTGGCCGTCGGCGACAAAGGCAAGCAACTCGTCGAGCAGTTCCTCGCGCGCCATGGGATCGAGGCCCGCGGTGGCTTCGTCCAAAACGAGCAGCTTGGCATTGTGGCTGAGCGCACAGGCGAGCTGCAGCTTCATGCCCATGCCGCGGGAGAGGTCCTTGACCTTCGTCTTGGGATCGAGGCCAAATCGGTCGATGAATCCGGCGAACGTTTCGCAGCTCCACGTGGGGTATGCCGGGCCTACGAGCTTCTCGACCTGGCCCACCTTGAGCGTGGAGGGGAAGGGACACGTGTCCAGGACAAGCCCGATGCGGGAGCGCAGGTGGCGCTGCGTCTCGTCGGGCGCGTTGGCGTCGCAGCGCTGTCCAAGCAGATGCACCTCGCCGGCATCGGGCTTTATAAGCCCAAGCGCGGCGCGAATGGTCGTCGTCTTGCCGGCGCCATTTGCGCCCACAAAGCCAACGATCTGGCCGGGCTCCACGGCAAGCGTGACGTCGCGCAGTGAAAAGCGGTCGCTCACGCGGCGCGATACACCTTTGAGTTCTAGCAACTTTTGCATGGTATAGCCTTTCTTGCAGATGGCTACTGCATGGTTTCGGGGGCTACGAGGTCGAGCATCTCGTGCAGCTTGTCGCGCGTGACGCCCAAGGCTTCGGCTTGGCTCGCCGCTTTCGCAAGCAGCTCTTCGATATGGCAGAGCTGATTTTCGCGCAAGAGTTCTTGGTTGCCCTCGGCGACAAAACAGCCCTTGCCCTGCACGGTGCAGATAAAGCCGAGTTGCTCCAGGTCGGCGTAGGCGCGCTTGGTGGTGATGACACTCACGCCAAGATCGCTCGCGAGTGCACGGATGCTGGGGAGTTTGGCTCCCGCAGCGAGCGCGCCCGAAAGGATCTGAGCTTTGACTTGCGAGGCTATTTGCTCGTAGATGGGCTTGTCGCTCGAATTGGATAGGATGATGTCCACAGCGGCTCCTTAGCTGTTGGGCTACACGTGTATATAACCGGTAAGCACAGTATATATACACTATGTACAGTTACGCAAGAGACAAATTCGGATTGGGCCGGCTACCCAGGCCCCAACTGATGAATTTGTCCTGATAGGTGCCCTATGGCGGGATTTCGCGGCTACAATGGTGCGGTTACATCGACGTAATGCACTCAATGCAAGAAAGGATCCGCATGGCAAGCCTGTCGGATGAAATCTCGTCGCGCCGCACATTCGCGATCATCAGCCACCCGGACGCCGGTAAGACCACGCTTACCGAGAAGCTGCTGCTCTATACCGGCAGCATCCAGACTGCCGGTTCGGTCAAGGGCAAGAGCTCGGCCAAGCACGCCGTCTCGGACTGGATGGACATCGAGAAGGAGCGCGGCATTTCCGTTACCTCCTCGGTGCTGCAGTTCACCTATAATGGCGCCTGCGTCAACATCCTCGATACCCCCGGCCACCAGGACTTCTCGGAGGATACCTACCGTACCCTTATGGCCGCCGACGCCGCGGTTATGGTCATCGACGGCGCTAAGGGCGTCGAGGCCCAGACCAAAAAGCTCTTTAAGGTCTGTACGCTGCGCCACATTCCCATCTTCACCTTTGTGAACAAGCTCGACCACGAGGCTCGTGATCCGTTTGAGCTCATGGAAGAGATCGAGAACGTCCTGGGTATCAATACGTATCCCATGAACTGGCCGATCGGCAGCGGCCGCAACTTCCGCGGCGTGTTCGACCGTCAGACCCGTCGCGTTATCGCCTTTGAGGGCGACGGTCATGCCAACGCCACCAAGAAGGTCGCCGAGGTCGAGGCCGAGCTGGGCGATCCTTCCATGGACGAGCTCATCGGCGAGGAGAACCATAAGAACCTGATGGACGACATCGAGCTGCTCGATGGCGCCGGCGACGTGCTCGACTTGGATGCCGTGGCCTGCGGCAAGCTGAGCCCGGCGTTCTTTGGCTCGGCGCTCACCAACTTTGGCGTGGAGCCCTTCCTCAAGGAGTTCCTGCGCCTGGCCCCGACGCCGCGCGCCTATACCGATACGCTTACCAGCGAACCGGTCGATCCCTGCCGCGACGACTTTAGCGGCTTTGTGTTTAAGATCCAGGCCAACATGGACAAGAACCACCGTGACCGCATCGCCTTTGTGCGCATTTGCTCGGGCAAGTTCGAGCGCGGCATGGACGCCTTCCACGTGCAGGGTAACCGCAAGCTAAAGCTTGCCACGGGCACGTCGATGATGGCCGATGACCGCGCCATCGTGGACGAGGCGTACGCGGGCGATATCGTGGGCCTGTTCGACCCGGGTATCTTTAGCATCGGCGACACCGTGTGCTCTGGTAAGCGCCGCGTGCAGTATCCGCAGATCCCGACGTTTGCCCCCGAGATGTTCGCTCGCATTACGCAGGTCGATACGCTCAAGCGCAAGCAGTTCGTCAAGGGTATGGAGGAGCTTGCCCAGGAGGGTGCCATCCAGATCTTCCGCGAGCTGGGTGCCGGCATGGAGAGCGTCATTGTGGGCGTGGTCGGCGTGCTGCAGTTTGAGGTACTCGAGCGCCGCCTGAAGGCCGAGTACCGTGTCGAGGTTCGTCGCCAACCGCTGCCCTATACGGACATCCGCTGGATCCAGAACGACCCCGACACCATCGATATCCCGGGCCTTTCGCTCACGCGCGACACCCTGCGCGTCGAGGACATGCGCGGCGGTAAGCTGCTGCTGTTCACGAGCCCGTGGAACGTGGACTGGGCGACCGACCACAACCCCGACCTCATCCTGTCGGAGTTTGGCAACGTAGCCTTTTAGCGCATCGGCGCGGTGGCCCTGCGGGGCTGCCGCGCCGTTTGCTTGCCTGATGCCGTGTGAGCGGCTATCATACCCACCGTCGTCTCAAGACCGTGACGTCCGAGCAGTTCGGGTCCGATATCCTGCTCGTTAAACCTAAAACCAAAGGAGTACATAATGATCAAGAAGGTCATGGAGGACTACAAGGTCCTGTTGCGGAGCATTCCCGCGGCAACGGTTTCGCTGTTTTTCGTGAGCGTCATCATGATGAACCTGCTGGCCAACAAAGAGCTTATCAGCCTGCCGTATCTGGCACTCGATTGCGGCTTTGTGGTGAGCTGGGTTTCGTTTTTGTGCCAGGACATGATCTGCAAGCGCTTTGGCGCCAAGGCATCCATCAAAATCTCTATCCTCGCGCTGCTGGTCAACCTGGCCGTGAGCCTGTGCTTTTGGGCATGCTCGCTCACGCCCGGCATGTGGGGCGCCTACTACGACACGGGTATGATCGAGGTCAACACGGCCCTTAACGCCACCATCGGCGGCACCTGGTACGTGGTGCTGGGCTCTTCGCTGGCAATGCTCGTTTCTGCCGTGGTTAACTCCACGCTCAACCAGTCGCTCGGCCGTATGCTCAAAAAGAATAACTTTGCGAGCTTTGCCTTCCGCTCCTATGTGTCCACGGGCATCGGTCAGTTTGTCGACAATCTGGTCTTTGCCATTGTGGTGAGCCATACGTTCTTTGGTTGGACCTGGGTGCAGGTTCTTATGTGCTCGCTGACCGGCGCCGTCGCCGAGCTGCTGTGCGAGGTCTTCCTGAGCCCCGTGGGCTACAAGGTCGTGCGCGGCTGGGAGCGCGAGAATGTGGGCGCCGAGTACCTCGAGCGCCACGCAACCGCCTAAGGAGCAAGTATGCGGGTTTTGATCACGGGCGCTTCGGGCGGTATCGGAGCCGCGTGCGTGCAACGCTTTTTGGACGAGGGCCACGAGGTCGTGGGCTTTGACCTGCTGCCGGCAGCCGTCGAGCACGAGTGCTATCGCCATCTGATCGTTGATGTCCGCGAGCCGGATTCGTTTCCGGGCGGCCTTGAGCCTCAGGTGATCGTGAACGTCGCCGGCACGCAGGATTCGGCCGACGACATTGCCGCCAATCTATGCGGCACCATCAACGTGACCGAACGCTACGCCTTTGTGGGGGAGGGGCTTGCCGCCAAGCCCGCACCGGCTATCAAATCCGTGGTCAATGTGGGGTCGGCGAGCGGACATACGGGATCGGAGTTTCCCGCCTATGCCGCCAGCAAGGGCGGCGTTATCGCCTACACCAAAAACCTTGCAAACCGCTTGGCGCCGCAGGCCATCGCCAACAGCGTGGACCCGGGTGGCGTCATCACGCCGCTCAACCGTTGCGTGATGGAAGACGAGCGCCTGTGGAGCCAGATCATGGAACTCACGCCGCTTAAGCGCTGGGCTACCGCCCAAGAAATCGCCGAGTGGATCTACTTTGTGGGCGTGACCAACCGATTTATGACCGGGCAGAGTCTGCTCATCGATGGCGGCGAGGCCGGCCGCACCCAGTTTATCTGGCCCGAGTAACAAAACGCGCCCGATGGAAGCCGTCGGGCGCGTTTTTATTTTTGTTTCTAGCCGAGGCAGCCCCAGTCGATGGGGCTGCTGCCGTTTTGCTTGAGCAACTCGTTGGCAGCGGAGAAGGGGCGCGACCCCATAAAAGCGGGGAGTTCCGCCGTGGCTCGGTTTGCCGAAAGCGGCGAGGGGTGCGTAGAGGCTAGGCAGAACTTGCCGCCTGCCTTGTCCGCGCCGGTCGCGGCGAGCTTGCCCTCGACCATCTGCTGGGCAAAGCGGCCCCATGCCAAAAAGACGACCGCCTGGGGCAGCTGACAGCAGCGCTCGATAACGTAGTCGGTAAGCGTGCTCCAGCCCAGCTTGGCATGCGAGTTCGCGGCATGCTCGCGCACGGTGAGCGTCGTGTTGAGGAGCAGCACGCCTTGTTGCGCCCAAGGGGTTAGGTCTCCCGTGGCGGGAACGGGGCAGCCCAGATCGGCGTTGAGTTCCTTATAGATGTTGCGCAGGCTCGGCGGTAGTTTGGTTTGCGTCGCGGGGACCGAAAACGACAGCCCCATGGCCTGGTTGGGTTCGTGATAGGGGTCCTGGCCCAAGATGACTACCTTGACCAGGTCGGCCGGCGTGTAGGCGAGGGCATTGAGGATGTCGTCTTGTGCCGGGTAGATGGTCTGCTCGGCACGCAGAAGGGCGATGCGCTTGAGCAGCTGGTTCGTCGTGTCACGTACCGGCTGCGGCGCATCGCCCAACCAAGTTGCTATGTTGCGGTCGCGCGTTGCGGTGTCCATGGAGCTCCTTTATGCCAGATGCTATGTCGGCATCTATTGTAAAGGTGCACCGGTTACCTGTATGCCGCGGCTGCACAAGGAGTGGGGCCTACGAGACGTGCTCGGGCGCTCCTGCCATGCGAGCCTGTCCATGTGCGCGAAGGCGCGGAAGCTCGACGGTTGCCACCATAACGCCAGTGAGGATAAGGGCGGCGCCAAAGAAGGCGATGGGGCTCAGGACCTCGCCGACCAGGAAGAACGAGAAGACGGCAGAGCAGACCGGCTCGAGCGAGAAGGCGAAGCCGGTGGTCTCGGCGGGCACGTGGGGCTGGACGAGCGTCTGGGTGATAAAGCCGTAGGCAGAGCAGATGAGTGCGAGCGCAACGACAACGACGATCTCGTTGGGCGTGCTGGGGAGCGTGAAACCGCCAAAGGTGCATGCGGCGATGCCCGAGAACAGACCACCAAAGCCCAGCTGCCAAACGCCTAGAGCCAGCGGATCGACTTCTTCGACAAAGCGCTTGGCGACAATGATGTGTCCGGCATAGATAAAGGCCGAGAGCAGCATGACCATCGCACCGGGATTCAGGCTGGTAAAGTCGGCGCCCGAGAGCAGCAGCATGCCGCAGGTGACGATGGCGGTGCCGATGAGCACCTTGCGCTCGGGGGCGCGACGCAGCAGGGCTGCGTTGGCAAACGGCACGATCACGACTGTCAGGCTCTGCAAAAAGCCAGCGGTGGAGGCAGAGGTAAGGCTGGAGCCCAAGCACATGCAGGTGAGCTCGGTTGCCATGATGGCGCCGATGATGGCGGAGCGAACCATCACGTCACGGTTGATGCGAAACGCGTGCTTGTGGAAGAGCAGCAGACAGGCCGCAAAGGCGATGATGCAGCGCAGCGCAACAATGCTCGTGGCGTTCATGCTGTCCATGCCGATCTTCATGAGGGGGTACGAAAAGCCCCATGCGACGGGAACGGAAAATGAGAGCGCGATTGCTTTTTTGCGATCCATGGGACTCCTTTTGTTACAGAACGGTTTCGCAAAAAGGATTCTGCTCCCAGAGATGGATGTAGTAAAGCGAATGTATCTTCAGTATGATTAAGAAATACTAATGCAAGTAGAAAAAGCCCTGGCAAAACGTTTTACGGCTACATCGATGTGGAGGCACGATGGCATCGCGGTATCAGATTGTATGTATGGTGGTCGATTGCGGCAGCCTGAAACGTGCGGCCGACGAGCTGGGCTATACGCAAAGCGCGGTGAGCCAAGCTGTCAAGGCGCTCGAGCGCGAGCTGGGCACCACGATTATCGAGCGCGGCAAGCAGGGCGTCTCGCTTACGCGTGACGGCAAGCAGTATCTGCCGTATCTGCGCCAGATCGTAACGGCCGAGGCCGAGCTCGAGGGCAAGCGTCAGGAGTTGCTGGGGCTTTCGTCGACTGACATTCGCATCGCGACGTTTACCAACGTGAGTCGTACCGTGTTGCCGCGCGTGATTCGAGACTTTGGAGCCCTGCATCCAGGTGTGCGCTTTACCCTCAAGCAGGGCGATTACACGCGCAACGCCCAGTGGGTGCACGATGGCGTGGTTGACTTTTGCTTTACGGCGCGCGGATTTACCGCGGGGCTCCAGAAGCGCGTGGTCTATCACGATGAGTTGGTGGCGCTGTTGCCTGCCACGCATCCGCTGACGGCAAAGGAAAAGGTGACGCTCGCCGACCTGGCGTCCGAGCCGTTTGTGCTGCTGGATGAGGGCGAACAGAGTCTGGTGCTCGATGCCTTTGCCGCGCACGGGCTGTCGCCGCACGTGACGAGTGAGGTCACCGACGACTACACCATTATGGCGATGGTGGAGGAAGGCCTTGGCGTGAGCATGCTCTACCGTCGTACGGTCGAGGGCATGAAGGCCGATATCTGCGTGCGCCCCATCGTGCACGCTCCCTCGCGTGATGTGGTGGCGGCTTGGCGCAGCTGGGACACCATGCCTATCGCCACGAGGCGCTTTATCGATTATATGAGCTCGCATATCGTCAATTAGCTGCCGATGTGCCGCCTTGGTGAGTGTGTCTAGCACGCCGCAGTCTTGGCTTGCGCCAGACGGTAGGTGCGTGCCGGGTGGCAGAGCAATACCGCCACGACCATAAAGAACGCCGTGGTGCCCAGGCTGATGGGATAGACCATCATGATGTTCGCAAAGGTGCGGAAGTGCGGGAAGACACAGAACACCCAGTAGAAGCGGATGCCGCAGACACAGATCATGGTGATGAGGGCGGGCATGAGCGAGATGCCAAAGCCACGCAGGTAGCCGGACATGTTCTCGTAGAACATGCTAAAGGCGTACGCCGGGAAGATCGAGCACACGCGGATATAGCCGATCGAGACGATATTGGGATCGCTGTTGAAGAGCGCCAGGATCTCGCGTCCCAAGCCGACGATGACGATAATCGTGGTGAGTGCAACGATGCCGCCTTCGACCAGGCAGACCTTGAGCGTCTTGGTGCAGCGGTCGATCTGTCGCGCGCCGTGGTTTTGTCCCACAAAGGTGGTGCAGGCCTGGCTAAAGCTGTTGAGCAGGTTGTAGCACACATACTCTAGGCTCATGGCGGCGCTGGATGCCGCCATGACCTCGGTGCCCAGGCTGTTGATGGCGGACTGGATAATGATGTTGGCGACGGCAAAGACGGCGCTTTGGATGCCGGCGGGCAGGCCAATCTTGACGATGCGCTTGAGGGCGACGGGGTCTAAGCCTAAGTCGCGTGGGGTGACGCGGACGACGGAGTCGGTCTTGAGCAGGTGGACAAAGAGTGTGGCGGCGCTGACGGTGTAGGCGATGGCGGTGGCGATGGCGACGCCCGCGACACCCCAGTGGAGCACGGGGACAAAGATGAGGTCCAGGCCAATGTTGAGGACGGTGGACACGGCAAGCGCCTGCAGCGGCATACGGGTGATGCCGACGGAGCGGAAGATTGCGGCCTCAAAGTTGTAGAGCAAGATCGAGGGCATACTGAGCAAAAAGACGCGCAGGTAGAGCGATGCGAGCGGCATGGTTTCGGCGGGGACGTTGAGCGCGGCGAGCATGGGCTCGGCAAAGATCTCGCCCAGCGCGATAACGACAAAGCCCACGAGTGCCATCAGAATCGAGGTATGGACGGCGCGCTTGACCATGTTCTGGTCGTTGCGGCCGATGGCGTTGGCGATGACCACGTTGGAGCCAAGCGACAGACCAATAAACAGGTTGATCATAAGGCTGGTGAGCGGCACGTTGGAGCCGACCGCCGCCATGGCGAGGGTTCCCTGGTCGCCCGAGAAGTTACCGATGATGACCGTGGCGATGAGGTTCGACAACTGTTCCAAGATGCTCGTGGCAGCCACGGGGAAGGCGAACAAGGGAATATTGCGCCACAACGAGCCGGTGGTCATGTCAATGTGCTTAGATGCGGTATCAGCCATACGCTCTCAATCTCTAATATGCTTTTCCATGCTTATTTGCGCAGACGATGATACTCCTAATCGACTAGTCATTTAAGAACGTCCCCAATGACTAGGTGGGGAAGGCGTGCGACAATGGTGGGCGTTGTGTTGTCCGCGCTAAGGAGTTGCCATGTTGTTGTGTCCCGTTTGCCATGAGCCGTTGGTGGACGACGAGCGCGGTGCTGCATGTGCGGGCGGACACCGGTTTGACCGTGCGCGCGAGGGCTATCTGTATCTGCTGCGCTCGTCCAAGAGCGGCGACTCTATGGGCGATCCCAAGTCGCAGGCGCGCAGCCGTCGTGACTTTCTGAACCGCGGATACTATGCGCCGTTGCGCGATGCGATGGTCGAGCTGGTGCGCGAGCGGGTGTCTGAACGTGCCGCGTCTACGAACGGCCCCATGACCTTGCTCGATATTTGCTGCGGCGAGGGCTACTACACCAGCGCCATGGGTGCGGTGCCGGGCGTGGATGCTTACGGTTTCGACCTGGGCAAAGAGATGGTGCGCCTGGCCGCCAAGCGCGGCGATGCGACCTACTTTGTGGCCAACATGAAGGACATCCCCGTGGCTGATGACGCCTTTGATATGGTGACCGAACTCTTTGCTCCCTTTAACGAGCGTGAGTTTTCTCGCGTGCTGGCGCCCGAGGGCTCGCTCTACACCGTGGTGCCGGGTGCCCGTCATCTGTTTGGGCTCAAGGAGGTGCTCTACGACACACCGTACCTTAACGACGAGAAGCTGCCGAAGACTACCGAGCTCGAGTTGGTCGGAACGCAGCGGGTGTCTGCGAACATTACGCTCCAGACCCAGGCTGACATCGAGGCGGTGTTCCAGATGACACCGTACTACTACCGCACGCGCCCCGTCGACAAAGAGCGCCTGGCAAACTTGGACACTCTTCAGACCGACATCGACTTCATCATCGCCGAGTACCGCCACTAACCTACCAAAAAGGGACAGGTTTATTTTGGCAGGTTTTATCTGGGCAAACGTAAAGGACCGACCGCGGGGATGCACGATCGGCCCTTTTAGTTGCTTGATAGCAGGGGTTATGGGAGACAGGTGCCTACAGGCGGTCCTTGTTTTCGGCCTTAATGTCGTGTGCCTGCTGAATAAAGAACAGGTCGTACACCACGATGACAAAGGCGCCATAGTTGATGGCGTCGCCGCCAAACGCGGGAAGCGTGAGCACGGCCTGCGCAATCGTGGCGAGTGCGGCAACGATGCCGAGCTTAAACGCGCCATCCACCTGCGAGGGCTTGTTGGCGCCCTTGATGCCCGCAACACCTGCGGCGAGATCGATGAGGCCCTTGGCGACAAGCACGACCGTGGCGAGCATGGCGTTCGGTCCGTAGGTGGACTCGAACTTGCCGGTCGCGATGCCGGCGATTCCAATGACGAGACTGGCGATGCCCAGAACATAATAAATCAGGGCAAGGATTTTGAGTGTCTTGCGAGTGAAGCTCATGGCTGGTCCTTTCGATACGAGTACGCCAACCTGGCGCACCCTATGTGCTGCACATATGGTGAAGCACATTGTAGTTCAACGCGGCGATGCATGCGTTTGAAAGCGTCTCTTGCCTGTACGGTCCAACCTTTCAAAAAGGAAAGCTGGGCGTAAGTCAAATCGATGGCAGCGTATGCGCGGCGCTGCGATGATGGGGCCATGGTAAGAGCTGGACCGAAGGAGGAGCCGTGATGTACGGAGCCAAGCAAGTGCGTGAGCCGCGTTCGTTAGGAAGGCGTATGGGCGATTCCGTGATCGCTGCCGTGTGCACGGGATTGATGGCGGTGCTTTGCATTGGGATGCTGTGGACCATGTCGCGTGTGGGACAATAGCGGACGGTTGGGTGCCAACTGAGGTGGCGCTCACGTATTCGTTTTGCTTGCTAAGGAGTGTCCATGGGCGTCGTCGATCCCTTTTCTGTTGCTCGGGCTGCTGGGCTCGAGCTCGTGCGGACGTCCGAGGGCCTCACGCTCACCGATGGCACGATGGAGCTGCGTGCCGATTTTGGCCGCATGCTTCCGCGGCTCAAGCAGGGTCGTCTGCAGCAAGAGCTGCTGGTGAAGGCTGCGCGCACAAAGGGCGTCGAGCGCCCATGGGCGATTGACGCCACGGCAGGCTTTGGCGAGGATTCGCTGCTGCTGGCTGCCGCGGGTTTTGCGGTCGATTTGTATGAGCAGGATTGCGTGATCGCGGCGCTCCTCAAGGATGCTTTGGATCGCGCGGCAGATGATCCGGCGCTTGCGACAGCTGTGGCGCGCATGCGCTTACATGCGGGCGAGGACAGCATTGCCGGCCTTCGCCATACAGCTGAGCTGATCGGGCAGGGCGAGCTCACCGCTCCCGACGTGGTGTATCTGGACCCCATGTTTCCCGGGCGCACCAAGAGCGCGGCGGTGAAAAAGAAGTTCCAACTCTTGCACCATCTGGAACAGCCGTGTGCCGATGAGGAGACGCTGGTCGAAGCTGCGCTTGCGGTGCGGCCGCGCAAGGTCGTTATCAAACGGCCGGTGAAGGGGCCGCTGCTTGCCGGCGTCAAGCCGAGCTATCAGCTTGCGGGCAAGGCCGTTCGTTACGATGTTTTGGTGCCGCCGCGCCCGTAGCTTGCGTGCGATGGCTGGTGCTCCGTCAGCGCCGTGTCGATGTGGGGTCTATTTCCAAGGGTGCGACGTCAGGTGCCACCCGCCGCAGTATTCGCATTTGTAGCAGGCCAAACCGCGCCGCCCGCGGTTTTCGCAGTCGGCCATAACGGCCTCGGCCTCGGCGCGCGTGTCGTAACGGTTTTTGCGCTCGCACGACTTGTAGCGCCAGGCTTCATCGCGCTCGGCGTCCAGGGCGTCGCGGCGCTCGTCCTCGCGCGCAAACAAGTCGCTCATATCGCCGCCGGTGGCAGCGCCCAAAAACTCGCTTTTGGCCTTTGACCAAGCGGCTCGCTTTTTGCTCCCCATCTGCTTCGCGCCCCTCTCTAAACGCTGGTATCATTGCTCAATCAAAGTGATACCAATAAACGTGAGGTCGTCGCGTGATGATCAGAAAAACCCTTGATACCGACATTCCCGCTGTCATGGCTATCTATGACGCGGCCCGCGCCTTTATGCGCGCGCATGGCAACGCCACGCAGTGGCCCGAGGGCACGCCTTCGGTCGAGCAGGTGGCTGCCGATATCGCCGCCGGTGGCAGCTATGTGTGCGAAGTCGACGGTCGCGTGGTGGCGACGTTTGCCTTTCTGCCGGGTCCGGACGAGTGCTATGACGTCATTGAGGACGGGCGATGGCGTAGCGACACTCCGTATGCCGTACTGCACCGAGTGGCGTCCGACGGCACCGTGCACGGTATCGCGGCTGCGATGTTTGCCTTTGCCAAGGAGCGCGCCGATCACCTGCGCATCGACACGCATCAGGACAATTTGCCCATGCAGGGTGCGAGCATGAAGGCGGGGTTCGAGCGCGCCGGCGTCGTGTATGTGTCGGACGGCACGCCGCGCGTTGCGTTCGACTGGCTGCGCGAGGCATAAGAGCGGGGCGTGTATCAGCGCTCCATGTACATGAAAATGGCCCCGGGTGGGGCCATTGTTGATTGCCGGGCTGTTAGGGGAGGTGCCGGCTTTCGCAAGGCGCGAACCTACGAAAATCGCCGCGCGGCAACGCGGGGCGATGAGCTTGGTCGGGGGATAGGGCCCGCTTCGCCCACCGGCTCGTTAATTGTATCATCCAGTGTGGAACGAGAATGTCCGTTGCCGCGTGCGATGGGACAGCAATAAGAGGAGAGCCATGTCGAAGCAAGCGGTCGTTGGAATCTTGGCACACGTCGATGCCGGCAAGACCACGCTGGCCGAGGCCATGCTGTTCTGTGCGGGCCGCATTCGCAAGCGCGGCCATGTGGACGATGGCGACTCGCACCTGGACACCGACGCGATTGAGCGCGAGCGCGGCATCACGATCTTCTCGTCGCAGGCTGTGCTCGACCACGGCGAAACCCACGTTATGCTCGTTGATGCCCCCGGTCACGTGGATTTTTCGGCCGAGGCGGAGCGCACGTTGCGCGCGCTCGACTACGCGATTTTGGTTGTAGGCGCCAACGACGGCGTGCAGGGGCACACCGAAACCCTGTGGCGCCTGCTTGCACGCTATGACATTCCGACGTTCATCTTTATCAACAAGATCGATTTGGAGCATCCCGGTCTCGATGCTTTGCTGGCGCAGCTTGGGCAGCGTCTTTCCGAGGGCTGCCTGGATGCTAACGAACTGCTGGCGGGCGGTGCTGTTCAGGAGGACGCTGCTGCGTTGGACGAAGCGGCGCTCGAGGAGTTTCTTGAGGCGGGCGGGCTTTCCGCCGCAACGCTGTCGCGCATGGTTGCCGAGCGCAAGCTCTTTCCCTGCTTTGCTGGCTCGGCACTCAAGGACCAAGGCGTTGACGAGCTGCTGGATGGCATATGCGCGCTGATGCGTGAGCGGGCGTGGCCCCCGGAGTTCGCCGCGCGTGTCTATCGTATCAGCCGAGGTGTTCGCGGCGAGCGCTTGACTTGGGTTAAAGTGACCGGCGGCACGCTGCATGCAAAGCAGATGATCGACGGACGCTCCGGTGCCGAGGTGTGGGGGCAGAAAGTCGACCAGGTGCGCATCTATAACGGCGAGAAGTACGAGCTTGCCCAAGAAGTTGCCGCGGGCGGTATTTGTGCCGTGACGGGTCTTGCGCACGTTCGCCCGGGGGATGCCTTGGGCGCGGAGCCCGCGTGCGATGCGCCCGTCATTGCGCCGGTCCTCACCTATACGGTGCTGCCGGGCGAACACGACGTCCATTCGGTGTTCAAAGCATTGACTGAGTTGGCGGACGAAGATCCCATGCTCGGCGTAAGCTGGAATACGCATCTTGAGCAGATTCACCTGCAGTTGATGGGCGCCGTGCAGCTCGAGGTCGTGCAGCGCGTGCTGGCCGATCGTTTTGGCCTTGCGGTCGAGTTTGAGCCCGGCGGCATTCTCTATAAGGAGACTATCTCGCAGCCGGTCGAGGGCGTGGGCCACTTTGAGCCGCTGCGCCACTATGCCGAGGTGCATCTGCGCCTGGAGCCGTTGCCAGCAGGTTCGGGCGTGCAGTTTGGCACCGTGACCTCGACCGACGAGCTCGATCTTAACTGGCAGCGTCTGGCACTCACCAACGCCATGGAGCGCGACCACCTGGGCGTGCTGACCGGCTCGCCTATCACCGATGTGCGCATTACGCTCACGGGCGGCCGCGCGCATGCCAAACACACCGAGGGCGGCGATTTTCGCCAGGCCACGTACCGCGCGATTCGCCAGGGTTTGATGCAGGCGCGCGAGGCCGGCGCAGCCGTGCTGTTGGAGCCGTGGTACCACTTTGAGCTCGAGGTGCCGGGGGAGTGCGTGGGCAGGGCTCTCTCGGATGCCACGCGCATGGGCGCCGAGTACGAGCCGCCGGCAATGGCGGGCGACCGGGCAAAACTCGTGGGTCGCGTGCCGGCATCCGAGGTGCAGGATTATGCGCTGGAGGTGGCTGCCTACACGAGCGGCCGCGGACATCTGTACCTGGAGTTCGCCGGTTATGCGGCTTGCCATGATGCCGAGCGTGTCATCGAGGCGGCCGCCTACGAGCCCGAGGCCGATCTGCCCAACACGCCCGATTCGGTCTTTTGCGCTCACGGCGCCGGCTACACGGTCAAATGGTACGACGTACCCACCGCGGCGCACGTAAAGGTCGATCCCGCCACCTTCCGCCCCTGGCGAGCAGCAGACGCCGAGTTTTTCGCCCACATGTGACATAGGGATAGCCCCTTTGTCACATTCAGTTGGTATAACTCGGTACAAGTTGGTATAACTATTACCAGCGTTTGCCAATCCGAGGAGGCCGACATGAATCCAAATCCCTTTAAGCCAACGGCTGGCAAGCGCCCTCCGATGCTCATCGGTCGCGAGTCGGTCATCGAAGATTTTGAGGAAGGGCTCGACAACGGCGCCGGAGCGCCGGGCAGGCTCATGCTCATTACGGGAAACCGCGGCTGTGGCAAAACGGTTCTCCTGCGGGAGCTGCAGCGTTTAGCCAATGAGCGCGGATGGGCGGTTGTCTCCGATTCCGCTTCGCTTGGCTTATGCGACCGCCTGGCCGACGCGCTTCGCTCGAATAAACCCGTTGTGACGTCAATGGAATTCGGTCCGTCGTTTGGCCGGATGTCGGTCGAGGCGGCGCGAGCAAAGGGCGAGACGTTGCGAGGGCTGGTCAACGAGCGCCTCAAGAGGCTCGAGCCGGGAAAGGGCATACTGTTTGCGATTGACGAGGCGCAATCTGCGTCTATCGAGGAGCTGGCGGCTCTTGCCGTTCTCTATCAGCAGGTGCTCGGAGATCAGGATGCCACGGGCTTGTCCGATAGCGACCAGCGCGGTCTTGCGCTGGTGTTCGCTGGCTTGCCCAGTATGGTTGACGACCTGCTCGAAGAGCCGAGCGTGACGTTTTTGCGGCGTGCCCAGCAGCGTACGCTGGGGGCAATATCTTTGCCCAAGGTGCGCGATTCATATATCCAGACGGTTAAAGACGCTGGTCTTTACGTTGACGCGGAAACGGCGGACCTTGTGGCGCGCAAGAGTATGGGGCATCCCTATATGGTTCAGCTGGTGGGATATTACATGTGGCGCTCTGCTGTCCGGCGCAACTCGCAGGTCATTGAAAGGCGCGATGTCGAGGATGGCCATGCGGATGCCGTCTCCGAGTTCTACGAAGCGGTCGATGCGCCCCTGTATTACGGGCTGCGCAGTCCACAGCGCCTTTTTATCGAGGCCATGGCTACTGACGAGGGCAAACTGACGCGCATGGCGGATATCATTGAGCGCTGCGATCGCACTCAGAGCTGGGCGAGTAAATATCGCGCAAGCCTGATTCGCGAGCGCGTCATCGAGGCCGCCGGATACGGCCTCGTCCGGTTTGCCGTGCCCATGCTGGGCGAGTACATCCGCGAACGCATTTTATGGCATGAGTAGGGTGATAAAAGTGACGGAACAGAAGATGAGCCCGCAGGCTATCGAGGTGCGTGGCGCGCGTGTACACAACCTCAAGGACATCGATATCGATATTCCGCTGGGAAAGCTCGTGGGTATTGCCGGCGTGTCGGGCTCGGGCAAGAGTTCGCTGGCGCTGGGAGTTCTTTATGCCGAGGGCTCGCGCCGTTACCTGGAGGCGCTCAGCACCTATACTCGACGTCGCCTGACGCAGGCCGAGCACGCCCAGGTGGACGAGGTATTGCACGTACCGGCGGCACTCGCGTTGCATCAGCGTCCCAGTGTGCCAGGCGTGCGCTCGACCTTTGGTACCATGACCGAGCTCAACAATAGCCTGCGTCTGCTCTTTAGCCGTTGCGCCCATCACGTGTGCCCACGTTGCGGTGCGCGCGTGGAGCCGAGCCTTAACGTGGCCGCAGGCCTGTCGCTCACGTGCCCCGCATGCGGCCGCGAGTTCTACGCGCCGAGTGCCGAGGACCTTGCCTTTAACAGCGGTGGTGCGTGCCCTACCTGCGGCGGCACCGGTGTCGTGCGCGAGGTGGACGAGGCGAGCCTGGTGCCCGACGAGTCAAAGACCATCAACGAAGGCGCGGTGCTTCCCTGGGGCACGCTCATGTGGGACTTAATGAAGCAGGTGGCCGGCGAGATGGGTGTGCGCACCGATGTGCCGTTTAACCAGCTCACGCCCGCCGAGCGCGATATCGTGTTCCATGGCCCGGCGGTTAAGAAGCACATTCTCTACGTTCCCAAAAACGGCGAGGGCGCCACGCCGCTCGACTTTACCTATTACAACGCCTTCTATACCGTCGAGAATGCGCTCGCCAAGGTTAAGGACGACAAGGGCCTCAAACGCGTTGCGCGCTTTTTGCGCGAGGGGTCATGCCGTGACTGTGGCGGCACGCGTCTCTCCGAGGCTGCGCGCCAGCCCCAGGTGCGCGGTATCAATCTGGCACAGGCGGCGGCCATGACATTGGGCGAGGCGATTGAGTGGGTGCGCGGGGTGCCCGCATCCTTGCCGACCGAGATGCAGCCTATGGCGACGGATATCTGCGAATCATTTTTAAGCACGGCCCGTCGTCTGGTCGACCTGGGTCTCGATTACCTTTCGCTCGATCGCGCAGGCGCTACGCTCTCCACGGGTGAGCGCCAGCGCGTGCAACTCGCCCGCGTGGTGCGCAACCGATCGACGGGCGTGCTCTATGTGCTGGACGAGCCCTCGATTGGCTTGCATCCCGCGAACGTTGACGGCCTGGTAGGTGTGATGCGCGATCTGGTGGATGACGGCAACACCGTGGTTGTCGTCGATCACGACACGCGCGTGCTGGCGGAAGCCGATTATCTGGTCGAGATGGGCCCCGTTGCGGGAGCGGGCGGCGGCAATGTGATCGCAGCTGGTACGGTGGATGAGGTCGAGCAAGCGCAGGGCAGCCGCATCGCGCCGTTTTTGCGCTCGGAGTCCAAGCGCTTGCGTCCGCAGGTGACTGACGAGGAAATGTTCGACCAGGGCCATATCCGCATGGCGACCGATGCCATCCATACCGTCAAACCGCTCGAAGTCGATATCCCGCGCGGCCGCCTTGTCGCGGTGACGGGCGTTTCGGGTTCGGGTAAGACGACGTTGGTGCTCGAGACGCTCATTCCGGCACTCAAGGTTCAGGCAGCCGGCGAGCGCCTGCCAAGCCACGTGCGTTGGGTCGATGCCGAAGGCATTGCCCGCGCCAACCTGATTGACGCCACGCCCATCGGCGCCAACGTGCGCTCGACGGTGGCGACTTATGCCGACATCCATGATGAGCTGCGTCGCGCCTTCGCCCGCACGCCCGAGGCCAAGGCAGCCGGCTACAAAGCGGGCGCATTTAGCTACAACACTGGTGCCCTTCGCTGCCCCACATGCGATGGCACGGGTTCCATATCGCTCGACGTGCAGTTTTTGCCTGATGTCGAGATTGTCTGCCCGGCATGCCGTGGTTCGCGCTACGCCGAGGCCGCCTCGCATATCCATCGCGAGGGCAAGGATGGCAGTCTGCTTACGTTGCCGCAGCTTATGGACATGAGTGTAGACGAGGCCCTCGATGCCACGGTGGGACTCAAGAAGGTTCAGGCGCGCTTGCAGACCTTGCATGACCTGGGTCTGGGTTATCTCACACTTGGTGAGCCCACGCCGGCGCTTTCGGGCGGCGAGGCACAGCGTCTTAAGCTTGCGAGCGAGATGGGCCGCGTGCAGGATGATGCTGTATTCGTGTTCGACGAACCCACGATCGGCCTGCATCCGCTCGATGTTCAGGTGCTGTTGAACGTGTTTGACGGCCTTGTTGCCAAGGGCGCCACGGTTATCGTGATCGAGCACGATCTCGACCTTATCCGTAACGCCGATTATGTGATCGACATGGGCCCGGGCGGTGGCGACGCGGGCGGGCAAATCGTCTGCGCCGGCACGCCGGCGGATATCGCTGCTTGCTCCAAGAGCATTACCGGTTGTTATCTATAGGCGATGCGACAAAGGGGCACCCCTTTGTCGCATCGACTTCTATTTCACGCATTGAGCCGCGAGATAGTCGCGGAAGAATGGCAATTCAAATGCGACGAGCCCTCGTCCTCGTTCCCCGATGATGCCGGCATCTATCATGCGGCGTCGGTAGCGGGAGACCTGCTGCGGCGAACGCTTAAGGCGCTCGACAAGGTCAGCGGTGGTGGACTCTTCCTCGTCATCGAGCATGGCGATAAGGAATCGCTTGTCCTCTGCGGTGAGTTCCCGATAGGTTGCCGCGAGGATTCGGTCGTCCATCTCGTCGCGCGCGATTTTGATTCCCAGGTCAAAGTCGCGTGACGAGATTTCCTTCGAATCGCTTGTGAGATCCCAAGCACGGTAGCCTACGAGTTGCAATAGGAAGGGAAAACCAGAGATCGAGCGAACGGCCCTATCGATTCCCTCAACATCTGCCAGGCGATCGTTTTCCTGGATTGTGCGAATCAAGGCCTCGCGTACGTCATAGTCGGCAATGCGACCCAGATGATATTGTTGGGCGCGACGAAGGAACGAGACCGTCTTGTGGTTCAGTAGCGTCGATACGTTGTTGGGAAGTCCCGCCATGAGCAGCGCGACGCGTTTCCCATCGGTCACAAAGTGCTGATACGTCGCTGCGAGCTGAATCATCTCGTCGAGTGTCGGGTCCACCTCGTCAACCGTGACGAGCAGACCGGTGCCCGCCTCGTTGAGCTGGTCGATGATGTCACTCATGCGATAACGCCAGGTTGAGGCATCGTGAACGTGATCGACCTCGATGCTGCCGAGCGGTGCAATTCCGAGACCGGTGACTTCGAAGTGGCTGGACGAGTCGATGAGATGAGCTGCGGCGCGTTTCGTCCCGAACTCGATTTCCTCAAGCATTCCCGGGAGCGCGGTCGTCTTTACGGCTATCCAGCCGTGGGATTCCGCCCTTGTCGCGAGCGACGACATGAGAGCAGTTTTGCCGGTTCCACGCGCGCCTGAGAAGATCGAGGTCAATTCTGGGCGTCTGCGCTGGCTCAAGAAGGCACGGTCCAAATCCCGAATAATTTGTTGTCTGCCAGCGAGATGGGCAGGAACCTCGCCAAAGCTAGGGGTAAACGGGTTCTCGAGATATTCCACAATGCCCTCCTTTAGCGTCTTGGGTTAATTTCATTTTATTATAGTTAATCTTAATTAAAAACGATTAATTTCTTTTCAAAGCATAAGGTTGGCGTCGTGCGTTATCGAAGCGGCGCTTGAATAGCTTACGTTGGAGCCCGAAAATGGGTTCAACCCATTCGCGAAATTTGCACGCCCTATTGTGAGTGGGCTCTCAGATGAGCTGAAGCTGCCATCGTGCGGCTGATAGGGGCAATCATGAAAAACAGAATCTATGGGTATGCTCGAGTTTCGTCAGCAGATCAGAACCTGGATCGCCAACTGGACGCGCTGGAGCGGTTTCCGGTCCAAACGAATTTGATCTATGCTGACAAAGCGAGTGGAAAGGACTTCAGGCGTCCTCAGTACCGGCGTCTTCTTCGTCGTCTGCGCGAGGGGGACGTTCTGGTGATTAAGAGTATCGATCGATTGGGTCGTGACTACCGTGAAGTTCTCGATGAATGGCGTCGCCTAACGACGGACAAACGCGTTGCCATCGTGGTGCTCGATATGCCATTGCTTGATACACGCGAACAACCCAATGGAATTACGGGGACTTTTATTGCCGATCTAGTGCTTCAGGTTTTGAGCTACGTGGCTCAGGTGGAGCGCGAAAACATAAAGCAGCGCCAGGCGGAGGGTATCGCGTCGGCGCGTCTGCGGGGTGTGAGATTTGGGAGACCGACGCTCGAACGTCCGGATAGCTACCGCGATGTCATCAAATCATTCGAAGGAGGTGAGGTTACGAGGCAAGAGGCCGCAATGCTTTTGAACGTTAGCGCATCGACGTTTGATCGTTGGAGACGGGCGGACGCGAACGGATATGACCGTTCGCCGTCTGCCCGTCCTCTTTAGCTAGACATTTTGACGAGGGGAGTTTATTGCACAGGGCCCACTCCTTCCCTCGATGTTTATCCAGTTCACGCCCTTGAATCAAATAGTGCCACCGCGTCGCCAATTCGTCTGCTATTTGACGAGGGGGAGGTTAAACGACTACCAAGGGATATGTAATGAAGAAAAAGTTATTTACGGCAGTTCTGGCTTTTAGCGCGGCGGCGCTAATCGGCATTTCTCTACCACTCGGAATTACGGGTCGCGGCTGGAGTCCGACATGCGCATTTGCAGCGACTAAGAAAAGTGGAAAGAAGCCAAAGCCAGGTAAGAAGGATTCAGTAAAAATCGATCAACTAAACTGGAGTGTCTCAGAAGGCGTTGTTGATGGCGTCGAGATGATGACATTTGAATATGACAATAAATCGAGCTTCGATATTGCTCAGTTCACTATTCAGTTTGAGCCGGAAGGGGAGTTGACTGACGAACAGAAACTTCTGTTTACTGACGTTTTTGATGAGGAAGAGGCTGCGCACGATTATTCAACGCTGAAAATGACGGCGGATAGCCAGCGAATCGTCGAGAAGCGAGAATCGGTTGATAGCGTTCCGTGCATTACCCATGGCGACTATGTCGCCAATGCCCAGCAGAATCAATATGACCTGATGGAGCCTTCAGTGGCGACTATTGCCTATCTAGGCGGCGATGGAAAGATATATCTCGAGTACTATAGTTTCAAGTCGAAAACCTATACGACTTCATCAAAGGGCGGTGTCAAGGCGTATGACTGGCCAACAAAAGCCCTTGCAAAATCCTTGCCGAAGCCTGACTGCCCTATCGTTTATACGTCGTTAGACGAAAAAGACTGCCTTTCGTTTGTCGCATTTGGCATCGATCATGATGGGTACGACAAATACATCAAAGCTTGCAAGAAAAAGGGATACAAGGACATCGAATACTCGTATGACAGCAGTTTTTGCGCAAAGGATAAAAAGGGACGGGAACTGATGATCGGATATAGCGACCGAGATCAGCGGATGGACGTCAGCGTTTCAGTTGATTAACGTGGGCATATGATCGAATGATCAACGCGTTATGATGCCTATGTATGGATTGGGGTGCCGGCCTATGGTCTGTGCCCCAATCTTTCTAAAGTTACGTGCAGCAGAATAGGTATTAAATTAACGTATGAATGTGTATTTATATTATGTTGGATTTAAGTCCTCCCTTTCTGAATTGGTTGACATCAAAACCCAATATAAATGAATTGAGTTCGTAATTACCCTGAGGACAACTGGAGGACAAGGACTAAATGAGCGTTTCCAATCCGTTTAAAACAATTGGCCAGAAGATAATTGTCGCCCTATTGGCGTTAGGCTTGATTGCAGCTTGCGGCGGCTGCGTGTACCTGTGGTTGACGCGCGATCAGACCGTTATAAGCGATGATTCGATTCGGGAAGAAATTAAGCCGGTAACGAAGTTGCTTACCTACGAATACGATTTTACTCAGGTTCTATATATTGACGATGCAGGGAATCCGTTTGGTTTTAACAACCCATTTACTACTAAGCGATATGTAGCGACCATCGATGGCAAGGCGGATATCGGCCTGAACGTAGACGATGAGAACCTGAAGGTCAAAGTCCATCGTTCGAAAAACAACGAGTCGGTAATAAAATCTGTTAATGTTACGCTTCCGCATTCTGAGATCGTGACGTTGTCAACGGATCCGAACTCGCTTAAAAAGTACGTTGAGGACAATGGTTTTCTTAATTGGAATCAGGTCAGTACGGACGATTTAAATAAATTGCTTCAGCAGGCTGATAAGGACCAGAGGCAAAAGGTTCAAGAAAGTGGCATGCTGGAAAAATCTGATGAACGTGCAGTAAAACTGGTGAAAAAGCAGGTGTCGACGTTCTGTGGTCCAGACGTAAGGGTCAATGTCGAATTCGAAGATTAATATCTACCTTTGAAATCAAATTGCTGATTCAGCTGAATGCCCGCTATCGCGATGCCTTACGTTGCGATAGCGGGCATCTCTGATTTCGTTTGAAGGGTGTCAATGTGACAATTGTCCGATATGACAACGAGAGTGTCCCTTTGTCACATTCCCGGAAAGCCTGTTCGGCGCAGAGCCTCGTAGAGGACGATGGCGGCGCTGTTGGAGAGGTTGAGTGCGCTGATGCGGTAGTCGTCCGGGTCGACGAAGTTGCCGCAGATATCCTGCTGAAGGATGGCTTCGTGGCTGTCCTCGGTATGCCCCAGCGATTCCTCGTGGGCTTCCCAATCCTCGGCGTTATCGAGTGAGTCGCAATCGCGCAGCATGGGGATGCGCTCGCAGCGCTCGGGCGCCGCGGCAAGCAGTGGCTCGGGAATGCCCGAGCTCTCGCTGCCAAAGACCAAGTAGTCGCCATCGCGGTAGGTGCTTTGCGCATAGGTGCGGCGTGCCTTTTTGGTCAGCAGATGCAGGCGCTCGTCGGCGGGGGAGAGGCCGTTGCGCGCAAGAAAATCCTCCCAGCCGGCATAGGTCGTTACGTCCAAGTTTTGCCAATAGCCCAGGCCGGCGCGACGCACCGTCTTGTCGTCGAGCGAAAAGCCCAGCGGCTCCACCAGATGCAGGCGGGTGCCGGTAACCACGCAGGTGCGGCCGATATTGCCCGTATTGGCCGGGATCTCGGGCGCATACAGCACAATGTTGAACATGAATCTCCTTGGCTCAGAACGAAAAACCACCACGAAGGGCACCTTCGTGGTGGTTTGGCGGTTACGTGGGCGAAAAAATGCCCGCTTGGATAAACCTAGGCGCGGTGCCAGTCGGTCAGGCAGGCATCGAGGGAGGCGATGAGCGCATCCTTGTCCATGTGACGGCCGATGATGCACAGGCTCGTCATACGGTCGCCCGTCTCGTCGTCCCAAATCTGCATGATCTCGGGGTTCTCGTTGATGATCTTCTGCTTCTCGCCCTCGGGTGCGGAATCGACGAACAGACCGTTCTCCATCAGGCGCATCTGGTGGCCGGCCTGCTCAAACATGTAGCACATGTCCGGATCACCGGTCTGCCACAGCGGGCCCTTGACGCGGATGACCTCGTCGGGCCACTCCTGCTCAACAAAATCGGTGAACTTCTGCAGGTCGAACGGCTTGCGGCGCGAGTACACAAAGGTCTCGATGTCGTATTCGAGCACCTCGGGGTCGTCGTGCTCCTCGGGATGCTCCATGGCCTCGATCCAAGCGGCGGAGTTGTAGGCGCGCATAAAGTCGAAGCGGTCGGTATCGAGCAGTTCCTCCATGGGGACCTCGCCGTTTTGGGCCTCGACGATCACGGCGTCCTTCTGCAGGCTGCGTACGATGGCCTTCAGCTCGGCGATCTGCTCAGGCGTCACGGTGTCGGTCTTGTTGAGGATCAGCGTGGAGCAGAACTCGATCTGCTGGATGAGCAGACTCTCGATGTCGTCCTCGTCGATATCCTCAGCCAGCAGGTCGCGACCGCCGTTGAACTCGTCGTACATGCGGGCGCAGTCGACCACGGCCACGATGTTGTCGAGCGCGAGCTTGGGCTCGCCGCCCACCTTGGCCTCGTCGCAGAAGCTCGAGATGGTGTAGGCGATGGGGATAGGCTCGCAGATACCCGAGGCCTCGATGATGATGTAATCGAAGTTGCCCGAATCGGCGATGCCCTGCAGCTGGTTGGCAAGATCGTCCGAAAGCGTGCAGCAGATGCAGCCGTTGGTGAGCGGGATGAGGTCGTCGGTCTCGGAAAGGCCGCCGTCGGCGATGAGGCTGGCGTCGACGTTGATCTCGCCGATATCGTTGACGATCACAGCGGCGCGGATGCCGCCGTCGTTAGCGAGGATGTGGTTGAGCAGCGTGGTCTTGCCGGCACCGAGGTATCCGGTAAGCATGATGATCTTCACGGGTTTGTTGGGCATGTGCCCTCCTTTGTTAGACATGGCTTACAGTTGAATCTTATGCCAAACGCCTGCTCTTATACCCACGCGCCGGCAAATAACACAGGCTACTCCCAGGCTCCCCATACATCGGGGCAATAACCGACGGTGGCCTTTTTGCCGTTGCGCACGATGGGCTCGGCCAGAACCTGCTGGTTTTCGAGCAACTTGTCGAAGCGCTGGCTAGGGGTGAGGTGCTGGATGAGCGCGAGCGTCTCCTCGTCCTTGGCCTTGGGGTTGAGCAGCTTGTCGATGCCGCCGACCGCCTGCATTACGCTCGTGAGCTCGCCTTTGCTCATCTCCTTTTCCTTAAGGTCAATAAACTGCACCTTAATGCGACGCTCCTTAAAATAACGCTGGGCCTTCTTGGTATCGAAAGACTTTTTGGTGCCAAAGATCTGAATATTCATATTATTTGTTCCGCCGTTCTAACGAACGGCGGTCACCTCGACGCTGCAAAGCCATCTGATGGGCAATCTGCCTTTCAATCGTCGGGCGCGGGCAAAAGCCCAGCGCCCTCCTCTTTCAAGGCACCTTGCCTCATCAGCTGGCTTTTCGCTGACATTGATAGAACATCGAGGTGACCACCGCTGGACTTATCGAATAAAGTTGGTCCTGGCGCGATCGGCCTCGGGGGCTTCGATGCCGGCGGCCTGGCCTGCTTCGATACAATGCAGAAGCCAGGCCATGTTCTTGCCGATGTTGCGCATGGTGGCCAGACCCTCGGCGTCCTGGGCGGCCTCACCCGGCATGGCGCCAAAGACGTTGTTCCAGTAGGTAGATGCAACGACGGGCATCTGGTTGATGGTGAAGTACTTGTTGAGCACGTCGAAGGTGGTCGACGTGCCGCCGCGGCGGGCAACGGCCACAGCGGCGCCCGGCTTGTGCGCAAAGGCCTTGCTGCCGGCATAGAATGCGCGGTCGAGGGCCGAGAGGATGCGTCCGCTGGGGTGCGCATAGTAGACGGGCGAGCCAAAGACAAAGCCGTCTGCCTGCTCGGCGGCGGCAATCAGCTCGTTCGCCACGTCGTCGTCAAAGGTGCAACGGCAATCGAACTTGCCGCACTGGCCGCAACCGATGCAATCGCGAACGGGCTTGGCGCCCAGTTGGAACACCTCGGTATCGATGCCCTCGGCGTTGAGTTGCTCGGCGACCTCGGCGAGTGCCGTGGCGGTGTTGCCGTTTGCCTTGGGGCTGCCATTGACCAAAAGAACCTTCATCACAAACTCCCTCTGTTGTCGGTGACTTCTGCGGAGGATTATCGCACGAGCGGGCAGATGGCGTGGGGCGCGATGCCGGCCCCGAGGGCCCACGGCAGGCTCGCTCACCAGGTACGAGCGGGATACGGTCCAGAGGATGTTGGAGTGCGGGGCCTCGTGCGAGCAGATTGTAAGGGGTCTGGGCGGGTCGCCCTCGATGGCGAGCCTTGAGGCCTTGGAAGGCGGGCTGCTGCGGCGGCTATGGTTTATACTAAGGCGGTTGCTATCGAGTAATTCATACTTGGTTTGATTCGATTGTGAATGCGTAACTGGGATGGAAAGCAAAGGAAACTCTATGGAAACAGAGGATGCTGTTTGCTTGATGACTTCGATTGCCTTGATTGTCCTTTCAATCCAATACCGAAGAGGAAGATGGCTCTGCTCAATTGCTGGATATGATGTCACAAAAAGGGAGAGCGACATTGATATACGCCCTTACGCAAAGCTGATTTCTTCTGTGACGTTATGGATGGGGCTGCTGTTTTTCTTGTGGGCGGTAGAGGGCTGGGTACGCGATTGGAATACCAGCGTTTTTGAAGTTTTGGTTCTACTTCTGTTCAGCTTGGCCTCTTTGTCGTTCGTGCGGCTCGTTAGGTTTGTGTTTATGAGGCGATAGCCAGCGGAAGTGGCTGGACGACAAAATGGACCAATGCAGCCAATTGTCAATAGAATTTGATAGGCTTGGCTTAACAGATTTACTCGAGGGAATATCCGTGGCGGGGGATAGGTTCTATCTTGTTGAGCACTTATTTGCATCAGGCAAAGTAAACCAAGAGTATCGAAACGGTGCCCCCGGGCCCCGGGAGGGACTGCGGGGACGTTCGGCTAACTGCGGGTACGACCTATTTGCCCAATGTGTTCGGTTGAGATCGGAAATTAACCATCATGCGCCCCATAACGCTAGTCCAGCTTGGTGCCCGGTACCTGTGGCGCCTCTCTAATCAGCGCATTGAGCTCGTTCAGAATGGAAACAGGCTGTCGGTCGACGGTGTTCAGATGAAGCGTGGCCACGCGAAGGGGCGGCTGATATTCAAATGAGCCCAAGAGCACGGGCGATCCCAAGAACCGCTCGATTTCGTCTGCGACCGCATCGGTCTCTTCGGGATCGAGCTCGTCAAAGAGCGCCACGAACATCGGCCCGGTCGAGCGGAACAGACGACCCTTGCCGCGCGAGCAATCCATGAGGCAGGCGGCGCTTTCTGCCAAAACGCGGTCGCCTGCATCAAAACCAAAGCGGGCATTGACCTTGGCGATGTCGTCGATTTTAATGGCGACCAAGCCCGCGTTTCGTGCCACGCGACGCATCTCGCCAATTGCGTTGACCAGGGCGTGGATATCGCCCAGACCGGTCACGGAATCGGTCGTATCTGCCAAGCTTCGGTTGGTGACAATGCCCACATACATGTTGGGCTCGGTATCGGTGCCGTCCAGGCGGTAACCCGTGCAGTCGCAAAGCGCGTATTTTCCGGCGGTATTCATGACGCGATACTGCATGCAGTGGAAGTGCCACGTGCCGTTTACCACCATATCGAGCTCGGCACGTACGTTGTCGCGGTCCTCGGGGTGAACACGGGCAAGCCATATATCGAGCGAGTTGTAGGGATGCTGGGAGGGTAGGTCAAAATCGCGCACGGCATTAACCGACCATTGCGATTCGCCGGTGTCGAGGTTAATGATGAACGGATAGCGTGTCTCGGAGCTCATGGAGATCGCTTGGAACACTCGGTCGTTGCAGGGGGGGGGTTGTTCGGTGATCGGGCGTTGCGGCGCATCGCCTTCTTCCGGTTGTTGCACACGGTACATGAGCTTGTAGCGATACATTTTGCGGTCGGCGTCCTTTGTCATCTGGCGACGCGTATCGCCCGCAAGCGGGTCGACGCGCGAGCAGCCAAAGCTAAAGCTGGCGATCATGGGTGCCTTGTCGCCTGATGTTGCCTCGATAAGATTGGCACGCGTCCGCTCCAGGCGCTGCTCGAGCTCGGCTTCGTCTGTCGTGGGGGATATAAGTACAAATTCGTCTCCACCGATACGGAACAGCAACTCATCGGGCTCCATTGTCTCGGTGAGTGCGCGGCAGATGCTCAGAATGTAGCGATTGCCCTCGGCGTGGCCAAACTTATCGTTGCAATGCTTAAGGCGGTCGATATCGATATAGGCACAGGTGAAGGGGGTGCCTTTGCGCCAGAGCTGATCGACATGGCGGTCGAGTCCGCCACGGTTGCCAAGATTGGTGAGCGAGTCGATATAGGCGCCGTGCTCAAGCAGCTCGCGTTCTTGTTGCAGGATGGCGAGCGTTTTTTGCAGTTGCTCGCCGATGGCACGCAACTCCGGGGGCAGCGCGGCAACATCGAGCTCGGCGGTTGAGGCCCCGTTTGCAAGTCGCTGAAGATGAGCGATGATTAATTGCTCGCCCAGGCGATACGACTCGTTCATGATGGATGACCTCCTTGGATGGAACAATGGTTTGTATCTTACTCCCAATTCGGTTTAGATTGGGGTATTAGTTAGCTCATGGGAACAAACGCTCCCTCGGCGGTGGCGTTTTGCGCGCGAGCGTATCAGTTGTCGTTGCCACCATCGAGCAATGCCTCAAAATCCTCCGCCGGCATGGGACGGTAGTAGAGGAAGCCCTGAGCGTAGCGGGCGCCCATGTGGCGCAGCATGTTTGCCTGCTTGTCCGTCTCGACGCCTTCGATCACAACGGGCAGATGGAGTGACTGCGCCATCTCGAGCATTGATGAGATGATTTGCACGCTGCGGCCCTCATCGCCGTTATCGGGCACAAACGTGCGATCGAGCTTGATGACGTCGACGTTGACGTTCTTGAGCATCGCGAGCGTGGACTGGCCGGTGCCAAAATCGTCCATATAGGTCGAGAAGCCGCGGGTGTGCAGGTCGGCTGTCAGTTTGTCCACGGCTTCGGACTCCCCCGTATAAGCCGTCTCGGTGATCTCGATACGCATGAGCTCGGGCGGTAGGTTGTATTGGGCGGCGAGCGCCCCCATATGTTCGGCAACGTCGCAGGCAAGGATATCCACGCGCGACACATTAAGCGAGACCGGAACCACGCGAAGTCCTCGATCGATGCGCTTGCGCAGCCACGAGGCGACACCCTGCCAAATGTACTTGTCGAGCGTCACCACAAAGCCGCTTTCCTCGAGCGCCGGGATAAAGGACGCGGGCGGAATTAACGATCCATCTTTGTCGATCCAGCGTGTGAGCGCCTCGGCGCCAATGATCTCGCCGGTTTCCATATCAACCAGTGGCTGCAGGTAGTAGGTGATGCGGTCGTTTGAGAGCGCATACTGGAACTCGGTGAGGGTGCGGTGAAACGCAACCTCGCGCTTGTATTCCTCGGGGCGAAAGACGGCAATGCGATCCTTAAAGTCGTTTTTCGCGCGCCGATTGGTAAACATGGCCTTGGCCTGTGCATCGATGGTGATTTCCTCGTTGGAGTCGATGGGGTAGACACCCATGGACGGCCAGAAACCTACGCCGTTATCATGCTTGGCCACGGCCTCGCGAACGCGGTTATAGATTTTATGGACGGTGTCGTGCTCAAAGGGGATGAGTACGCAAAAGTCATCTTGGCCCCAGTACCCTGCGACGCCCATGTCGGCATTCTCGATGTCCTTGAGGACCGTGCCCACATCGGCGAGCATGCGGTCGCCCTCGGCCTGTCCGTGCCATTCGTTGAACAGCCGCATGTGTCCCATGTCGACGGTAGTGATACACCAAGCGCCGTCGCGCCCTGTCCTCAGAAATGCGTTGGCACGCCGCATAAACTCGCTGGGTCGATAGAGGCCCGTGAGCGTATCGATGCGTTCGGCGACGGCGCTTTTGCGCTCAATCTCAGGTATGGGGAGGCTGTCGTTGGGAACAAGCCCGCCGGCCGCACGAAGACGACGGTCGAGCTCGCCTAAAACGGCGGTCGCTTGATTGATTAAGCGCTCGTAAAAGGCCGGAACGACGAGGCAGACGGGGGTAATGGTATCGCCCGCGATTTGAACAGGAGCGAAAACGGCTTCTTTAAGATGATGGGTCAGTTGCTCGAATGCCTCGTGGCCCAACTCGTTGCTAAGCACGACGAACTGGGCGTTTCGTGAGCGGAAGACGCGACTCCTGCCGCGGGTGATCGACAACATGCGGCCTGCGTATTCGGCGAGCATGTTGTCGACAGCCTCGGCACCATAGAGCTCGTTGAGCTTTGCCGTGCCGCGAACGCGGACCGCTATAAGCCCCGTCTCGCAACGGTCGCGACGGCAGGCATCGATAGCGTTGATCAGCATACGCTGCGTTCCGAGGCCCGTAGCGGCGTCGACGGTTTCGGCAAGCGAATGGTTGACGAGCTCGCCGACATAGAGCGAGGGGGTATTTCCGTCGCCGTCGATACGAAACCCGCGAGCGCGGCAAAGGACGTAGTCGCCCGCGGCATTGCGCATGCGGTACTGCATGACGCGGCGGTGTTTGGAGCCGTTGTAGATTTGGTCGATATCGCTGGTATAGGCCTCAAGGTCATCGGGATGGACACGCGTTTTCCAGTAATCGTGGCAGTTGTCGATATGCTCGGAAGGAAGACCGAGATCGCGCAAGGCGCCTTGTGACCAAAGGGTGCGATGCTTGTCCAAGTTCTCGATAAAGCAATAACGGCCTTCGTTGAGCATCGAAAAGGCATCGAAAACGCGGTCGCTTATTTCGAAGTCGTCGGCGTGGACTTGCACGATATTGCGTCGATCAAGGTGCATGGCATGGCGCAGCTTGTAGTCGTACATGCGATGGTCGGCATCGAGTGTCATGCGATTGGAGGCTTCGCCCAGGGCGGGGTCGGCGTGTGCCACTCCGTAGCTAAACGAATGAGGCATCTCGGAATCGTTGTTCTTGAGCAGGACCGTTCGGCAGTGTTCCAGACGTTCGGCGAGGTCGTCCTCGGTCGCAATCGTAGATAGGATGGCAAACTCGTCGCCGCCTATGCGAAACGCCGCCTCGTCCACTTTCATATACAGTTTGAGATAAAGGCTTACCTGCAAGATGTAGCGGTTGCCCTCGTCATGCCCAAAGACGTCGTTGCAGTGCTTGAGATTGTCGATATCGATGAACGCCATGGTAACGGGGATGTCCTGCTCCCAGAGCTCCTCGAGGGAACGGGCAAAGCCGCCGCGGTTGCCAAGTCCGGTAAGCTGGTCGGTAAAGGCGGTCCTAATCAGATCATCCTGACGCTCGAGAAGGTCACGGATGGTCTTTTCGAGCGTTTCGGTGTAATTGCTGACAGTATCCATGTTCTAAGCGGCTTTCTGAGGTCGGGGCGGATTGCGTCGGGCGAGCTCGTTGTGTACACGCGTCGTTGCTCAGCGTATTGCGTGTATCCAGGCCTCCGCCTTGCTGCGTTGTTGGGTTACTTTGCCGGCTAATGTTCGCTGTTGATAACTGCTGAGTAGTATAAACAACAGTACAAAACTATATAGGGGTGCCCATACTATGGGTGACAATTATTTGCCAAGCGGTAACACGACGATGCGATGTTCGATGAAAATGCGACTGAGACGATATATGTTGACGGGTATACTTGTCCCGTTTAAAAACGCAGAAACGGGGATGATCGCATGACGCAGCCAGATACGACGCGCACGGTGGGGCTCGCGCTCGAGGGAGGCGGCTACCGCGGGATGTATACGGCGGGCGTGCTCGACGTATGGATGGAGCGCGGCTTAACTTGCGACCATATGGTGGGTGTCTCGGCGGGCGCGGCATTTGGCTACAACTTTAAATCGCGCCAGATCGGCCGTGCCATTCGCTACAACAAGGCCTATTGCGCCGACAAGCGCTATGCGAGTGTAACGAGCTGGTTGCGAACAGGGGACATGTTCAATGCCGATTTTGCCTATCACGAGGTGCCCGTCGAGCGCGATCCCATCGACCTGGAGACATATCGTGCCTGCCCCATGCGGTTTACGTGCGTGTGTACCGATATCGAGACGGGCAAGGCCGTCTATCACGATCTGCCGTATGGCGACGAGCGCGATATCGAGTGGATCCGGGCGTCGTCGGCGATTCCTGTGGCGACGCGTCCCGTCGCCATTGAGGGGCGTAAGTACCTGGATGGCGGCGTGGCTGATTCCATTCCCAGCGCTTGGCTGTTTGCACAGGGGTATGACCGCAACGTGGTGGTGCTGACGCAGCCGGCGGGCTTTGTAAAGCAGCCCAATAGCGTGATGCCCATGCTGCGTCGCGTGTTTCGTCACTACCCGGCGTTTGTTGCGGCGCTTGAGCATCGGCATGAGGTCTACAATGCCACGCTCGATGACCTGGCACGTCGCGAGGCTGCCGGCGAGATCTTTGTGGTGCGGCCGAGCGAATCGGTGAAGGTGCCGTCGCTGTGTCGCGAACCGGATGAGCTCGAGCGCATCTACCAGATCGGTCGCCACGATGCGGAGGCGACGTTGCCCGCGCTGGAGGCCTACCTAGCGGGGTAAGGGCCGCATGCGGAAAGCGCATCCCAGAATGGACGTCCAAACTGGGATGCGCTTTCCGTTGCTGAAGATATGAGGCCGCGGAGCAGCTGCTCGGCCTATGTCTATGCCTGCTGCCAGGTGTCGACGAGCTCCTTGGCTGCGGCGTGGGGGTCGTCGGCACTGCAGACGGCGCTCACCACGAAAAAGCCGTCGACGCCGGTGGCCTTGAGCTGCGGCAAGTCGGCTGTCTTAACGCCGCCGCCCACCACGATGGGCACGGGGCTTGCCGCATGGAGGGCTGCCAGGTCCTTAAAGCTTTTGGTGATGATGGAGCCGTCGGCCGCGCGTCCGCAGTCGCGCTTGGTCTCGGTCTCGTGGAGCGGGCCGATGCCCAGGTAGTCGACCAGGCTCATGTCGGCGGTCTTGACGTACTCGAGCATCTCCTCGCAACGGGCCGAAAGACCCACGATGGCATCGGGGCCCAGCAGCTTGCGACAGACCTCGACGGGGATGTCGCTCTGACCCACGTGCACGCCGTCGACAGCGATGCCCTGCTCGCGCACGGCGAGCACGCAGTCAAGGCGGTCGTCAATCAGCAAGGCGACCTGACCGGTCTTGCCGGCCTGAGCGATAGCCTGTGCGGCGTCGTCGGTCAGCGCGATGATCTCGCGGGCACTTGCCACCTTGGAGCGCACCTGGATGCAGGTAAAGCCGGCGTCGAGTGCCTGGGCCACTACATCGCCCACGGGGCGCCCGAGCGTGTTTTCGGGGCCGAGTACCAGATAGGCCGAGATATCAAGGTTGTCGCGGATGCTCATCGTGCTTCCTCCTGTTTCTTGATCTGTGCTTCCATGCGCTCGAGTTTGCCGGTCATGGTGTCGGTAAATCCGGGTCGAATATCGGCTTTGAGCACGACTTCGGTGCGGATGCCCTTGCTCGCTAACACAAAGGTTGCGTCGCGCACGACCTGCATGACCTCGTCCCAGTCGCCCTCGATCTCGGTGAACATCGAGGTGGTGCGGTTGGGAAGGCCGCTCTCGCGAATGACGCGCACGACCTCAGCGACCTCGGCGGACAGTTCATCGCCGGTGCCACACGGGGCGATGGCCACGGCGACGAGCGTGTTCATGCCGGCGTTGGTTGCGGGCTCGGACATGGCTTATGCCTCCTCGAGCTCGAGTCGGTTATCGGCGATGTCCTGGGCGGTTGCGCGGTAGAGCTCGTCGATAAAGGCGACCTTAAAGCTTGCCGGGGCATCGGCGACAGCGGCGGCACGCGTGCCGGCTACGTTGTAGACGGCGGTGCCGCAGACGGCTGCCGTAAACGGATCGGCAGCGCAGGCGTACACGGCTAGCACGCCGCCCTGCGAGCAACCGCAGCCGGTGATCTTGGACATGAGCGGGCTGCCGCCGTGGGACTTGGCCACGGTCGTGCCGTCGGTAATCAGGTCGACCTCGCCCGAGACCACGACGGCGCCGCCAGTGTAGCGAGCGAGCGCCACGGCGGCATCGCGGGCGGCGTCGACCGTGTCGGTGGTATCGACACCGCGCACGCGGCTCAGGTCGGCCGCCTCGCCCTCAAGACCCCACAGGCCGGCGAGCGCAATGATCTCGGAGGCGTTGCCGCGCACGATGGCGGGCTTGTACTGCTTGAGTTCGCTTACCAGTTGGGTGCGCAGGCTTCCGATGCCCAGGCCCACCGGATCGAGCACCCAGGGCTTGCCGGCGTCGTGTGCTGCCTTGGCCGCGCGGGGGATCGTCTGCTCGTAGATGGGGAAGAGCGTTCCCATGTTCAGATAAATGGCGCCGCCGCCGGCAACAAGTGCCTCGCCCTCGTCGGGAAGATAGACCATAGCGGCCGAACCGCCCACGGCGAGCTGCGCGTTGGCGACAAAGTCAATCGTCACCGTATTGGTGATGGAGCCTGCCATCGGGTTGGTGGCGCGAATCTCCTCCACGGCCTTGACCACGTTTTGCTTGAGTTGTTCCGAATCGATCACTGCACATGCCTCCTTGGCACAGAAAAGGGGCGCTGTGCATAGACAGCGCCCCTCAAAAGGCGGCATGCTCCCTACGCCAGCATTAACTGACAGGTTCAAAGGATTGGGCCCCATGCCCTCTCAGCCTTGTGGTTTGCACCGCCGGCACTCCCGCATCGAATCTGTTGTTCCCTATACTAGCGCATCGGTACAATAGATGGGGCTGAGACGAATGGGGGAGTCTATGATCAAGCTTGTGCTGACCGATATGGACGATACGCTGATTCCAGCTGGGCATGACGGCGCCAGCGACTATGCCATCGAGGGCATTCATGCCATGCAGGCGGCGGGTCTGCACTTTGGCCCGGTTTCGGGCCGTCAGCCGTCCGCGATGGGCTGGATGTTCAATAATCGTACCGAGTGTTTTTCGACCGGCGCATTCTGCAACGGCCAGGTTATGTTTGTCGATGGCGAAGTGGTTGCCTCGCGCGCGACCGATAACGATGCGCTCATGCGTCTTGCCGCCTATCTGGAAGAAGAAACCGACGATACGTATCTGAAGGTCTATAGCTTAGGCGATGACTTTTGGGGCAACGATGCCTATTGCGTGACGCGCGATTCCGAGCGCGTACGCCGCGCTATGGAGTCGGGCGGCAATGCGTGGCTCAAAGGCGAAGAGGCCCCGTGCCGCCCTGTCGTCGATGACACGCCGGTGTTCAAAGCGAATATCTGGAGTGCCCGTTCGCGCGAGGAGCTCGTGGAGCTACGCGAGCGCGTTGCCGTTGAGGTGCCGGAGCTCTCGCTTGTGTTTCCCAACAACCGTGTGCGCCTGTTCGACATCCTTCCGGCTGGTTGGGACAAGGGCTGCGCTGCACTGGAGTTGGCGCGCGCCTTGGGCCTGACGCCCGACGAGGTGGCGGTATTCGGCGATTCCGATAACGATTTGCCCATGATCGATGCCGTTCCCAATTCCGTTGCAGTCGCCAATGCCAACGAGGCCGTCACGGCTGCCGCGCGCTGGCATATCGGCGCTGCGGCAGATGATGCGGTTGCCGGGGCTCTGCATCAGATTGCCGCCTGCGCCGCGACGGGGGAGATGCCGTCGTTTATGCGTCAGGTGGACGCGACGGGTCTCGACGTCACGAACGTCTAGGGAGAAAGCCATGAAACTCCAGCAGCTCAGGTACGTGGTAAAAGTTGCCGAATGTGGCAGCATCACCGAGGCCTCGCGCCGGCTCTTTGTGTCGCAGCCTTCGATTACCGCGTCGATCCGCGATCTCGAAAACGAGATGGGTGTGCACATCTTTGAGCGCACCAACAAGGGCGTCATTGTGTCCGAGGAGGGCGAGACCTTCTTGGGCTACGCGCGCCAGGTGCTCGATCAGGCCGACCTGCTCGAGGACAAGTACAAAGGAGCATCCGAGCAGGTGCCGCATTTTAGCGTGAGCTGCCAGCACTATTCCTTTGCCGTCAACGCATTTGTCGATGTGATCCGCGAATTCGATGCCGCACGCTACGACTTTACCCTGCGCGAGGAGCAGACCCACGAGATTATCGAGGATGTCGCGCACATGAAAAGCGAGCTGGGCATCTTGTACTTATCCGAGCACAACCGTGAGGTCATCGAGCGTATGCTCACTGCCAATGAGCTGGTGTTTGAGGGGCTCTTTTGCGCCGCGCCGCACGTCTTTGTATGCGCCGACCATCCGCTGGCGGCCCGCTCCAGTGTGACGCTCGAGGACTTGGAAGACTACCCGTTCCTGTCCTACGAGCAGGGCAGCTACAACTCGTTTTACTATTCCGAGGAACTGACCTCGACGTTTGAGCGCCGCAAGAATATCCGTGTGCGCGACCGTGCGACGCTGTTCAACCTTGTCATGGGACTCAACGGCTATACGGTGTGTTCGGGCGTGATCAGCCATGAACTCAATGGCCCCGGTATTATCTCGATTCCGCTCGATGTGGACGAATACATGGAGATCGGCATCATCACGCGCAAGAACACGGCACTTACGCGCTACGGGCAGGCCTATATCGAAGCGATCCGTCAGCATATCTAGTTTGTTATGTTTGCCGTACGCATGATGCTTAGCGGCGCGTATTGGTATAGTCATTCCCTATGGCAAACAGAAAATAACTCATATTTTACGATGGCTATTTAAGCCCTCATACTTTGTCTCGTTAAAGCATCCACGCAAAAAGGAGATCAGTATGACTAATTCCGCCCAGCTCAAAGCGCCGTTTCGTGCCGATATCGTCGGCAGCTTTCTTCGTCCGCAGGCCGTAAAGGACGCACGCGCCGCCTACGCCGCGGGCACGCTCGATGCTGCCGGCCTAAAGTCCGTCGAGGATGAGGCCATTCGCAACTTGGTGGCCAAGCAAAAGGCTGCTGGCCTGCAGGTGATCACCGACGGCGAATTCCGCCGCAGCTACTGGCACCTCGATTTTATGTGGGGCCTCAACGGCATTGAGCGCCGTACCTCGCGTACGGGCTATATGTTCCACGATGAGGAGACCACGGCCGATACCGCGGTGGTGACCGGTCCCATCAGCGGCGAGAATCATCCGTTCGTCGAGCATTTTAAGTTTGTCAAGGCGCTCGAGGGCGAGGGGCAGGTTGCGCGCCAAACCATCCCGGCGCCGATCCAGACGTTCTCTGAGGTCACGCTCGATCGTTGCGATGGTCAGCAGGAGAGCCTGCGCGCCGTCTATAAGACCGATGAGGAGCTCGCCGACGCCATCGCGGCAGCCTACCGCACGGTGATTGCCGATCTCTACGCTGCCGGTTGCCGCAATATCCAGTTTGATGACTGCACCTGGGGCATTTACTGCGATGCCGACTTTGTTGCTAAGACCGGCATGAGCCCGGTCGATCTGCAAAAGGTGAGCGAGCTGGGCGTGGCGCTCAACAATGCCGCCATCGCGGGCAAGCCCGACGATCTGGTCATCAACACGCACGTTTGCCGCGGCAACTACCACTCTACCTATGCTATTGAAGGCGGCTACGACCCTGTTGCTCCGTATCTGTTTGCACATGAGGACGTTGACGCATTCTACCTGGAGTTCGACACGCCGCGCGCCGGCGGTTTTGAGCCGCTCAGCTACGTTGCACCCGGCAAGAAGGTCGTGTTGGGCCTGGTGACCACCAAGGCGGCAGAGCTCGAGAACGAGGATGTTATCGTCGAGCGTATCCGCGAGGCAGCAAAGTACGTGCCGCTCGAGAACCTGTATCTGTCGCCCCAGTGTGGCTTTGCCAGCTGCGAGATTGGCAACAAGCTGACCGAGGACGAGCAGTGGGCCAAGGTTGCTCTGGTTAGGCGCGTTGCCGAGCGCGTTTGGAAGTAGCAGTACCGTTTGCGGGGACGGCGCGTGCGAGGCATTGCGTATCGCGTACAATGGTTCGGATCGTATCGTTCGGGCAGGTTATCCAATATGCCCGATCGCCCTTCCATTCGAAAGGACATCCATGTCCCAATCCTCGACGCCCGCCGCCGCCGATGCCATCTACGATGCGTCGTCGCTCGGTCGCCCGCGCATGTTTTTGCTCGGTCTGCAGCACCTGTTTGCCATGTTTGGCGCCACGGTGTTGGTGCCCGTGCTCACCGGTCTCTCGGTTTCGGCAACGCTTTTGTTTGCCGGCTTGGGCACGCTGCTCTTCCACTTCCTGTCGCGTGGCAAGGTGCCTGCGTTTTTGGGATCATCGTTTGCCTTTATTGCGGGTTATGCCGCCATCGCGCCCAACGGCGAGGCCGAGCTTTTGCCCTACGCCTGCCTGGGCGTAGCTTGCGCCGGTCTGCTCTATCCGGTGCTGGCGGCACTGTTCCGCGCTTTTGGCGCCAAGCGCGTTATGCGCTTCTTTCCGCCGGTGGTGACCGGCCCCATCGTCATTTCCATCGGCCTGATCTTGGCAAGCTCTGCCATCGCTAATTGCCAGACCAACTGGCTTGTTGCCGTTGTCGCCGTTGCCGTTATCGTGATTTGCAACATTTGGGGTCGCGGTATGGTCAAGATCGTGCCGATTTTGCTGGGCGTTGTGGTGAGCTATGCCGTTGCGGCTGCGCTGGGCGAGGTCGACTTCTCTGGCGTCGCAGCCGCTCCCTGGGTTGGCTTGCCCATCGTGTGGGACAACACCGTGTTTGCGCTCTTTGGGCCTCGGTTCGATAGCGGTCTTGCCACCACGGCCATCATCACCATTATGCCGCTGGCCTTTGCGACCATGATCGAGCATATCGGTGACATCTCGGCTATCGGCTCCACTTGCGAGCGTAACTACATCGCCGATCCTGGCCTGCATCGCACGCTGCTCGGCGACGGCCTTGCCACGATCCTGGCTTCGCTCTTTGGCGCTCCGGCCAACACCACGTATGGTGAGAACACCGGCGTGCTTGCCCTGACGCGTGTGTTTGACCCGCGCGTGATTCGCATTGCCGCGTGCTGCGCCATCGTGCTTTCGTTCTGCCCCAAGTTCGCGGCTGTCATTGCGGCCATGCCGGCGTGTGTAATCGGCGGTGTGTCGCTCGTGCTCTATGGCATGATCAGCGCCGTGGGCGTTCGCAACCTTATCGAGAATCAGGTTGATTTCCAGAACAACCGCAATGTGCTGGTGGCGGCTCTGGTGCTGGTGCTTTCACTCGGCATTGCGTACAGCACTGCCGGAGCTATCGTGTTGGAGCTGGGCGGCGTGACGATTTCACTTTCGGGCCTTGCCGTGGGCTCGCTGGTGGGCATTGTGCTCAACGCCATCCTGCCCGGTAATGACTTTGAGTTCGATACTTCCGAGCTTGAGGAGACTGCTGAATAGTAGCTGCGTTCAGCCAAATTAAAAATGGCGTCCATGCGTATGTACGCGTGGACGTCATTTTTAATGCGTCAGTATCCAGTGGATGCCGCGCGCCATGCGCAGATCGGTCTGGGCAAAGTGATTGCCGGGGTTGAGCTCCAACGTTGTTGGAACGTCACGCTCGATGAACAGCTCTTCCATCGCGCGCGTATCGTCGAGCACGTGCCGCATCATGCGGTTGGGCGTCTTGGTTTCCTTTTTACCGAGCGAAAGATAGGCGGCGTCGGGCGTAGCTGTCATCGTGCGCTCGCGCGCGTAGTCGATAAAGCCGGGGAACCACAGCGACCCCGACGCACTTGCCGCGCGCTCAAAGACATCTGTTTGCCAAAGTGCCCACAGTGCAAAAAGACCCGCCAACGAGTAGCCGGCAACGCCGCGCCAGGCGGGCGGTTGCGGGAGCGATGATTCGGCCTGGGGGATTATCTGCTTCAACAACTCGTCAAGAAAACCAGCGGCCTGTCCGCCAAAGGGCTCGGCATCTCGTATAGTTCCGTCGCATTCCCAGGGGCTCAGCTCTCGATTCCAATCGAGCCCTCCAATGGCGACAAGGGTGAACGGCGGGCAGTCGAGCTCTCGGCAGCGCTCGTAGACTTCATTACCGTCGCCCATAACCACGGGGAGGTAAATGACGGGCGCGCTTTCGACATGCTTTGAATGAACGGTTATCTGCTTTTGTCGCGCTTCCATGACGGGCTTCTCTCGGCGTTGTGATATCGACGGCCACCATTGTCGCACGCCGGCTTATGCTGGTTGGGCCGCATCAAAAACAATCGTGCGCGCCCTGAGGACGCAAATGAGAAACGCCACCGCCGGAGGGGAGCTCGGCGGTGGCGTTGTTAGACGGTGTTCGCGCTAGGGGCCTTTGCGGGCGACGTCATGCGCGCAAGGGAGTCTACGAGCGCTTGCGGATCACCACGGCGCCCGCGGCGATGGCGGCTGTTCCCGCAAGGGCGGCCGCCACGATGGCTGCGCCCGAGGCGTCGCCGGTCGCCGCGAGGGTACCGGTGGTCTTGGCCTTCGTGGTTGCAACCGCAACGGTCTTGGTCGTCTTTGCGCCCTCGGGCTTGGGGTCCTGCTTGGACTCCGCGGGCTTGGTCTCGTCGGGCTTGGGCCCCTCCGGCTTGGCTACCTCGGGAGGTGCGATGGTCGTGCTCTTGGCGACCGCTTTGATATAGAGGGAGTCGACCGTGGTGTCGCCCGTGCCGATGGTTTGGCCTGCCTCGTAGATGCCGTCACGGAGCTTGCGATAGTCAATGACCTTGGCGCCTTCAGGCGTCAGGATGGTGGAGCCTTCGATTTCGATGGTGCCGATTGCCTTGCCGTCCGCGCTCATGGCAAGGGCGAAGATCGCCGCCGTGTCTCCTTCGGCCGTGACCTTGCTGCGGACAATGGAGATGGTCGCGGGCATAATGCCCTCGCTGGTCTGGGCGATGATGCCGATGTTCTCGCCTTGGGGCTCGGGGCTCGTCTCGCCATCTTGGTTTTCGCTGTAGGGGGTGGGGCCGTCGCCGTTCTCGACATAGCGGGCTATGGCCTTGACAACGGAGTCGCTGATGTAGATGTGGCCGCCCTTCTCGTTGGGTCGATCGTTTCTGGTGGAGAATGCAGCCGAAACCTCGCCTTCCGCAAACGCGTCCACGGTGGAGCCGTTCTTGACGACGATGTCGTCCTGGTAGGTGAAGAGGGCGATGGCGCCACCGTATCTGCCTTTACCTGCACGGACCGTCACGTTTGCATGATCGAGGGTGATGCCCTTGTGGGCATAGACGCCATATTCAACACCGTTTACGTTGAGGGAGGCGTTTGTGGCTGCGAGGCTGCCCTTGGCCTCGACGGCAGCGTCTTTCTCGGAGCTTGCCTTGACCTGGCTGCCGTCCGAGATGTTGATATTGCCGCCGCTCCAAAGGGCCTCACCATCGGCTGAGCTTGCCTCGACCGTCCCGTCACCCTTGATGGTGAGGTTCTTGTCGGTTCCAATACCCTTGTCCTTGGTAGCCCTGGCGGTGACGGCTCCGCTGTCGTCAATCGTGATATTGCCGTTTGCCCTGATGCCATCCGATGCACCCGTGGCGTTGACGTTGCCCGAACCTTTGATAGCGAGATCACCCCCGGCATTGATGGCATCAAACCCAGTGCTCGTGGCGTTGACGGATCCGGCTCCGTCGATGTTGATATTACCCGTGGAGAGGATAGCGTCCTCAGTAGATGTCACGCTGAGCGTGCCGCCCTCGTCGCCTTGGATATTGAGCTCGGCATTCTCGCTAGTGCCATGAGAAACGTTGATGCTTTCGATCCATTCGGCAGTGACGATGTTGGTTCCCGAGTAATTCACGTTGAGCTTGCCTGCGGCCTGGATCTCGCCGCCGTTATAGTTGTTGAGCTTCAGGTCGTCGGCGCCGTCCCACGACCAGGTACCGGCCTCGCCGCTCGCCGCGGTGTTGTACTTGTTGCCGCCGACCTTGACCCATTCCGCTGCGAGCGAGACGCTCGGCATGAGCAGCGAGCTCACCGTGAGCGCGCACACGGCGCCCGCGACGATGCGGCGCGTCACGCGGCGCCAGCTGCCGTGCGCGAGTCCTATGCGACGGCGAACGTCGGGTTCGGCAACATGGGTTCCGGCGGTAGTGTCGTTGCGTTTGGGGGTCGTGAACAAGGCTGCCATGGTTGCTCCCGTTCTCATAGGGCCTATACGACTAGATTCAGCGTATCTGCTGGATGTTGCCGGCGGTAGTGCCGTTTGGAGGGCAAAATGGCCAAAATGGGGGAGAAATAGGCCGCACGCCGGCGCAGGGACCGGCGCTAAAAGAAAAGCGCGGGGCCGCATGGCGACTCCGCGCTTTATTGTTCAGTTTTTGCAGCCTTGCCCTTACGCTACGAAGAAGTAGACGAGGAAGGCAAGGGCCGCGATCCACCCGTCCTGTGCGAAAAAGTGTTTACGAGCGCTTGCGGCTCACCACGGCGCCCGCGGCGATGGCGGCTGTTCCCGCAAGGGCGGCTGCCACGATGGCTGCGCTCGAGGCGTCGCCGGTTGCCGCGAGGATGCCGGTGGTTTTGGCTCCCGTGGCTGCAACTGCAACGGTCTTGGTCGTCTTCGTGCCCTCGGACTTGGAACCCTCGGGCTTGGTCTCGCCTGGCTTCTCCTCGGGTTTGATCTCCTCGGGAGGCGCGATGACCGTGCTCTTGGCGACAGCTTCGTTATAGGGGGAGTCGATCACGTCGTCGCCCGTGCCGATGGTTTGACCCACCTCGTAGAAGATGCCGTCGTCGCGTTCTTCCTTGTTGCGATAGCCAATGATCTTGCCGCCTGTGGGCGTCTGGATGGGAGCGCCTTCGATCTCGATGGTGCCGATTGTCTCGCCGTCCGCGCTCGTGGCAAGGGCGAAGATTGCCGCCGTGTCTCCCTCAGCTGTGACCTTACTGCGGACAATCGAGATGGTCGCGGGCGTGATGCCCTTCTCGGTCTGCGCGAAGATGCCGATGTTCAGGCCCTCGGACTCAGGGATGATTTCGTCGTTTTGGTCTCCACTGTAGTGGTCGGGGCCGTCGCCGCCGGTCTCGGCATAGCGGGCTATGGCCTTGACAACGGAGTCGCTGATGTAGATATGGCCACCCGCTTCGTCGGAGTAGAAATTACTGGTGGAGATTGCAACCGAGAACCTGCCTTCTGCGAGCGCATCCACAGTTGAGCCGTTCTTGATGACGATGTCGTCCTCATCGGTGAAGAGTGCGCTGGCTTCCCCGCCATCTGAGCTTGCGCGGACCGTCACGGTCGCGCCATCGAGCGTGATGCCCTTGTAGACATAGATGCCATACCCAACGCCACTTGCGTTGAGGGAAGCGTTCGTGACCGTGAGGCTGTTTTTACCGTCGATGGCGGCGTCTTCCTCGGAGCTTGCCTTGACCTGGCTGCCACCCGAGATCTCGATGTTGCCGTCGGCCCAAATCGCATTGTCTTTGATAGAGCTTGCCTCTACCTTGCCGCCGCCCTTTATGATGAGGTTCTCGTTAGCATCGATACCCTGATCGTCGGTGGCCTTGGCGGTGACGGTTCCACTGTTGTCGATCGTGATGTTGCCGTCGGCCCTGACGCCATCCGAATCGCCCGTGGCATTAACGTTTCCCGAGCCCTTGATGGTGACATCGCCCCCGGCATCGATGGCATCGTGCTCGGTGCTCGTGGCGTTGACAGTGCCAGCGCCGTCGATGTTGATGTTGCCGACGGAAGTGATGGCGTCACGAGAAGATGTCACGTTGAGCGTGCTGGACGCGTCGCCCTGAATATTAAGCTCGGCGTTCTCGTTCGCGCCATCCTTAGCCTTGATGCCGCGGCCGTTGTCGTTAGTGACGGTGTTGTTGCCCTCGTAGCTCACGTTGAGCTTGCCCGCTGCCTCGATCGCGCCGCCGTTATAGCCGTTGAGCTTCATGTCGTCGGCGCCGTTCCAGGCCCAGGTGCCGGCCTCGTCGCCTGCTGCAGTGTTGTACTGAGTGCCGCCGACGTTGACCCACTCCGCCGCGAGCGAGACGCTCGGCATGAGCAGCGAGCTCACCGTGAGCGCGCACACGGCGCCCGCGACGATGCGGCGCGTCACGCGGCGCCAGCTGCCGTGTGCGAGCAACGTGCGACGGCGCACGTCGGGCTCGATAAAATGGGCTCCAGAGGCTTTGTCATTGCGCTTGGGGGTCGTGAACAAGGCGACCATGGTTACTCCCATCCTCATAGGGCCTATGCGATTACGCCCAGCATATCTGCAGGATGTAGCCGGCGGTAGTGCCGTTTGGAGGGCAAAATGTCCAAAACTTGGGAAGTAATGCATCGCGCGCCCGCGCGGTGCCTGGCTTTAAAAGAAAAGCGCGGAGCCGCTCGATGCGACTCCGCGCTTTGGTGTTTTGCTTTGGCAGCTTTGTGCTTACGCTACGAAGAAGTAGACGAGGAAGGCAAGGGATGCGACCCACATGAGCGGCTTGATCTTGGAAGCCTCGCCCTTAAAGAGCGCGACGACCACGTAGGCGATAAAGCCCAGGCCAATGCCGGCAGAGATGGAGTAGGTGAAGGGCACGCCCGCGGCGATCATAAACGCCGGGAAACCCTCGGAGACATCGAACCAGTCGATCTCGGTGGCCTCGCTCATCATGAGGTAGCCGACGTAGACCAGGGCACCGCAGGTGGCGGCGCTGGAAACGATGGAGACGACGGGGGAGAAGAACGCGGCGAGGATAAACAGCACGCCGGTGGTGACGGAGGTGAGGCCCGTGCGGCCACCGTCGGCGGCGCCAGAGGTGGACTCGACGAAGGTGGTGATGGAGGAGACGCCCATGAAGCCGCCCACGGCAGCGGCGGCGGAGTCGACGACCAGGATCTCCTTGATGTTCTCGACGTTGCCGTCGTCGGTGAGGAACTCGCCTTGCTTGGCCACGGCCATCGCGGTACCCATGGTGTCAAAGAAGTCGCTCATGAGCAGCGAGAACGAGATGACAAGGAGCGTGGGGTCGGTAAGGACCTTGACGATGGCGGGCACGCCGCCGGCGTCGGCGATGGGGCCACCGATGCTCGAGAAGTCGAGCGGGGCGATGATACCGGTCGGAGCCTGGGTTACGCCTAGGGGGATACCGGCGATGACGGCTACGACGATGCCGATGAGCAGCGAGCCGGGGACGTTGCGGCAGGCGAGGGCGACCGTCACCAGGATGGAGATGATGCCGACGATGAAGGTGGGCGAGGTGATGTCGCCCAGGCCGACAAGCGTGCCGTTACCGGCGGTGATGATGCCGGCGTCGGCAAGGCCGATCATGGCGATGAACAGGCCCAGGCCCACCGAGATGGCGTGGCGCAGGACCACGGGGATGGCGTCCATGATGGCCTCGCGCAGGCCACAAAGGACGAGCAGCAGGATGACGACGCCCTCGAGGAAGATGACGCTCATGGCCACGTGCCAGTCGCCGCCGCAGACGGTGGTGGTGATGCCGGCGATCATCGCGTTGACGCCGAGGCCCGACGCACAGGCGAGCGGGCGGTTAGCGAAGATGCCCATGCAGATGGTCATGATGCCGGCGCCCAGGCAGGTGGCGCAGGCGAGCGCTCCCGCATCGATGCCGGCGCCCGAGAGCACCGCGGGGTTGACGGCGATGATGTAGGCCATTGCCAGGAATGTTGTCAGTCCAGCGCGAAGTTCGGTCCCGATTGTGGACTTGCGCTCACTGACGTGAAAAAGTTCGTCCATGCATACCCTTTCCTTGTTCGGCCCCGAGTTTAGGCCGATTGACACGAACTTCCTTACTATATCGCCTTTGTAAGGTTGATGCTCCTCGCATGTTGATGTTCGGCGCTTTGTAGCAGACGGACGGTATTTTTCGCATGAAAATGTGTGGGTACCGTATACTTAAGCGGTTACAACGACCCCTATGGAGGAACGTATGATTAAAGAGCTTTGCCACGACGAGGCTATCCTGTCCCAGCGTTGCGAGGTTGCGACCGTCGAGGACGAGTCGGTTGCTCAGGACCTGATCGATACCATCAAGTCGCTCGACGATGCCGGCTGCCTTGCCGCTAACCAGATTGGCGTTACCAAGAAGATCTGCGTCTACCTGGACGACGCCGGCGAGCCCCACGTGCTCTACAACCCCCGTCTGGTGTTTGGCCTGGGCGCCAGCAAGATGGAGGAGAGCTGCCTGACGCACGAGGAGGTCACCAAGTCCACGCGCTATATCAAGTGCAAGGTTGCCTTTGACCAGATCGTCGACGGCAAGATGAAGGAGTGCCGCCGCGATTACGCAGGCTTTGAGGCGCAAATGATCCAGCACATGATTGATCACTGTCTTGGAAAGTTGGTCTAAGGGGACCAAAGCACCGCACCTCGTCGTTTTTAGTCCGGGTATGACATTGTTGTCATGTCCGGACTTTTTTGTTTAGCGCTCCTTTGTTTGGTGACAATAAGCCTAGCAAAAACATTGAGCTAGGAGGCGCTATGTGCACGAGCATTCGATTTACCGATAATTCCGGCCATATGTATCTGGGCCGCAATCTCGACTGGAGCTTTGGATACGGCGAGCAGGTTCGCGTGGTGCCCCGCGGGTTCCATATCCCGTATTCGTATATCGACGATGCGACGGCAGCGCACGCGGTGATCGGCATGTGCATCGATTACAAGAACTATCCCATGTTTTTCGACTGTGGTAACGATGCGGGCCTGGCTGTGGCGGGGCTCAACTTTCCCGGTTATGCCGAGTATGCCGAGGGCCCGGTCGATGGCAAAGCCAATATCGCGGCCTACGAGTTTCCCCTGTGGGTGGCGGCGACGTTCTCGACGGTCGACGAGGTCGAGGCCGCGCTGCGCGACACGGTGATTGTTGCCAAGTCTGCCGGTGAGGGGCTGGGCGTGTCGCTGCTCCATTGGATTATCGGCGACGGCGAGCGCAGCATCGTGGTCGAGATGATGGCCGACGGCCTGCATGTGTACGACGATCCGGTCGATACCCTTGCCAATCAGCCGACCTTCCCGTGGCATATGGAAAACCTGCGCACCTATATCACCGCCACCAGCGATTTTCCGCAGACGGCGACATGGCGCACCGCCGAGCTTAAGCCTTATGGTGCGGGTGCCGGCATGCGCGGTATTCCGGGTGACTGCTATTCGCCGAGCCGTTTTGTAAAGGCGGCCTACCTCAATGCCAATTACCCGCAAAAGGAGAGCGAGGCCGAAAATGTCGTCCGCATGTTCCGCTCGCTCGAAGGCGTAGCGATGATCGAGGGAGCGTCCAAGATGGGCGATGGCAGCTTCGAGAAGACCATCTACACGGGATGCTTTAGCGCTCGCACGGGCAATTATTACTATGCGACCTACGACGACCCGTCGATTCGCTACGTGAGCTTGATGGATGCCGAGGGTGCGAGCCCCGATAGGCTCGTGGTTCCCGAGCCGCGTCGCTCGTAGCCGATAGCTTCACTGCAATGCAAAGCGGCCCTGCATCTCCTGTGAGGTGCAGGGCCGCTGCGACCTGGGCTTTATCCCGCATGCGCCCCGAGAAAATGTCCCTTAAGCGCGTGCCGCCTGGGCGACACCGGCCTTGGTGCTTGCGCGCTTGCCGGCGAGTTCGCAAAAAATCGCGCCGCCGATGATAAGCGCGGCGCCCATCAGGCGGACCGGTGTTATGGCTTCGCCTAAAAGGACGGCGGAGAACACGACGGCCGAAAGCGGCTCGAGGTAGCCTACGACCGCGACAGTCTGGACGGGCAGCTTGGCGACGGCACTAAAGTAAAGCAGGCAACCGATGCCGGTGTTGACGACGCCGAGCATGACGACGGCGCGCCAATCAATACTGGCGGCGACGGCGGCGGACAGGAATGAGGGAGCGCCCTGCGTGATGAGCGTGAGGACCAGCGCGGTCACAAAGGCCGCGCTCACCTGGAGCGTGGAGTTCTCGAGGCCTTCGATGTGTGGCGCACCCTTGCTAGCGATGACCATCAGCGCATAGCAAAATGCCGAGGCGATGTCGCAGGCAATACCCGCAATGGGCATATTGCCGCCTAGACCTTGCGCTGCAATGAGAAAAGCACCGCAAGCAACGGCGATAAAGCCGGCGATTTTGCCACCGGTCAGCTTTTCGCCAAAAATGAGCGGGGAGAGCGCCATGACAATGATGGGGCCGCAGTAGTACAGCAGCGAGGAGATGCCAACGCCAATGGTCTGGTAGGCGCGGAACAGAAAAATCCAGCTGGCGCCCAGTGCGGCTCCCGAGAGGAGGAGGGCTGCGGCTTCGCGGGGGCGAGATGACGCCTGTAACTTATGGCGTTGCGTAGTGACGAGGATGACAACGAGTGAGAGCGCACCCAAAAAAGTACGTAGTAGCACGATGTCGGAGCTCGGCAGCACGATGGCAGCGGCAATGATGCCGTTGGAGCCAAACAATAGCAATGCTGCTAAGTACGTAAACAGTCCGTTGTTCATGCGCTGACATCCCCTCTATATCCGAGCATCTTCACTATGGGTGAGGTGGCTTTAGAAGAAAAGCGAATATAATGCATGGATGACATGACAAAAACTCATGCAAATGTGGGGACGTGCCGTGGAGACCAATATCCAAAAGATGCAAGTGCTGCTCGAGACGGTGCGTGCCGGCAGCTTTACGCGTGCTGCAGAGCGGCTGAGCTATTCGCAGTCGGGCGTGAGCCGCATGGTGGGCGACCTTGAGGCAGACTGGGGTTTTAAGGTGCTTGATCGCAGCCGCGAGGGCGTGGTGCTTTCTGCTGACGGGCGGCAGATCATGCCGGCAGTCGAGGCGTTATGCGAAGAGTTTGGCCGCCTGCAGCGACGCGTGGACGAGATGCGGGGGCTCATGCGTGGCAAGATCTGTATCGGTACGTTCTCGAGTGTGGCGACCCATGTACTGCCGCCGGTGATCGCGCGGTTTCGCGCTGATCACCCGGATGTCGATTACGAGCTGCTGATGGGTGATTACTCCGAGATTGAGCAATGGGTGGCGGAAGGCCGCTGCGACCTGGGCTTTATTCCGCGCGAGCCACGCGGCGGCATGGCGTCGCAGCCGTTGGCGCAAGACGAGCTGATGGCCGTGGTGCCAGCGGACTCCTCGCTCGCCACCGCGGAGGTCGTTTCCCTTGCCGATCTGGCCAACGAGCAGTTTATTCTGCTGGAACGCGGTAGCGACGATGAGATTACGCCGCTGTTCCGTCGTGCGGGGCTCACGGTGCGCTCCAAGCTGTCGACCTGGGATGACTATGCGATTATGGCCATGGTGGAGGATGGCCTGGGCGTGAGCGTTCTTCCTGCGCTCATCTTGCGCCGCTGTCAGTTCGATGTTGCCGTGCGTCCGCTCGAAGGGCATCCCCATCGGCAGATCAATGCGATATATCGAACGGCCGATGTTTCGCTTGCCGCCGCTCGTTTCCTCGAATACCTCTAAACGTGTACACGTCATTGTCCGCTTTGGGCAAATCTCGGAGTTCGGTACGTTTTCTTATGAAATTGAACTATCGAATGAGGTGCGGCGCTATACTGCTTGCTAAATTGAACCTTGGTTCAATTCGTGTTCTATAAATTGAACTTTGCCAGCAAGGAGGTTCCTGTGGCCCAAGAGACGTTTAGCGATCGCCTGCGACAGACTATGTCCGATCGCGACGTTCGCCAGTCGGACGTAATCCGCGCATCGGAGATGCTCGGCAAAAAACTCGGCAAGAGTCAGATGAGCCAATATGTGAGCGGCAAGACGATCCCGCGGCGCGATGTGGCAGAGCTGCTCGCCCGTATTTTGGAGGTCGATGTTACCTGGCTGATCGCCGGTGACGCCGATCAAGGCGAGACGTCATCGCCTCGCAACGTGCCCAAGCCCGAACCCCAACCCTCAGCTCAAATTCCAAGGAGCACCACCATGCGTACTTTTTCTAAATCCACCAAGCTCGATAACGTCCTGTATGACGTGCGCGGTCCCGTCGTCGACGAGGCCGCCCGTATGGAGGACGAGGGCGAGCGCATCCTCAAGCTCAACATCGGCAACCCCGCGCCCTTTGGTTTCCGCACGCCCGATGAGGTCATTAAGGATATGCGCCAGCAGCTGCCCGACTGCGAAGGCTATTCCAACTCGCGCGGCCTGTTCTCTGCACGCAAGGCGATCATGCAGTATTCGCAGATCAAGGGCCTGCCCAATGTTCAGATGGAGCACATCTACACGGGCAACGGCGTATCCGAACTCATTCAGCTTTCGATGAACGCGCTGCTCGACAATGGCGACGAGATTCTGATCCCCAGCCCCGACTATCCGCTTTGGACGGCGTGCGCAACCCTTGCCGGCGGTCATCCCGTTCACTATCTGTGTGATGAGCAAGCGGATTGGTATCCCGACCTGGAGGATATGGAGTCCAAGATCACGAGCGCGACCAAGGCCCTCGTCATCATCAACCCCAACAACCCCACGGGCTCTGTCTATCCGCGCGAGGTGCTCGAGGGCATCGTTGAGATCGCGCGCAGGCACCAGCTCATGATTTTTGCCGACGAGATCTACGACCGCCTGTGCATGGACGGCTACGAGCACGTCTCCATTGCATCACTCGCCCCCGACCTGCCCTGCGTCACCTTTAGCGGCCTTTCCAAGTCGCACATGATCGCGGGCTATCGTATTGGCTGGATGGTGCTTTCGGGTAACCAGCGCTGCATGAGCGACTTTATTATGGGCATCAACATGCTCTCGAACATGCGCCTGTGCTCCAACGTGCCGGCTCAGTCGATCGTCCAGACGGCGCTCGGCGGCCATCAGTCTGTTAACAACTATATCCGCCCGGGCGGTCGTGTCTACGAGCAGCGCAATTTTGTGTATGAGGCGCTCAGCAAGATCGATGGTATCTCGGTGGTCAAGCCGCGTGCGGCGTTCTATATCTTCCCCAAGATGGATGTGAAGAAGTTCAACATCACCGACGACGAGCAGTTTGCCCTTGACCTGCTGCACGAGAAGAAGATTCTCATCACGCGCGGCGGCGGCTTTAACTGGGGTGAGCCCGACCACTTCCGCATCGTGTACCTGCCGCGCATGGAAGTGCTCAAGGAGTCCCTCGAAGACCTCGCCGACTTCTTCGATCACTACCGTCAATCATAACGACAGAGATAGTCTGTCATTTAACGGGCGGCCCGTAACAGATTCGGGTCGCCCGTTTTCTGTTAAAGCTCGCGTTGTCGGCGTCTCGATCGTTTGGGTGAGTGGGGTTCGCGTGTGAACGGAAAACTGTATTCCAAAATGGAATACAGTGTGCTTCAACTGGAATTGATGTCCGTGTGTCCGCTTTTTTAGAATGTTCTCGACAAGATGAAAGGCGGTCCCCACCAATGATTATCGATGCAAATTCCTACTGGTTTGACGAGCGCATCTTCCATGACGAGACACTCTGTGAACAGTTTTTGGCCGAGGTGCCCCGCGCTTACGACACCGAGGGCTATCTGACCGTAAGCCCCACGGGCAAGCGACAGATTGTGATCGAAAAGCCCGCTGGCTTCCCGGGCCTTAACTATATCGAGGGAGACTACACCCTTGAGAAGCGTCTGGCAGACATGGACGAGGCGGGGGTCGATAAAGCGATTCTCAAACTCCCCGGCTGCCATGAGTGGATGTCACTCGAGATGTGCCGGCGCTTCAACGACGGTATGGCCGCTGACGCAAAAGCGTCGAACGGTCGCTTGATACCGCTTGTCGCCGTGCCTCCCTTTGGCACCGAGGCGAACCTTGAGGAACTCGATCGCAGGCTCGACGAGGGTTTCGCGGGCGTGCAACTCTGCGCCCACTACGGCAAGCGCTATCTTGACGATCCGATCTTTTCGGGCTTTTTTGAGCGACTGAACGAACGCAGCGTCACCGTTTACGTGCACCATGTGCCCGTACCGGTCGAGCATACGTCGCTGCTCGCATACGACAACCTGCGTCGCTCCTACGGCCGTTGCGTCGACCAGACCACGGTGATCGGTCGTGAAATCTTCAGCGACTTCTTCGAGCGTTATCCCAACGTCAAGATGGTCCACTCCATGCTCGGTGGCGCTTATTTTGCGTTTAAGGAGATGCTGCTGCCGCACGGTCCCAAGCGTCCAGATGCCTCGGGTCGCTTCCAGACCGATACCGAGACGGTCTCCAAGCGTCTTGAGAACAACGTTTATTTCGACATGTCCCATGCTCAGCCCTGGGGCGAGACGCTTCTTGCCTGTGCGGTTGAAGTCCTTGGTGCAGACCATATTGTCTTTGGTACGAGTTATCCCGTTAAACGCGAGTGGCTAACAGAGGGTGTCGCCTGCGTCCGCGCTACAGATTTAAGTGATACGGACAAGGACCTTATGCTTGGCGGCACGGCACGGCGCCTGTACGGCATCGAGTGAGCGACAGATAAAGGAGGGCGTTCGCCATGGATAAGGGAGAGATGAAGGCCGGAGCCGCCCGGGTGGCCATTAACTTAGAGGACGTATTGCCGTTCGACGGTTTCGACGCACTCCGTCATGAAATCTTTGTCCGTGCCTTCGTGGTCGAAGGGATGGGGCGGCGCGCTTGCATCCTTTCACTTGAGGTTACCTCGATCGCTCCGGCCCTACTCGCCGATCTGCGTGAGGTTGTCAAGGATGTCTCCAATTGCGACGGCGCCTTTTCTTGGGTGGTCCCGACCCACACGTTTTCTGCGCCTCACGTGCGCACCCCTGGGCATCTGGCCGACACCGATGCCCGCGATCGAAATGAGCGCTATCGTGCCGCGCTCATCGCCGCGACACGCGCGGCTGTTGAGCAGGCGGTTGCGGGCATTCGCTCTGTCACGCTCGCCTCGTCGGAGGGCCACTGTCCTGTGAACGTTAACCGCGACATTGAGACGCCGGCCGGCTGGTGGCTGGGAGTAGACCCCAAGGGGTTTGCCGACCACGCGATGCCCGTACTTGTCGCGAGGGATGCTGAGGGCGGGCTCGTTGCCATGCTTGCGACGGCTGATGTCCAGTCTTCCGTGCTCGACGGATCGCACGATTCTCAAGGGAAGCGCGTGGTGAGCGGGGACCTCTTTGGCTTTGCCGCCATGGCTCTCGAGCGCGAATTGGGCGGAGTTGTGTTGCTGCTGCCCGGTGCCGCGGGGGATCAGAGTCCGGCGGAGCGCGCCGTGACCGTTGCGTTTGATTCGACCGGGGCGAAGCAAACGTTAGATGCTCACGAGAGTGGATATCGCATGCTGCATCGACAGGGTCGCGTTCTGAGCGATGCGTTGATTGAGGCCGTCCGTGCGGCGCGTGAGGACGATGCCATCGGCGTCGATGCTCGCACGGTCGACGTCCTTTTGCCCGCCCAGACGCGCGCCGACTTCTGCTCATTGGCCCCGCATCGAACTTATGAGTTTCATGCGGCGGGCGAACAGCGTACGAGGGTCTATTTACTTCGGCTGGGAAATGCCGAGTTCGTTGGTATCCAGCCCGAGGTTTCGAGCTCGTTTGGCGCCGCCGTGCGCGCCGCCCGATTCTGCCCCGTGCTCTTCGCCACGCTTGTCAACGGAGGGCAGAAGTATCTGCCGGCCCCCGATGCGTACGAGAAAATCACCTATGAGGCCATGAACTCCGGCTTTGCCGCCGGTTCCCATGAGCGCCTCCTCCAAACCATCCTTGCCGCTTTAAACGCGGCGCGACAAAAAGGAGAACTTGCATGAATATCGGACATGCACGCCGCAAGATTACCCCGCAAGGCGACATCTATCTAATCGGATACCGTAACCTCCCCAACCGTCTGGAGCCTGCGACAGGCGTCCATGACGACGTCTTCGCCAACGCGATTCTTTTCCAACAGGACGACCGCGAAGTTTTTCTCTTCAACGCCGATGTTCTCGAGTTTGAGGAGAGCATGGCCGAGGAGGTTAAGACGATGCTCGCCGAGCGCTACGGAATCGACCGTGATTGCGTTCTGCTCTCCGCGACGCACGACCACACTTCGATCGTCGCCTACCATCGCAGCTGGTGGACGGGAAAATTCAACGAGGACTACTATCGCTGGTTCCTCGATACCATCTGTCAATGCTTCGAAGAGTGCCGCGCCAACGTGCGACCTGCGACCTGCCGCATGGGCAAAAAAGTCATCACCGGTTTCTACGACAACCGCATCATTCCCGGAGAGCTTGCCGACAATGAGGTTATCGTGGTGTCGTTCTTCGATGACGAAGGCAAATCGTTTGCGGGCTTTGTGAACTGGGCGGTGCATTCTGCCTGTGTCGGACCCGACTGCACGGAGCTCACGAGCGAACTCGCCGGTCTTACCGGCAAAAAGCTCGCTCAGAGTCTTGGTTACTATCCGGCCATGGTTGTCGGTGCTGCTGGCGACTGTAGCGACCGCAATTTTCGCCAGGGACGCGGCATTCCCGAGGTTGAGCGTGTTTCGACCGGTCTTGCCGAGGCGATTTCCCAGATCAAGCTCGATCGCGAGGTCGTTCTTGACCGCATCGAGCCTCAGACGTTCTATCACACCGTTGCCCATGACGACTTTTCGCTCACGCTTAAGTGTGCCGTCATCAGTTTGGGCGGCCTGCATCTCTTTGTGTTCCCGAGTGAGCTCGGCAGCGACCTGGGTATTCGCATGAAGCGCGAATGCCCGGTCGAGGGAATAGTTTGCGGTTACACCAACGGCTATTTCGAGTATTTCCTTCCGGCACGCGAGTACGGCCTCTCCTTTGAGACCGAGCGTACTCAGATTCCCCAGGGCGAACCGGAACGTCTGTGTGACAAGTTCTGCCAGACGACGAGACTTCTCGGCGCAGCAGATTCGCGTCTGTAGACCTGATTGCGTGACATGGGCTAATGAGGCTCGCTGCCATGTGATCGGCATCTTCCATCTTCTCTGCCGTTTCCTATCCCGGGCGTACGTGCGTCCGCGGATTTAAAAGGGGGAAGCGGGTTCCTTGCCCTCCCACGTCGACTACGGAGGCCTGAAATCTACGCTATGCCCCGCTCAGAAAAAGGAGAATTCCATGAAATACCAGAAGCTTTGCGATGAAATCATCACAAAGGTCGGTGGTCGAGACAATGTGTTAGACGTGAGCCACTGCATTACGCGTCTCCGCTTCCACCTCAAGGATGAATCGCTCGCCCAGACCAATGAACTTAAGGTGACGAAGGGCGTCGTTGACGTCATCCAGGCCGGCGGACAGTATCAGGTCGTGATAGGTGCCACTGTCGAGGCCGTCTACAACGACCTTGTTCAGATTGGCGGGTTCGACTCCAAACCCGCACTCGATATCGATGAGGGCGACGACGTCAAAAAGGGCGATCCATTCTCGCGTCTGCTCGCCATCATTTCCGAGATTCTGCAGCCGGTTCTTGGCGTGCTTATGGCCGGTGGCTTTATCAAGTCGATGCTCGCGCTCTGCACGGTTGCCGGTTGGCTTGCCAAGGACAGCAATACGTATGTGACGCTCTCGGCAATCGGAGATTCGGTCTTCTATTACTTTCCGCTAATCATTGGCTGGACGTCGGCCAAGAAGTTCGGACTTAAGCCCGTTATGGGAATGGCGCTCGGTGGTATCCTCGTCTACCCGACGCTCGTTGCCCTTATGGGCGGAGATCCGCTCTACACGCTCGGCGCCGGCACGGTCTTCGAGTCCAATGTCTATGGTGATATTTTTGGCATCCCGCTGATCATGCAGAATTACTCATCGACGATTCTGCCTGCGATCTTTATCGTCTGGATTGCCTCCAAGGTGCACAAGGCCCTTTCTAACGCGCTGCCCGCGCTTGTGAGTTCGTTCTTCTCCAACATCCTGACGCTCCTCATTTGCGGCATCCTTGGCCTGCTTGTGGTCGGTCCGGTCATGACGGTCCTCTCCAATATCGTTGCCCAGATCATCTTGATGCTCATCAACTTCCAGCCCGCCATCGCCGGCTTCGTCATCGGCACGTTCTGGAGCCTGCTCGTCATGTTCGGCCTGCACTGGGGTATCATCCCGCTGTGGTTTCTCGATGTCGCAACCTACGGCTATGACCTCATTAACCCGCTCGTGTATGCAGGCGGTTGTGCCATCGCCGGTGCTGTGCTTGGCATGGTCATCCGAACCAAGGATTCCGAGGAAAATGCTGCCGTCAACATTCCCGCCCTTGTCTCTTCGATTTTCGGTGTCAACGAGCCTGCGCTTTACGCCATCTTGCTGCCGCGTAAGCGCCTTATGTGGGCAACCTTTATTTCCGCTGGTGTAGGCGGCGCCATCGCCGGCCTCATGGGTGCCAAACTCTATGCCTTCGGTGCCTCCGGCCCGCTCGGTTTCCCGAGCTTTATTAACCCTGCCGGCATCGACACGGGCTTTATCGGCCTTGTCATCTCCGGTGTGGTCGCTTTCGTTCTGGCTCTTGTCGCCGCTATGGTGATCGGTACCAGGAAGGACGAGGGCGGTAAGGCGCTCAACATCTCGGTGGACTAGTCTGTCTGCGCACTTTAACTAAATTTGCCTCGGACGGTGACGTGCCGCCCGAGGCATATTTGTGTTTTGTGCCGTTGTCAGCGTGTTTGCGGACACAAGCCTGCGGTTGTGGAGCAACGGGGATTATGACGGTCGTGCCGCGGTGGAAGACGCACGGTCGCCCTGCAGGAGCTGACGGTAGGGGAGGAAGCCGATGAACGAGACGACCGCCTGCGAGTGCGCGGCGTTCCGCTTGAGGTAGAGCCTGACCTCGGAGGTCGTCGCGGGCTCAAGCGGCACCAGGGCTACCTTTCCGCTGGCAAGCGATTCCGCCGGCTTGCGCATGAGGAATGAGACACCGGCGCCGCGTGCGACAAGAGAGATGATGTTCTCGGCTCGTTTGCCGGTGAACGTAACACGTGGGCCAAATCCAGCTTTGCGACAAAGGGAAAGGACGAGCTCGCTTACGAACGAGCCTTGGGGAAGCATGAGGAAATTCTCGTCGATAAGGTCGTCTATCTCGACGGTGTCACGTTCGGCGAGTGGATGGTCGAGCGAAAGGACGGCCACGAGCCGGTCGGTCGTAAAGGGAATCTTTTTGAACTCCGGCTCGATGGCGCCGCTGTCGCGGATGAAGGCCAGGTCAATGTCCTCGTGCAGGAGCATGCGCTTGAGTGTGTCGCCCTCGCCTTCGATGAGCTCGACAGAATATGAGGGGTTCGCCTGCTGAAAATCGATGACGGCGTCCGTAATCCCATAAGGGGTCATAATGGGGATAGAACCGACGGTGAGGTGCTCGAGCGGCTCATCTGCACCTATTTGAATGGCGGCAAGATAGCGATGCTGAAGCGTCGCAATTTTTTGCGCATAGGGGAGGAGCGCTTCACCTTGCGCGGTGAGTGTTACGTGGCGCTTGCTTCGATCGATGAGCTTGCAGCCGAGTTCGTGCTCCATTGCCATGATGTGCTTGGAGAGGGTTGATTGCGACATGAAAAGCAGTTCCGCCGCATCAAGAAACGTGCGTGACTGCGCTAAGATGGCGAATTCGCCGAAGCGGCTGATATCCATAGGGAGGCCTCCGGTACCCTCATTTTGGCAGGTGGCCTAAACCACGACGCCGTTGCAGTGGTCGATTTCGTGTTGGATGATCTCGGCGGTGTAGCCCGAGAAGTTTTTGATGCGGTGGACGAAGTTCTCGTCCAGATACTCCACCTTAATGCGGCGATAACGGGTACAGGGGCGCTCTCCAACCAGCGAAAGGCATCCTTCGCTCGTCTGATAGGCATTGACCTGCTCAAGAATTTGAGGGTTGTACATCAGGAGCGCCCTGTTGCCGTCCTTTACGCAGATGATGCGTTTGCGCACGCCAATCATATTGGCGGCGAGGCCCACGCACTCGTGCTCATGCTCATGGAGCGTATCCAGGAGGTCCTGCCCGGTCACGGCGTCATCGGGGGCCGCGTCTTCGGAAGGCAGGCGCAAAAAGAACTTGGATTTCATGATGGGCTTAATCATGGCGGGCTCCTCATGTCTCGTGCTTTCGTGGACTTTTAATAATAGCGCGGAAGGAAAGCTGCGCGTCCGCGTTACAATCTTTCGACGTTGGACCATGTTGCCAGACTCGTCGCGTGCGGCGTCTGGCGTAAGTCTAGGGCTCATCCTCGCCCTGGACTGTTCCTCTGGGGCGATACGACTGTCGTTCCAAGAGGAAGGAAATGCATGGGGAGCAAATCTCAGCAACAAGTTCAAGTAGCGCCATCGGCCACTTCGGCGTTTCTCGCCGTAATGTATATCGCGGCCTTTGTTGCCGCGTTTAACGAGAACATCATTAACGTGGCGTTGCACGACATCATGGCGGCCTTTTCGGTGAGTGCCACCACGGCGCAGTGGCTTGTTTCGGGCTACATGATCGTGACGTCGATCTTTACGGCCATCATGGCCTTTCTTTCCGGTCGTTTCTCGACGCGCAGGCTGCTGTTTTTCGCATGCGGATGCATGGTCGCCGGAGAAGTCCTGTGCCTGGTCGCCCCAACGTTTACCGTCTTGCTGCCAAGTCGCATTTTGCAGGCTGCGGGATCGGGCATCTTGTTTCCGCTCATGATGAATGTGGTGCTATCTTGCGCTCCGCGCGAGAAGCTCGGTCTGTATCTGAGTCTGGGCGGTGCCTGCATTACGCTGGGGCCGGCGTTTGGACCTGTGATCAGTGGTCTTATGTGCACGTTGTTTGGCTGGAGAGCGGTGTTCGTAGTGCCGTTGGTGGGCGGCATTGCGGTCGCTGCGGCGGGCGTAAAGCTTGTTCAGAATGTCGGAGAGCGCTCGAACACCACGCTTGATATTCTGTCGGTTGTTTTGCTCGCTGCCGGCATTACGGCATTTGTGTATTCCGTAGGCGAGTTCTCGACCAATCTGATTTCCGGCATCGTGACGCTCTTCGCCGCCCTTGTGCTGCTCGGCTTGTTTGCGGCCCGTCAGCTCGAGCTCGAGCATCCGGTGCTTAACGTGCGTCCCATGGCGAGCGTTCGTTTTTGGCCTGCGTGCCTGCTTGTGGTGGTGTCGATGATGACAACGTTCTCGATGAGTGTTTTGTTGCCGCTCTATTTTGAGGGCGCATACGGCATGACCGCACTTGTTGCGGGCTTGCTCATTTTGCCGGCGATTGCCTGCAACGCCGTGACCTCGATTGTGGGCGGACGTGTGATGGACGCCCGTGGCGCATGGCCACTGCTGCCGGTCGGCTTTGCCCTGATTGCCGTGGGGCAGACTGCCATCTCGATGACGGCGGCAAGCATGAACATCGGCGTCGTCGTGGCGCTGACCGTTGTGGTGTATGCCGGAGTCGGTTTGGTGCTGAGCCCCTCGCAAACGGCCGGCTTGGAGACGCTGCCTGCCGCTGAACATCCTCACGGAACGGCATTGCTCAACACGTGGAACATGATTGCCGCGTCGTTTGGTCCATCGCTATTTATCGGTTTGCTTTCGAGTTCTTCGGCGGTTGCCGGCGCCACTGGCGTTGCGGCGGACGTTGCCCAGGCGATTGGATTTGCAGCTGCCGTGCGTGTGGCGGCTGTAATTGCCATGGTCGGGTTCGCGGTGTCGCTGGTGTACGCCCGCCGCGAGTCGCACATGTCGCATTAATGTGTGCACATAGATTCTGCAGCTAGATTGGATGGCGACGCCATAAACTAATGGACGTTTTGCCGAGAGGCATGAATGTTTAAAGCGCAAAGAGTGCGCGACGGGCCCCGCGAATGGGGCGATGATGCCCGAGAGGGCCAAGAAGGAGTCTCATGTCTGAGAACGAAGAGATCATGAACGAGACCGAGAACGAGACCATGGCTGCCGAGGTCGAGGCAGTCGAGACCGTGGAGACCGAAGCTGCCGAGGTTGAGGCTGCTGACGAGGTTTCCGCCGAGGAGGAGGCCGAGGTTGTCGAGGCCGCCGCTGATTACGATGATGAAGAGCTGATGGACAAGATGCAGAAGGCCGCCCGCCTGCTGCGCAGCCGTCGCTTTGCTATTTCCAAGGAGGAGGAGGCCAAGGCTGAGCGCATGGCGAACATCGAGCGCGCCATCAAGCTTCTTGACCTCAAGCCCAAGATGGAGCAGAAGGAGATGTCCGACCTGTTGGGCATGCGCCTTCGTGAGCTCGATGGCCTGATGGCCGAGGCCGAGGCTGCCGATCTGGTCGGCCGCATCGACGACGCCGAGGGCGATATGCGCAAGATCGTCGTCTTCGCTGCCGAGGATGCCGCTGAGGGCCTGGTCGAGCTTGCCAACAAGAAGGAGAAGCTCCTGCCCGAGCTTTCTTACGAGGAGGCCACCGAGCTGATGGCCGCTCTCGATAAGGTTATCGCTCCGCTCGTCGCCATGGGCCTGGACGAGGACCGCGGTCCTCGCGGCGGCCGTGACGAGCGCGGTGGCCGTGGCGGCGACCGTGGCGGTCGCGGCGGCTTTGGCGATCGCGGTGGCCGTGGCGGTGACCGCGGCGGTCGCGGTGGCGATCGCGGTGGCCGTGGCGGCTTTGGTGACCGTGGCGGCGACCGTGGCGGTCGCGGCGGCTTTGGTGGCAACCGTGGTGGCTATGGCGATCGCGGTGGCAACCGTGGTGGCTTCGGCGGCAACCGTGGTAACGACCGCGGCGGTCGCGGTGGCGACCGTGGCGGCCGCAACGGTGGCGGCTTCCGCGGCAACCGTTTCTAGGGGTTACGCGGTTCTACGAACCGCGTAACTAGTTGACGCTGCGCACCGCCCAGGGCGACAATTTGTCATTCAAAAGGCAAGGCATGACCAAAAGGTCTATGCCTTGCCTTTTTCATGCCAACTTGTTCGCCCTGGGCGGCGCTCGCTGGCGTTGCCAAAACATCGGCGTTGCCTTGATCAAAACCTGCCAAAAAGGGACAGGTTTATTTTGGTCGGTTTTATCTGAGCAAACGTGGTTGTCTATCGCAATGTAGTCATTGGGAACGTTCTTGTTTGAGTAGTCGTTTAAGAGCGACCCCAATGACTACATAGCATGAGAGTGGAAAATCTCCCGGTTTGAGTCTGCATTCAAGCTCAAAGTGGGAGATTATCCACTCTCGTTTCGTTTGTTGCTTTCGATGCCTACATTTGCAGGAACAGTTCGTGGAGGCGGGTGTCTTCATCGAGTTCGGGGTGGAAGGTTACGCCGATCTGGTTGCCCTGGCGGGCGGCGACGATGCGGCCATCGACCTCTGCCAGGGCCTTGGCGTCGCCGTGGACCTCGACGATGCGGGGCGCGCGGATAAACGTCAGCGGCACTTCACCGTCGATGCCGGCTACCTGCCCCTTGGTTCGAAAGCTGCCGAGCTGCCTGCCGTAGGCATTGCGCTCGACAAGTACATCCATGGTTGCCAAACGCGGCGTGCCCTTATCGTCATGGGCGGCAAGGTCGTGAGCCAGCAGAATCAGGCCGGCGCAGGTGCCCAGGACGGGCATGCCTTCAGCGATGCGGGCACGAAGCTGCTCGAGCATGCCCAGCTCATCAAGCAGCTTCCCTTGAACGGTGGACTCGCCGCCGGGGAGGACCAGGCGGTCAAAGCTCTGCTTCAAATCAGCCGCCTGCCTCAGCTCAATATAACGTGCGCCCAGCTCGGACAGCCTCGCCTCGTGCTCGGCAAAAGCACCCTGGACCGCCAGCACGGCGACCGTCTGGTCTGCGTAATCGCTCATGTGCGATCCTTTCTGCCGGACTAGCGCCCGCGCTCCTCCATGATGATCTCGATCTCGTCGGCGTTGATGCCCACCATGGCCTCGCCCAGGTCCTCCGAAAGCTCGGCGATGAGCTTGGCATCGGTGAAGTTTGCCACGGCCTTGACTATGGCGGCGGCGCGCTTGGCGGGGTCGCCGCTCTTAAAGATGCCCGAGCCGACAAAGACGCCCTCGGCGCCCAGCTGCATCATCAGCGCGGCGTCGGCGGGGGTCGCTACGCCGCCAGCGGCAAAGTTCACGACGGGAAGCTTGCCCGTGGCATGGATCTCGCGCACCAGCTCGACCGGAACCTGCAGCTGCTTGGCTGCCTCAAAGAGCTCATCGTCGCGCAGGGCAACGACGTCGCGGATCTGCTTTTGGATCTTGCGCATGTGGCGCACGGCCTGAACGACGTCGCCCGTGCCCGGCTCGCCCTTGGTGCGGATCATCGTGGCGCCCTCGGCAACGCGGCGAAGCGCCTCGCCCAGATCGCGGGCACCGCAGACAAACGGCACGTCAAACTGGGTCTTGTCGATGTGATAGACATCGTCGGCAGGGGAGAGGACCTCGGACTCGTCGATGTAGTCGATTTCGATGGCCTGCAGGATCTGCGCCTCGACAATGTGGCCGATGCGGCACTTGGCCATAACGGGGATGGAGACGGCTTCCTGGATGCCCTTAATCATCTTGGGATCGCTCATGCGCGAGACGCCACCCGCGGCACGGATGTCGGCCGGGATGCGCTCGAGCGCCATGACGGCGCAGGCGCCCGCCTCCTCGGCGATGCGTGCCTGCTCGGGCGTGGTGACGTCCATGATGACGCCGCCCTTGAGCATCTGCGCGAGCTCGCGATTGAGCTTGACGCGATCGGCCTTGCTGGTCTGTTCTGTCATGGTTGCTCCCTTGGTTGGCATGTACAGTGCTGGACGGAACATCCTATCGGGGAGCCGGGTATGGCGAAATACTCAGTTTTCGAGATAATAACAAGGTCAGGCTAATGCCAGATTGAATGATTCGATAAGGTCAGGTGATAGACCCATGCTTGACTACAATTTGGAACTACGCGGCGAAGCATCGCTTTATGAGTATGTTTACCAGCAAATTCGCGATGATATTGTTGCCGGGCGCATTGCGGCAGGGGAGCATCTACCGTCTAAGCGCGCCTTTGCGAGTCATCTGGGTATCAGTGTCATTACCATCGAGAATGCATATAGCCAGTTGCTTGCCGAGGGTTATATTTGCTCAATGCCGCGTCGTGGCTACTACGCGTGCGAGCTTCCGGATGCGCCGGTTTTGGCTTTGGCTGCGGGGGATATCGACCGAGATGCTGTCCCTGTTGGTCCCAGCGCGCATGATGCCATGGGGCAGGCAGAGCGATTCGACGCACTTTCTCCTTCCGCTTTGGAGGCGGCGCGGCTTTGGCAAAGTGCGCTACGGGCGACGCTGACGTCCGAAGACGAGCGTGAAATCTTTTCGCCCGCACCGGCGCAGGGCACCGCTCGACTACGATGCGCAATCGCTCACCATCTGCGCGGGACAAGGGGTATGAATGTCGACCCCAACAACATCGTTATCGGTGCGGGCGCCCAGTTGCTCGATACCATGTTGGTTCAGTTGCTTGGCGCGGACAAGGTGTATACCGTTGAGAATCCGGGCTATTTGCGCCTGACGCGCATCTATCAGGCTATGGGTTGCAAAGTTCGACATATCCCGTTGGATGATGAGGGCGTGGACTTGAGCGCTCTGCAGAAAAGCGGGACCGACGTCCTTCACCTGATGCCGTCCCATCAGTATCCGACGGGCCTTGTGACGAGCATTGCGCGTCGCTATGCGCTGCTGAGTTGGGCCGCCGAGCGACCAGGTCGGTATCTCATCGAAGACGACTTCGATTGTGAGTTTCGCCTTGCCGGCAAGCCGATTCCCGCGCTCGCGTCAATCGATGCCGCCCAGTCGGTTATCTACACCAACACGTTTTCGAAGAGCCTGTCATCGGCGTTGCGTCTAGCGTACATGGTGCTGCCCGATGAGCTGATGGAACGGTTTAGGCGCAACCTTGGTTTTTACGCCTCGTCGGTGAGTTCTGTTGACCAGGTCGCTTTGGCTCGTTTGCTGGAATCGGGTGATTACGAGCGGCATGTGAACCGCGTGCGCGTTCGTGCTCGCGAGGCGCGTGATGACCTGGCGGCGCTTGTACGGAAAGCATTTTCGGCAGGGGAGGTCTCGATCGAGCATGCAGACGCGGGCCTTTACTGCACCGTTGCCCTGGCCGAGGGCAAGGCGGGGGAGAGTTTCGCGAAGGCTCTCGCTGACGCTCGTATTTCCTATGTCAACATCGCCGATTGCCTGTGGACGGGTGATCGGGCATCGACTAAGAACGCCCCATCTCGCGTCCTCATACAATACGACGACCTGAGCCCTCAGTCGCTCATCGTTCTTCAAGAACAGCTGCAATAAGCCCACGAAAAAGGCCCGAACCAATACGGTCCGGGCCTCATCGAGCTAGAGGTTATGTCTCAGGCGGTTGGCTTAGCCAAAATAGCGCTTGAGCAGGCCGGCGAAAGCCTTGCCGTGGCGGGCCTCATCGCGAGCCATCTCGTGAACGGTGTCGTGGATGGCATCGAGACCAGCGGCCTTGGCGCGCTTGGCAAGATCGGTCTTGCCGGCGGTGGCGCCATTCTCGGCCTCAACGCGCATCTCGAGGTTCTTCTTGGTGGAGTCGGTCACGACCTCACCCAGGAGCTCGGCGAACTTAGCGGCATGCTCGGCCTCCTCGTGGGCAGCCTTCTCCCAGTACAGGCCGATCTCGGGATAACCCTCGCGATGGGCGACGCGAGCCATGGCCAGGTACATACCGACCTCGGAGCACTCGCCCTCAAAGTTGGCGCGCAGGTCGGCAACGATGTCCTCGGAGACGCCCTCCATCTTGGCGACGCCCACGACGTGCTCGGCAGCCCACTCGAGCTGGCCCTCCTCCTGCTTCAGGAAGCGAGAACCGGGAACGCCGCACTGGGGGCACTTGAAATCCTCGGGCAGCTGGTCGCCGTCGAACTCTTCCACATAACCGCAAACGGGGCAAACAAACTTCATAATTCGATCCTTTCGATCGATGGCGATGGTGCGCTCGCCCGGTCCCGTAAGGGCCCTCTCCGGACGTGCGTCTTGACGGGTTCTATTATCCATAAATGAGACCGAATGTGAAGCCTATTAGGAATGATTTTTAATAAAACAATTTTGGGCATGTGTAGATGTTGATTGATTAACGATTGCTAGACCTCGTGCGACCTCCGATGAGTACAATCGGTCGAGCAAATGTTGACCTATCAACAAATGAAGGAGTTTCCTTTATGCATCTAGCCCGCCGCGCCTGGTGCCGAACGTATCAAACGGTTTTTCGCATCGCATTGCCGGTGCTGCCCTATACCGAGCCACGCATTTTAGAGCACGCTGAGGAAGTGCCCGCAGTGCTTCAAAAGCGTTCAATACAGCATGTTCTTATCGTGACGGATCCCGGCATTGCCCGTCTGGGGCTCACGGCACCGCTCGAGACAGCGCTCGCGTCCAAGGGAATTAGCGCTGCGGTCTATGCCGAAACACGTGCGAACCCCACGGTCTCGAATGTGGAGGAAGCAGCGTCCCTGTATCGAGAGAACGCCTGCCAGGCCATTATTGGTTTTGGCGGCGGTTCGGCCATGGACTGCGCCAAGGGCGTGGGGGCACGCATCGCGCAGCCAAACAAGCCCATCAACAAGATGCGCGGCCTGTTGCGCATTCATCGTCGCCTGCCGTTGCTCATCGCCGTTCCCACCACGGCAGGCACGGGAAGCGAGGTCACGCTTGCGGCGGTAATTACCGATGACGAGACGCATTACAAGTACCCCATTAACGACTTTGTACTCATCCCACGTTTTGCGGTGCACGACCCCGAGTTTACGCGTGGGTTGCCGGCGTCCATTACGGGGCAGACGGGTATGGATGCCCTGACGCATGCTGTCGAGGCCTTTATCGGCCGTAGCACCACGTCCTACACGCGCAAGATGGCGCGTCAGGCGGTTCAGCTCATCCACGACAATTTGCTGGAGGCCTATGAGCATGGCGGTAACATGCGTGCGCGCCGCAATATGCTTTCGGCGGCGTATAAGGCGGGTGTTGCCTTTACGCGCTCCTATGTTGGATATGTGCATGCCATCGCGCACAGTCTGGGCGGCCGATACGGAATTCCACACGGTTTGGCCAACGCGATCATCCTGCCGCACATGCTTCGCGCTTATGGTGACGCTGCCGCTCCCAAGCTTGCCGATCTCGCCCGCATGGCCGGTATCGCGCCGGCTAACGCGCAGGACAGCCTGGCGGCCGAGGCCTTTATCGATTGGGTCGACCGCATGAACGAGACCCTGGGAATCCCCAAGTATGTCTCGGGTATTCACCGCTCCGACATTCCGCAGATGGCGGCCCATGCCGATGCCGAGGCCAATCCGCTATACCCCGTTCCACTTTTGATGGACCGTTTGGAGCTCGAGCGTATGTACGAGGTCGTTGCAGGTGGTATGTTTGAGGGCGAGAACTAGGAGGGTCCATGAACACCGAGGAAATTGCGCGCATCGTTGCCGATCAGCGCGCCTATTTTAAGACGCACGCCACATTTGATGTCGATGCTCGACGCCGCGCCCTCGTGCGCCTGCGCGATACGGTGCGGGCCCACGAGGCCGATATCGCCCATGCACTCAAGACCGATTTGGGCAAGTCACATGACGAAGCCTATATGTGCGAGATCGGCACCTCGCTTTCCGAGATCCGTCATCAGATTGCGCACGTGACTCGATGGAGTCGTCCGCGCCTGCGCCCGTGCGACCTCGCTAACGCCGTGAGCGTGTGCAAAACGCAAGCCGTGCCCTATGGCGTCACGCTCATCATGGCGCCCTGGAACTATCCGTTTTTGCTGACGCTCGAGCCACTCGCCGGCGCCCTTGCCGCGGGCAATACCGTGGTCATCAAGCCGAGTGCCTATGCTCCGGCATCGAGTGCGGTGCTCAAGCGGATCTGTGAAGAGGCGTTTGATCCGCGTCTGGTGACGGTTGTCGAGGGCGGGCGCGCCGAGAACGAAGCACTGCTCGACGAGTGCTGGGACAAGATCTTCTTTACCGGTAGCGTTCCGGTCGGCAAGCTCGTCATGGAGCGCGCAAGTAAAAATCTTACGCCCGTGACGCTTGAGCTGGGCGGAAAGAGTCCCTGCATCGTGGATGCGACGGCAAACTTGAAGGTCGCGGCGCGGCGTATCGCCTTTGGTAAATGGCTCAACGTGGGGCAGACCTGCGTGGCGCCCGACTACCTGCTGGTCGATGCGCGCGTGCACGACGAGCTGCTGGGCCTCATCAAGGAGGAAGTCCATCGTATGTTTGGCGAGCATCCGCTCGATAACGAGGATTACGGGCATATCGTCAACGCCAAGCATTTTGCGCGCGTGCGCGGGCTGATCGATCCCGATAAGGTCGTGCTTGGAGGTACCGCGCGCGAGACTTCGCTCAAGATCGAGCCGACGATTTTGGATGGCGTGTCCCCCGATGACGCCGTGATGCAGGAGGAGATTTTCGGCCCCATCTTGCCGGTGCTGACGTTTGAGAGCCTAGACGAGGCAGAGACGTTTATTACGGATTGCCCGACGCCGTTGGCCCTGTATATCTTTAGCCAAGACCGCGCAGTTCAGCAGCGCTTTGTGCGCTACGTGCCCTTTGGCGGCGGCTGCGTCAACGACACGATCATGCACCTGGCTACGAGCCATATGGGCTTTGGCGGCATGGGTGCGAGCGGTATGGGACAGTACCATGGACGCGAGAGCTTCGATACGTTTAGCCACAAGAAGAGCATCGTGAACAAGGCAACGTGGCTGGACGTGCCATTCCGCTACGCTCCTTATGCAAACTGGAAGCACAAGTTCGTGCGCATGTTTGTGCATTAGATTCAGATGGCATAGGGAAAAACAAAGTGGCCGCCCCCGCGTAAGCGAAGACGGCCACTTCTCACGATGAAAATGTGTATCGGAGTTGGCAAGACCCGCTGCCACGGGTGCCATCCATGTTCCTATCTTATCTGCAAGCGTTCCGTCGCGCAAGCGTTGCGGCAAACGATTGAAAGACGCAGACAGGATGAATTTGTGTCCGCACGGGCCCGTAGACTTCTCAACTATGTTGTGGATGCTCTCTAATCGGTAATGGAGGCGCACGTGTTTGATGACGATGACTTGTTCGATCTGGTAGATGATCCGTTTGAGTGGGATCTGCTGCTCGATGACGATGAACTGGAGCAAGATTGCAAAAAGCGGCAGGGCAAGAAGGCTCAGGATGACGTTTCGAAAAAGCAAGACAAGCGCCGCCGAGGTCTGTTGGACGGGCTCTTTGGGTAACTGTCGCATCGCTGCGTCTGTATACTAAACAAGTCTTGTACGCGCTGCGAAATGAGGACAGAGACGATGATGTGGTTTACCGCCGATCTGCACCTGGGCGATACGAATATCTTGCACGACATGGATCGACCGTTTGATTCGGTCGAGGAGATGAACCGCAAGGTCATCGATGCCATCAATGAGTGCGTGGCTGTGGACGACCGCCTCTATATCCTGGGAGACTTTACGTATCGATTGCCCATGGCGGAAGCGGTGCGCCTGCGCGAGCGCATTGAATGTCAGAACGTAACGCTCATCCGCGGTAACCATGACGGCGACTGGGAAGATCCAGACGCGCCGCACATTTGGGATGAGGTGCGCGATTATCTGGAGGTCGCCCCCGGTTACGCTAAGGGCCATCGCCTGGTAATGAGCCATTACCCCATGCTCAGCTGGAACGGCAAGGCGCGCGGCGCCATCATGCTGCACGGGCACATCCACAGCAGGGGAGACCGTACCAATACGCGCAATCGCGATCGCGAGCGTCCAGTCCTTCGCTACGACGTTGGCCTCGATGCCAACAACTACAAGCCCGTAAGCCGTGACCAAATCCTAGGCTTCTTTGGACTGTAGCTGTAAGTGCAGGTAGAATGAACGCGCCGCGCGGATGGTCTGTGCGGCGCGTTTCAGTAGGAGCGATGAATCCATGAGGGCTATCCAGCGCATTAACCATAACGCTGCCATCTGCGAAGACGGCGCGGGGCGTCAACTTATCGCGCTGGGTCGTGGTATCGGCTTTGGCGATATGCCGCATGAAGTCGACCTGGATGTCATCACGCGTACCTTTTACGGCATTGATTCAAAGTACCTGGCGTTTATCGATGAGGTCGATCCCGAGGTGCTGGAGTTTTCTGCTCAGCTGGCCGATATCGCGACCGGACAGCTTTCGTACGAATTGAGTCCTAACCTTCCCATTACATTGGCAGACCATATTCAGTTTGCCATTAAGCGCGCCCGCGAACATATGGTGGTGTCGTTGCCGCTCGAGCGCGATCTGGAGCAGCTGCATCCCATCGAATACCGCTTGGGCGAGCTGGCCGTTCGCGGCATTCAGAAAAGCTTTCGCGTGCGTATGCCCCGAAGCGAGGCCGCGGGCATTGCCATGTCGATTGTCAACGCATCGGTTAAGCCGAGCGAGCGGCGCGTGCTGGCTGAACAACATGAAGAGCATCTGCTCGATATGACGGTCGCGATTATTCAAGAAGAGTTGGGTGTGAAGGTTGATCGCTCGTCGTTCGCCTTTACTCGCTTTGCCACTCATGTACGCTATCTGCTCGACCGCGTGGCAAAGAAAGAGCCGATCGATACCGAGAACTCCGGTCTTTACGACGTGCTCGTGGAGCAGTATCCGGCGGCGTCGCGTTGCGCTCATCGTGTCGACGATCTGATTCAAGAGGCCTTTGGCGAGCCATTGGCCCAAGAAGAACTCGTCTATCTGATCATGCATGTGAACCGCGTGGCTTCCGTCAACTAGGATAAATAAGCTCTCTGGCATTTCCTTTCCGTCATGGCGACCGTTTGCGGGTCGTTTGCTACCGTTCGTCGGTAATCTGAGCCGCAATGAACGCATCTGCCGCATATACTCGCCGTGTGTTGGGTGTTACTCACGGCGCAGCTCCGAGAGGCACTACCGATTCTGCCGAGACCATAATTGGGTCTCTGTCGGTTGTGCGCGGGGCTTTTTTCATGTCGATCCACCCGGGAATCACATGCAAATCAATCTCTTGCCAACTGATATCGCGCGCTGCGCAGGCGCGAGCGGAATCGTGCGTCTTGGTGCCGTGAAGTCCCACGGCTTTTAGTTGGAAGAGAAGGGATTCGACATGGCTGTCGATAACAAGAAGATTGCCGAGGACGTGCTTGCTGCCGTCGGCGGCGCCTCCAATGTGACGAACGCGACGCACTGCATGACCCGTCTGCGTCTGAACCTCAAGGATCAGTCCATTCCCAATGACGATGAAGTAAAGAAGATCAAGGGCGTGCTGGGCGCACAGTGGTCTGGCGGCCAGTATCAGGTCATCATTGGCCAGAACGTGCCGAAGGTCTATGACGCCGCCATTGCGCTGGGCGTCAAGGGCGAAGGCTCAATTGACGAGGACCTCGACGGCGGTACCAAGGAGCCGCTGACGATCAAGACTGCGGGCAAGAAGACCCTCAACTACCTGTCCAAGACTATGGTCATGACGATCCCCATCATCATGGGTGCCGCCATGTTCCGTACCATTGCCGTACTTTGCGGCGACGGCATGCTCGGTATCTGGTCTGCCGATTCCGACATCTACAATTTCTTCTACAACTGGATTTACAACGCTGGCTATTATTTCCTTCCTGTCTATCTGGGCTGGGCTGCCGCAAAACAGCTTGGCTGCAGCCAGCCGCTTGGCATGATGCTCGGCGGCGTGCTCATTGCCCCCGAGTTCATGACGTTGGTCAACGCCGCCGCAGATTCGGGAGCTACGACCACGATGGTTTACGGCGTGCTCCCGGCTCAGCTGAACAACTATTCTGCGACCGTGCTTCCCATGGTGCTATCTATGCCGGTGCTGATGGTCGTCGAGAAGTTCATGAAAAAGATCATCCCCGACATGCTCTCCACGGTGTTTGTGCCCGTGTGCACCATGGCTGCGATGATCCCCGTTTCTCTGTGCGCTCTGGCTCCGATTGGCTCCATTCTGGGCAACCTGGTCGGCAACTTTATGTTCGGCCTCGGTAACACTGGCGGCATCGTCACGATCCTCTCCCTCGTCGCCATTGCCGCGCTTTGGGAGTTCTTGGTTATGACCGGTATGCATCAGGTTCTGCTTACCCTGGGCATTGTGCAGCTGCTCACCTTGGGCTCTGATTCTTGCGTTATGGTCGCGGGCGGTATCGCCCAGTTCGCCACGTGGGGTATGGCCTTCGGCGCCTTCCTGCGCCTTAAGGAGACCGACGAAAAGGGTGCCATGCTTGGCTTCTCGCTCTCCGGCATTGTCGGTGGTGTGACGGAGCCCGCGCTGTATGGCTGCGGCTTTAAGTACACCCGCTGCCTAGGTGCCATGGTTGCCGGCGGTGCCATCGGCGGTCTGATCGCGGCTCTCGCCAATGTGACCACGTATGTTTTGGGCGCGACTAATATTCTGGGCGTTACTGGATTTGTTGCCGGCGGAACTGCTAATCTCGTTTGGGGATGCGTTGCCTCGGGCGCTGCGTTTGTTTCCGCAGCCGTCATCGCTTACCTCTTTGGCTTTACCAAGGAGCAGCTCGACGAGGACGCTGCTGCCGCCAAGGCCTAAAGCATCCGTTTGGTAGGACAATTATCTGGGGCACTTGGCTACGCTTCAAGTGCCCCTTTCCGTAGATGGGGGTCAATATGAAGCAATTGCTCATTCGTGCCGACGATATCGGTTATTCGTATGCCGTTAACCTGGGGATTGCCCGCAGCATCAATGAGGGTCTGGTGCGCTCGGCGGGTTTGATGCCCAATATGCCCGAGGCCGAGCGTGGCTGGTCGCTCGTGGCGGACGCCGGCATTGCGGTGGGCCAGCATACCAACGTGTGCCTGGGCAAGCCGTGTGCCGACCCGGAGCTCATTCCGAGTATGCTCAACGAGAGCGGTGAGTTCCATAGCAGCCGTACCTTCCGCGAGCATTTTAAGCGCGGCGAAGAACTGATCGACTTTGATGAGGCTTGCATCGAGATCCGCGCGCAGCATGACCGCTTTGTAGAGATTGTGGGCCGCGAACCCGATTACTTTGAGGCCCATGCCGTCATGAGCAAAAACCTTAACCGAGCGATCTCGGCGGTTGCTCAGGAACTGGGCCTTAAGGAACAGAAGGCGAGCTTCGACCCCACGGCGGTTGTGCGATGCGGTGCCACCGACCTGCGCATGGTGATGCACTCGATGGAGCCGGGCTACGAACCCAAGGACTCGATTATGCGGACGGTTCGCGAGATGGCGGACGGCGAGACGGTCGTCTTTGTGTGCCATCCGGGCTATCTCGATCGTTTTATCTTGGAGAACAGCTCGCTTACGACCGATCGCACCAAGGAAGTCGATGCGCTGATCGACCCCGAGCTTCGCGCTTGGCTTGAGTCTCAGCCCGATCTTTGTCTGATTGACTACCGCGACCTGTAGGGACACAAGCCACCACAAAGGGGCGCCTTTGTGGTGGTTCTGGCGCCGTTGCCATTCTGGCAGCGGCGCCTTTTTTGTCCGTGCGGCGCGGTAGAGTGTAGGCGGTTGAAATTTGCGTCCATCGAGGAGCTGCTATGAACGAGATCAAGTGCCCGCATTGTGGCGAAGTTTTTAAGGTCGATGCGTCCGGCTATGCGGAGATTGTCAAACAAGTGCGCAATGCCGAGTTTTCGCGCGACCTGGATGAGCGTGTGAAGGCAGTCCAGCGTGAGGGCGAGCAGGCGCTGGAGCTTGAGCGCTCGCTTTCGACGGCTGCCTTGCAAAAGGCAGAGTCTCAGCGCAACGCTCAACTTACCGAGCAGAAGAACGCTGCAGCTCAACAGCTGGCACAAGAGGTTGCCAAGCGCGATGCCGAGCTTTACGAGCTGCGCGCCAAGCTCGAGGGCGCTGCCGCAGAGCGCGAGAGCGCAAGCCAGCGCGCGGCGGTTGAGGCCCGTGCCGACGCTCAAAAGGAGAATGCCGAGCTTCAGCGCGAGATCGACAATTTGCGTGCGCAGCTGGGACGCAAGGATGACGAAGCCAAGCTTGCCGAGGCTTCGGCGCGCAATGCCGCTCAAAACGATTTAGCCACACGCGATGCGCAGATTGCCGAGCTGCAGGCCAGACTTGCCGCGGCGGACAGGGCCCAGGAGATGGCGCTTGCCGCTGCTGCGGCCGAGTCGCAGCGTGAGCTCGATGCCGCTCGCAGCGAGGCCGAGCGCGCACTTGCTGACTACCGTGCGACGGTGCAGGAGAAGTTTTCCGCCGCAAAGGCTCAGTCTGAGCAGGAGGCCGAGGGCCTGCGTGCGCAGCTGCGCGAGCAGGAGCTGAAGGCAAAAATGAACCTGTCGGAGGCGGTCGCCGCGGCGGAACGAGAGCGCGATGAGGCACGTGCCAAGCTGACGAGCGAGCTGGCGGTGCGCGATTCTCGCGAGGAGCAAGCCAAGGCGGCACACGAGCTCGAGCTCGCGCAGGCCAAGCGCGCGAGCGATGACCTGATTCGCTACAAGGATGAAGAGATTGAGCGCCTTAAGGACATGAAGGTCCGCCTGTCCACCAAGATGGTGGGCGAGTCGCTCGAGCAGCACTGCGAGACTGAGTTCAACCGTCTGCGCATGACGGCGTTTCCCAACGCGTACTTCGAGAAAGATAACGATGCGTCCGAGGGTACCAAGGGCGACTTTATCTTCCGCGAGTGCGATGCGAGCGGCAACGAGGTCATTTCGATTATGTTCGAGATGAAAAACGAGAACGACGAGACTGCGACCAAGCATAAAAACGAGGACTTCTTTAAGAAACTCGATCACGATCGTCGCCAGAAAGGCTGTGAGTACGCGGTGCTCTGCACGCTGCTCGAGCCCGAGAGCGAGCTTTACAACGCCGGCATCGTGGACGTGAGCTATCGCTACGAGAAGATGTACGTAATCCGCCCGCAGTTCTTCATTCCCATGATCACGCTGCTGCGCAACGCCGCCATGGGTTCGCTTCGCTATAAGCAGGAGCTGGCGGAGTACAAACAGCAGAATATCGACGTCACGAACTTCGAAGCCAAGATGGAAAAGTTCAAGAATGATTTCGGTCGCAACTACGAGATCGCGAGCCGCAAGTTCCAAACGGCGATTGATGAGATCGACAAGACGATTAGCCATCTACAGAAAACCAAGGAGGCGTTGCTGTCCTCCGAGAACAATCTGCGCCTAGCCAACAAGAAAGCCGACGATCTTACCATTCGCAAGCTCACGTGGGGCAACAAGACCATGAAGGCGGCGTTTGACGAGGCGCGCGGGGCTGCGTCAGAGACAAACGATAAGCCGGCCGAGGCGGATTCGTATGAGGTCGAGGATGCCGAGTAGGGCATAGCGGATCGTGCAAAAGCGGGGCCGCTGGCGATATTGCCAACGGCCCCGCTTCGTTTCGTTCCAGTATGTTCGGCTAGTCCTCGAGCAGGTCCTCGATAAAGCCGACGCGGTAGTTTTTGAAGATGACCTCGCCGCCGTCTTGCGTGGCGTCCAGATCGACATCGCCCATGATGCCAAAATCGTGGTCGCCATCCTCGTCGGCAAAGATCTGGTGCACGTGCCATACGTGCGCGGTCTTCTCGTCGGACTCGTCAATGGAAAACATCGCGGCGCTGCGGGCGTCGCCGTTGGTGAGGATTTCCTCGTGCTGCTCGTGGTAAGCGTCGAGTGCTTTTTGCCAGCGGATCTCGCTCATGCCCCAGTCGTCGTCGAGCTCGCCCAGGTCGCGAACGTGCTCGCGAGCGGCAAGGGTCACGCGGCGGAAGAGTGCGTTGCGCACCAGCAACGTGCAGCCTCGGCGGTCCGCCACGACCTCGTCGATGCCCTGTGGCGGTGCGGCATCGAGGGCTGCCGGGTTGCCGGCGTTCTCCCACTCGTCTACCAGGCTCGAGTCCACCGAGCGCACCACAAAGCCCAGCCACGAGATAATGTCGCGCAGGCGTTCGTCGCGCTTCTCGATGGGCACGGTGCGGTCGAGCGAACGATAGGCCTCTGCCAGGTAGCGCAGCAAAATGCCCTCGGAGCGGGCGATGCCGAGCTTTTGAATGTAGCCCTTAAAATCGCTCGCGCTTTCGAGCATATCGCGCAGGACGCTCTTGGGAGAGAGCTGATAGTCGTTGGCCCAGGGCACTTCCTGGCAGTACTTGTCAAAGGCGGCGTCGAGCAAATCCTCGAGCGGCTTTTCATACGTGACGTCTTGAATGCGCTCCAGACGCTCCTCATATTCAATGCCGTCGGCTTTCATCTCGGCCATAGCGCGATCGCGTGCGGCGCGCTCCTGTGCGCGCAGCACCTGCTTGGGATCCTCGAGCGTTGCCTCGACCATTGAGATCAGATCCATGGTATAGGTCTCGCTCTCGGGATCGAGCAGCTCCAATGCGGCAAGTAAGAACGGCGAGAGCGGCTGATCGAGCGCGAAGTCCTCGGGCAGATCGACCGTCAGCGCATAGTCGATGTCTGGTGCGGCGTCAGTCGGGGTGTCGGGTGCGGGCGGCACCTCGGTGCGCACGACGACGCCGGAGTCGATGAGCGTGGCGAAGATCTCGTCGGCACGAACCTCGAGCTTCGCCTTTTCCTCGGGCGTTTGCAGGCTTGTCTCTATGAGGTCGTGCACGCGGGCGCGAGCGTCGCCGCCCTGCTCGACCACGCTAATCACCATGGAGTGTGTGATGCGAAGGCGCGGCTTGAGTGTTTCGGGCTGCGTCTCGATCAGGCGCTCAAAGGTCTGCTTGTTCCAGGTGACAAAGCCCTCGGGGGCCTTTTTCTTTTTAATCTTGCGGAGCTTCTTGGGGTCGTCGCCCGCCTTGGCCATGAGCTTAGCGTTCTCGATCTCGTGCTCCGGGGCCTCGGCGATGACCATGCCCTCGGTATCGAAGCCCGAACGGCCGGCGCGACCGGCAATCTGATGGAACTCGCGGGCGCGCAGACGACGCATCTTGTAGCCATCGAACTTGGTGAGCGCGGTGAGCACCACGGTGTGGATGGGTACGTTGATGCCGACGCCGAGCGTATCGGTGCCGCAGATGACGGGCAGCAGGCCCTGCTGCGCCAAGCGCTCGACCAGCAGGCGATAGCGCGGCAACATGCCAGCATGATGCACGCCGACGCCGCATCCAAGCAGGCGCTTGAGAATCTTGCCAAAAGCCGTCGAGAAGCTCGTGCCTTTGGCAGCTTCCTTAATGGCCTCGCGCTGCTCCTTACTAGCGATGCCAAAATTGGCGAGCGACTGTGCCGTCGCAAGGGCGGCATCCTGGCTAAAGTGCACGATATAGAGCGGGGCCTCGCCGCGGCGCATGGCGAGCTCGACCGTGCCCTCGAGGGAGGTCGTCACATAGTCGTAGCTCAGCGGAACAGGACGCGGGGCATCGATGACCAAGTCGCAAGCAGCGCCGGTGTGCTCCTCGAGTGAGGCGGCGATGGCAGTGACATCGCCGAGCGTGGCGCTCATGAGCATAAACTGCGTGTGGGGCAGGGTGAGCAGCGGTACCTGCCAGGCCCAGCCGCGGTCGGGGTCGGCAAAGTAGTGGAACTCGTCCATGGCGACGCAGCCCACATCGGCATCTTCGCCCTCGCGCAGTGCGTCGTTGGCAAGGATCTCTGCCGTGCAGCAGATGACGGGCGCCTTGGTGTTGATATGCGTGTCGCCGGTGATCATACCGACGTTATCGCGGCCGAGCACCTGTACCAGATCGAAGAACTTTTCGCTGACCAGGGCCTTGATAGGGGCCGTGTAATAACAGCGCTTGCCCTGCGCCATGCCCATAAAGAGCATGCCCAGCGCGACGAGCGATTTACCCGATCCGGTCGGCGTGCCCAAAATGACGTGATCTCCGGCGGCCAGGTCCATGAGAGCCTCTTCTTGGTGATCCCACAGCTCAATGCCGCGATCGCTCGTCCATTCAAAGAAGCGCTCGAAGGCCTGATCGGGCGTGAGCCATGGTTCGGGCTCGCTGCCGTCCTCGGGCTCCCACCAGGTGGGGGAGAGCGCACCGAGTGAGCCGAATTCGGCTTCGGTTCCCGTGCCGCCCGAGAATGAACTGGCGGCTCCGGCGCCGGAGACGGTGCTGGCGGCGATATCTGTCGTGGTCTGTGCCATGTGTTTGCTTTCTCTCGCGATTGTCCGCCAACTATTATGGCGTAGCGGCGGCGCGGGGTGCCAGCGCGAAAGAAAATGCAGGAAATGGGCGTCCTGCTCAGCCGTTTGGTGCGGCCGCGAGCTAAGTGAGTAGACTTTTTGCGATTTCGCCAGCACATGGCTTTTGCGTAAGGGATTTACCTGCGGTTTTACTTGTTCCTATGCGGGTTGTGCTTGGCTATTGCTAAAAAGTCTACTCACTTAGGCTTGAGGGTCGTTCGTCGGTGCCTATTTGCGCTTGCTCGCTGGCGACGTGACTGTCAAAAGCCCCTATGACTCCTGCGGAAGGCGCTTTTTGCCTTTGCGGGCGCGGTTTCTAAAGTTCTCGACGGCCTCTTCCATGCCCAGAGGTACATAGGTGAGCTCATCGAGGTTTTCGGGCAGGTAGCAGACAAGGCTTTGCTCCTGCGCGCGGCCCGCCGCGAGCTGTTCATTGCTGGGCTGCGCGCCGGGTGTGGCGCAAATGCCATAGACGACGGCACCCATCTCGCGCGTGCGGCATTCGTACTCGGTCTCGGGATGCTCGGGATGGTCGCGGCGGACGTCGTCGCTTACCCAAAGCGTGTCGTAGCCGGCCGCGGCAAACTGCCCCAGGGCGTAGTCGCGCAATGGCTTACTGTCGGTTCGCAGTGTGACGGTGGCGCCGGCTGAAAAGAGCGGGCGGTAGAGCATCAGATGGTCGACATGGACGAGTCGTTTTTTGGCGTACTTGGCCTTGGGCTGCGGCGTGGGAAAGTTGATGGTTATGGCGTCGAGCTCGCCTGCGGCAAACAGCTGCGGCAACGTTGCGGCGCCTCGGGGCAGGACGAGTGCGTTGGATAGCTCCTGCTCGCAGATTTTCTGTGCGGCATAGGCGATGCAGATGGGCTCCTGGTCCATACCGATAAAGAGGGTGTTTGGCTCGTGCGCCGCACGCTCTACAAGGTACGTTCCCTTGCCACAGCCAAGATCCAGGTGCAGGTGTTCGAAGGGCTTGCTGCCAGCTGGCGCGCAAGCCTCGCGCCAATCTCCGGCATAGGCCTCGGGGTTCGTCTCAATCGCATCGGCGTAGCGCTCCAAGCGCTCCTCGAGCACAAAGTTCTTAGGCGTGCGAACGTGGACGACTCCCATGAGGCTCCTTGGTCATAAGTATGGAACGCATGGCTGCACGTTCCGTCAATGGATTGAAAAAGGGCGGGCATAGCTTGCCCGAAAGATGCGATGCGGCTCGGCGGCGAGTCGCCGATGCCTACAGGCGCTTGAGGATCACATAGCGGTTGAGATCGCCGCTGCGACCGTCGGCATGGAAGCGCTCAAGCTCGCGCACGGGGACCTCGCCGCTCTTGTAGAACGTACGGACGCCGCGCACCAGGTCGGTGATCTGCTGATCGTCAAAGTGATGGCAATAGCGGTAGGCGTGGCGGTCGTTTTGCCAGCCAATGAGGTGGTCGCCGGCTTCAAACTGCGCGGAATCGTAACTTTCAAACGGCGGGGTGAGCTCGGCGCGGGCCTCGGCGCGAACAGCCTTGCGCGCCATGCGCTCGTCATTCATAAACTCCCAAAAGCTGATGGCGATGATGCCGCCCGGGCGTGTCTGTCGCACCAGGGCGTCGAGCACGCGTACGCGGTACTCGCACGACGGCACGTGGTGCATAAAGCCAAAGCAGACCGAGATGTCGGCGAGCGGGGCATCGAAAAGCACGTCGGGTGTCTCGGCGGGGTTGAGCTTCATGAGGGCGTCGAGCACATCGAGTTCCTGGAAGTGCAGGTTGGGAATGCGCAGGGCGTGACCGCGGGCATCGATGGCCAGGTCATGGCACGAGTCGACACCATAGAACTCGAAGGGGCAGTTGGCATCTGCCGAGGGGCTCGCGCCGTCGACGCCCTTGGCAGCCAGCGTGCCGCCGGCGGCAAAGTTCTCGAACCGCATATTGCCGCAGGCAAGATCGAAGACGCGGACGGGATGCTCTATCGTGGCTACATCGAGCTGGTCGAGCGCGATGTCCATGGTGCGCACCCAGCCGGGCCAAGGGGCCTGGCGTGTATCGGAAAAGGAGGCGGAGTGCTCGCGATAGAACGTATTGTTGAGCTGGATGAGCGATGAGGCGAAATCGCGGTTCACGGCGCGGGACTCCCTCCGTTGGCGGTGCGGAATAAACAGTACGACCATACTACCGTTAACGCCGCAACGGGGACAACCGAGCTGCGGGTCATTGCTTTGTTTGGACACATTTCCGCAGCTCATATGTGCCCGCAACTGCCGGTTGTCAAAAATCTCACTAGAATAGGTGGCATGCTTTTGGCGGTGGCGGATAGATTTTTAACTGTGCAAGGCGCCTTAAGAACAAAAACGGTCCGGCGGCACGGCTGGCATCACATAGGAGGAACCATGAATGTAGAAACTGCGCAGCGGCTCGCCGACCTTCGTCGCAGCAAGGGTTTTAGCCAAGAAGGGCTGGCGCGAAAGCTGGGGCTGTCGCGCCAGGCGGTCAGTAAATGGGAGCGTGCGGAGAGTTCGCCCGATACCGAGAACCTGATCTCGCTCGCAAAACTCTATGGCGTGAGTTTGGACGAGCTCCTCAATCCGAGCGATGAGATCGAGGACGATATCGAGTTTGAGAACGAGGACCGCGCCCGTCAGCGCGAGGCCGAGGCGGCGGAGCGCGCCCGTACCCATGAGGCGGCGGCACGTGCTACCGAGGCGGCAACGCAGGCGAGTGATGCCGCCGCCAAGGCGGCGCAAGCGGCAAGCTGGAGCGCGCAGGCAGCTAATGCGGCGACGGCTCAGGTGACGGGTGCCGGTGCGACCAGCGTGACTCCGGTGAAGGGTCCGTTCCAGTCGTTCCCGTACTGGGCCGTGTGCTGGCTGCTGTTCTTTTTGCTGATGTTCCTGTTTGGCGCCGGCCCCTTTGCCGCGCTGATTTTCTTTACGATCCCCATCTATCACTGGGCGGCACGTGCGCTCGATGGCGATTGGGCGCGCGGGGATATCCAGGTTGGTCCGGCGCCGGCGGTCGCTAGGACTAAGGGGGAGGACGTTTCCACAGCGGTTGACGCTGACATGGCTGCCGCGACCACCACTGAGTCGAGTGCCAAAGAAGGTGATGAATGATGAAGCTCTCGCATGAGTCTAAGAGGCGCTTGGGCATTGGCATCGGAGCGTTTGTGCTCATCATCGGGCTTGTTTTTGGCATTTCGCGGACTTTGATTCATTTTGATGGCCCGTGGGATCTCGACGATGTTGTATCCGGCTTGTCTGGTATGGGCGATGCGTTCGACGAGGACGATTCCTTGAATAGCGGTAACTATTCCGCTCGGCCTCAACAGCTTTCGAGCGAAACGTTTGATGCCGACGCGTTCACATCCCTTGACTTGGATGTGACGTCGGGTACGGTTGAGGTCAAGTGCGTTTCCGACGGGCCGGTACGTGTCATCGAGAGTGGCCGCGTCGCAAAAGGAGTAGCTGCTTACGATGCGGCAACCCAGAATCTGGCCGTGGTTAAGGGTTCTGCGCTCAAGATTCGCCAGTTCGATTGCGATGACGAGCGCGCCATTGACCGCACGGTTACCGTCGAACTGCCGCGCGAAGTTGCCGATAACATGGTGGGCATTACAGCGAATGTAGGATCGGGCGATCTGACGGTCACGGACATTGCGTGTCATGACCTCAACTTGACTTTGGACTCGGGAGACATCGAGTTTGCGGGTACTGTAACCGACACCCTGAATGCCAAGGTAGGTTCGGGCGATGTGACGTTCGAGCTCTACCAGGCCCCCGCGAAGTCTATGGACGTAAGCGTGGACTCGGGCGATGTGGAGATAACGGTTCCGAACTCTACGGGCTTTAAGGCGAGCCTCACCGTGGGCAGCGGTGACTTCGAGAGCGATTTCCTTCCGCTTGGCTACGATGGCGAGACCATATTGAATCTTGAATTCGACAACGGTGATAAGTCTGCCACGTATCGTTTTAAGGTCGGTTCGGGCGACATGTCGTTCGATCCGGAGTGACATGCGGTTTTCGGAGGTCGGTGCATATAGGCATGCTCTTTGATGGAGGCGCCGGGGCCGTGACTGGCTCCGGCGCCTTTGCCTTTACAATGGGGGCATGGAACAGATTATTTTGAACATACTCGAGGCTCTGCGTCGCGGCGAGACCGTGGACGACAAGACCCTCGTCAAACTGATACATGCCGAGGCGCGCCGCGAGGGTGCCGACAAACGGGACCTGGCCAAGCGCCGACTGCTGCCGTTTTACCAGCGGGTTAAACGTGAGGAACCGGCTCGTTGGGCTGGGTGGAATGTCGACGCCGATCTGGAACGTCAACTGCTGCAGGTGCTGCGTATGAAGCCGCGCCGAACGGCCTCGGGCGTGGCGACCATTACCGTCATCACCAAGCCGTGGCCCTGTTCGGGCGATTGCCTGTTTTGTCTCAACGATCTGCGCATGCCCAAGAGCTATCTGCATGCCGAGCCGGCGTGCGCCCGTGCGGAGCAAAACTGCTTTGACCCGTATCTGCAGGTGAGTGCTCGTTTGACCGCGCTTTCGCAAATGGGGCATGCAACCGACAAGATCGAGCTTATCGTTCTTGGCGGTACCTGGAGCGACTATCCGCAAGGGTATCAGGCATGGTTTATGTCGGAGCTTTTCCGTGCGCTCAATGACGACGCCGTCGCCGGCGTGGCGGCCAACCCCATGTTGGCGCGTCCGGGCATCAGCCGTGCCGAGGCGGGGCGTCTGCTCGATGACGCTCCCGCCGATGCCCTGCCGCCGGTGGTAGCAGAGCGTCGCGAGCGCTATCGGGCCGCCGGCATTGTGACTGATGAGGCCGAGCTTGCGAGCGGCGTTGCCGACGAGCAGGGACGTGTGGATGCTGCCGTGGGCGGCTATAACCGTGCGGTGCGTCGTCTGTACGGCCCCGGTACGCCGTGGGGCGAGGTCACCGAGTGGCAGACGGCAACGATGGAGGAGCTCGAGCGTCAGCAGCGCATTAACGAGACGGCGAAGCATCGCGTGGTGGGGCTCGTTATCGAGACGCGCCCCGATGCCGTAACGCCGCAGGCCCTCACGCTCATCCGCCGCCTGGGTTGCACCAAGATACAGATGGGCATCCAAAGCCTTGACCAGCACCTGCTCGATATCAACGAGCGCCGCATTTCGGTGGCGCAGATCGAGCGGGCGTTTTCGCTCGCGCGCCTGTTTGGCTTTAAGATCCACGCGCACTTTATGCTCAACTTGTTGGGTGCTACGCCTGAGGGGGACAAGCGTGACTACGAGCGCTTTATGACCGAGGGCGCCTTTATGCCCGACGAGGTCAAGGTCTACCCGTGCGCGCTCATCGAGGGCTCGCGTCTGGTGGGCTGTTACGAGCGTGGCGAGTGGCGCCCCTATACCGAGGAAGAACTGCTCGACGTGTTGGCCGATGACATCGTGGTGACGCCGGCGTTCTGCCGCATCAGCCGCATGATTCGCGACTTTAGTTCCGATGACATCATGGTGGGCAACAAGAAGCCCAACCTGCGTCAGCTCGTCGAGAACCGCCTGGCTGCTCGGGGTGACGGTGCGACGGTGCGTGAGATCCGCTATCGCGAGATTAGCACGGCGGGCGCCGACCTAGGCGAGTTGACCCTTGACGAGGGCGTGGCGTACGAGACGCCGGTGACGCACGAGCGCTTTTTGCAGTGGGTGACACCCGAAGGCAAGATCGCGGGCTTTTTGCGTCTGTCGCTGCCCGACCGTTCGTTTGTTGCCGCGCACGCGGACGAGCTGCCGACGGGGCCGGAGGAGGCGATGATTCGCGAGGTGCACGTGTATGGTATGGCGGCACGTGTGGGCGATCAGGGCCAGGCGGCTCAGCATCACGGTCTGGGGCGTCTGCTCGTGGAGCGTGCGTGCCAGATTGCTCGGGATGCGGGGTATACGCACATCAACGTGATCAGCGCGATCGGTACGCGCGAGTACTATCGTCACCTGGGTTTTTGCGACCATGGTCTCTATCTGCAAAAGGAGCTCTAGATGAACAAGCCGAGTGTTTCCGCTGGTGTTGTTGCCGGCGTTGCCCTGGGAGCTGCGGCGCTTGGTGCGGCCGCCGTCGCTGTTCGCGCTGCCTGTTTGCAGGTCGCACGTACTCGCAACGGGTTGGCGCGTGTGAAGCGTGTGCACGACGAGAGCGGTGACGAGGTCCGCGTGCTCGTACAGGGCGGCGTCTACCAAAGCGCGAGCTATGTTGGCGATCGTTGGGCGGAGCCAGTCTTTGCGTACTATCGTGCATTTGACGATGTGTTTGAGGCCGAGGGCGCAATGCGCGACGCGTATGGTCATGGTATCGACCGCATGCTTATGCTGGGTGGCGGCGGGTTTGCCTATCCCAAGTTCGCGCTGATGTCGCACGAGGGCTTGCGCATGGACGTCGTCGAGTATGACGGAGAGATTACGCGCCTGGCGCGCCGCTGGTTCTACCTGGACGAGTTGGAGCGCACGGTGGGCGATCGCCTGCGAGTGATTACCGCTGAGGCTCGCTCGTATCTGGGTGTGACGAGCGTGGGCCATCGTCGCTACGACGTGGTCGTGAGCGATTGCTTTGGCGGTGCCGAGCCCGTTCGCGAGCTGGCGACCGTTGAGGCGCTGCGCCTGGTGCGGGGCAGCCTGAACCCCGGGGGTATCTACGTGGCCAATATCGTGAGCGCAAACGAGGGGAGCGATGTGGCGTTCCTTCGCGACTGCGCTGCCACGGCACTCGAGGTATTCGTCCACGCCTGGGTGGTCCCATGTGGCGATGCGAAGTTCGGCGGCGAGGAAAACTACCTGCTCATCGCCAGCGACGGCGACTACGCCTTTGCCGAAGCCGTGCCCTTCGACACCGACTTCCTCGGCACTGCTCTCCACGACTAGCCTATTGGGAATAGTCAGTCCCGTCTTATGTGTGGTCGCGCCAGCTGAGGACGCGCTGCTTCATGCCCTCGATGTCGAGCACGCCTTCGGCAAAGCCCTTGCGTACGAGCTCTTCGGGAACGTACTCGTCGTAGCGATCAAAATAAGGCACCTCGCCGGGATAGACGAGCTCGATGGGATCGAAGTCCTTCTCGGCCTCGTCGGCGAGCACCTCAAAGAACGTCTCCTCGTCGGCCTTCATCTTAAACTGCATAAAGTACGGGCGTGACGGATCGAGCCCGCGAAGGCCCAGCTCCGCGGCACATTTAATCTTGAGCATGCGCTCGAGCGCCAAAAAGGCGTAGCTGCCCAGCCAGGGGAAGAGCACCCAGGTATCACCGCCCAGGTTAATGAGCGGCTTGGTTCCCGCCCCCGAAATCTCGGCCGTATGACGAGCCTGCGCCAAGCGGGCCCGTGCGTTACCCATAAGGTACGGATATGTCGCGTGCTCGTTGAGCACCTTGTGCATGCGCTCGAGCACATGCGTGTTAATGTCTCCGGGGCAGTCGCCAAAGTAGGCCGGCACCCGGCCCTTGACCTGCGTGGCAAAGACAGTGTGACGCTTCCAGTCCACTTCCTCGACAATCCAGCAGTGTCCGGCGATGGCGATGCGCTCACCGGGCGGGGGCGGATTAACGATCGTGCCCAGCTCAGCCGATTCGCTCCGGACGGTAAACTCCTCGTTTTCCTGGAACACGGCGTAGAACTTAAAGTTGTTGATGATGCGCTCGCCCGCGAGACCCACGATGAGCCCGCCACCTTCGGTGACCTGGATGTGGTCGATCTTGATGAGGTGGCGCAGCAGTACGCGATAGTCATCGGCCGAGACACGGTGGAAATAGCTGAGCGTGAGCACGCGTTGGGCAAGTTTGGCCGGCGTGAGCTCGCCGGTGCTGGCGAGGGTCGACATAGTCTGGTGATAGAGCAGGCTGTAGGGGAGTCGATCGAGCTCGGGTGGCTCGACCCACTTTTCCTCGCGATAGAGTTGTACGAGCGCGATACCCTGCAGGAGCTTCCAGGGAATGGTTTCGGGCATCATCGTGCGCGGCTCGGGCTCTTCCTCGCGCGTGACAAACCACATCTCGGGCGGAAGGTCGCGACGGCCTGTGCGCCCCATGCGCTGCAAAAAGGAGCTGACGGTAAACGGCGCATCGATCTGAAATGCACGCTCCAGGCGGCCGATATCGATACCGAGCTCCAACGTAGAGGTGGTGACGGTTGTCTGCGCCTGCTCCTCATCGCGCATGAGTTCCTCGGCCGTCTCGCGCAGCGATGCCGAAAGATTGCCGTGATGGATGAGAAAGCGGTCGGGCTCGTGCCGGCTCTCGCAGTAGCTGCGCAGCATGGAGCACACGGCCTCTGCCTCCTCGCGCGAGTTGGCAAAGACCAGGCACTTGCGGCCGCGCGTATGCTCAAAGATATAGCCCATACCGGGGTCGGCGTTGTCGGGCGCTGTGTCGGTGGGGTTGAGAAGCGCCTGCTCGGTCGCTCGTGGGATGTCGACTTCGCCCTCGGGGGCCGAGGAAGTGCGGCGGTTCCCGGAGGTAGCCTTATCCTGTGCCCGTTCGCGACGTTGACGGCGCTCCTCCTGTGTGAGCTGTCCGCTGTGGCGCGTGTCTTGGGTGTCGGCCGGCAGCGCTGTGGGTGCCGCCGCCTCGATGCGCTCGCATGCGAGCACTTCGGCTTCCTGCGGACCTGTGCCCATGAATTCCCGCTGCTGAGCCTGGGGGCCCGAGTTGTAGAAGTGCTCCATGGAGATGCGCCACACGCGGCGCGGTTCCTCAAAGCGGGGGATAACGCAGTCGCGCCCCGTTCCCTGCGAGAGAAAGGCGCCCGTGCGCTCGGGGTCGCCGATGGTGGCCGAAAGGCCAATGCGGCGGGGCTGCACGCCTGCCATGCGCGAGAGGCGCTCGATAAGACAGAGCGTCTGCCCGCCGCGGTCGCCGCGCATGAGCGAATGGACTTCGTCGATAACCACATAGCGCAGGTCGCAAAACATGCGCGGGATCGCCATGTGCTTATGGATCAGGAGCGCCTCGAGCGACTCGGGCGTAATCTGTAGGATACCGCTCGGTTTTTTGATGAGTTTAGCCTTGTGTGATTGCGAGACATCGCCATGCCAGTGCCAGACAGGGATATCAGCCTCTTCGCAGAGGTCGTTGAGGCGGACGAACTGATCGTTGATGAGTGCTTTGAGGGGGCCAATGTAGAGGGCGCCCACGCTCGCGGGCGGGTTCTCCCAAAACTCGGTCAGGATGGGAAAGAAGGCCGCCTCAGTTTTGCCAGATGCCGTGGATGCCGTCAGGAGCACATTGTCTTGCGTGTTGAAGATGGCATCTGCCGCCGCAACCTGGATGGAGCGCAGACTCTCCCAATCGTGGGAGTAGATGAAGTCTTGGATAAACGGGGCGTAGCGGTCAAAGGCGTTCACGGGGCCTCCTCTCAAAAACGAATTTCTCAACGCTGCCGACAACGGCTTGCTGCATTACAGTCTCAACGTTTGCCCAGATAAAACCTGCCAAAATAAACCTGTCGCTTATTGGCAGGTTAGATGGCGAATTCGGCGAAGTTACGGTCGCCGCCTGCGGTATCGGTGTCGCCTGTTGCGGTTGCCGGCGCCAACGCGTCGCCGCCGACGCTTTGCAGCAGCTCGGCCACGTTAGCATCGGGGTTTTGACACAGGATATCGAGCAGTTCGATAAAGTCGCGGATGACCTCGCGGGGCGTCAGATGCGTGTCGGCCCCCACGCGGCCAAACTCAATCTTGAGAAAGTCCACCAAGTCGTTTTCGGTAAGCGTGGGTGTCCAGCCAAAGTAGCCGGCATGGATCTGCATGAGTTTTTCGATGAGCACCAGCAACTCCTCATAGGTGAGTGGCTGCAGGCGGATGATGGGCGCGAGCATGTCCTTAAGGTCCTCGCGCGCAAAGCGACCCTGAGCGAGTCGGCTGCGCAGGGCCTCGTAGGAGAACACGCCGCGGCGGCGGTCTTCGATGGAGGTTGGCGTGCCGCCCATGATCATGCCCAGGTACTGCGCCTTGCCCTGAAGTGTGTCGTTGTACATGGTCAGGATCTTTTCGTAGTTGTATTGGCGCGTGATGGCGTTGGGAATCTTATACAGATTCACGAGTTCGTCGATGAGCACCAGCATGCCCTTGTAGCCGCTGCAGACCAAAAAGCGCGCAATGAGCTTAACGTAGTCGTACCAGTCGTCATCGCTGATGATGGTCGAGGAGCCCAGCTCGGCGCGTGCCTCGCTCTTGGTGCGGTATTCGCCGCGAATCCATTTGGTCACGCGGCTCATGGCCTCTTCGTCGCCCCCGGATGCGGCCATGCGATAGCGGCGGAGCATGCGGGTGAAGTCGAAGCCGTGGACCATCTCCTCGAGCGGGGCCAGTTGGGCATTGACGACCGACTCGTCGACGTCGGCACACGAGGCGACCCAGCGATCCAGAATAAGGTTGAGCGCACCGCCCTCGGGGCGCGTCTTGGTCGATATATTGCGGATGAGCTCGCGGTAGGTGGCAAGGCCCTGTCCCTGACCGCCCTGCAGGCGGCGCTCGGGCGACAGGTCGGCATCAGCGACGACGAATCCCTCGCCCATGGCGTGCGTGCGGATGGTCTGGAGCAAAAAGCTCTTGCCGGCGCCGTAACGACCGACCAGAAAGCGGAAGCTCGCGCCACCGTCGGCGATGAGACTCAGATCGGTGAGCAGGGCGCGGATCTCGACCTCGCGCCCTACGGTGATGTAAGGAAGGCCGATGCGCGGGACCACGCCGCCCTTGAGCGAGTTGAGAATGACGGCAGCGACGCGCTTGGGCACGCGAGGTGCTGCGGATGCGGTATCACTCATGGTCTAGGTATCCTCTCACGTCTGCTTCGTAGTCCTCGATAATCTGCGGCCCTGCCGCGCTAAATTCAATTACGGTGTCGCCCACCAGGTCAAAGAGCGCCTCGTTGATGGTATCGACGAGCATGTCCTCGCTCTGCCCCGACCTCTCAACCGCCGACGCCGCCTGCGCCGTGTTCTGCTCGAGCAGCGCGCGGAGATAGGCGTCTGCGGCGGGCGTGAGTTCGTTCGTGGCGTCAGCGGGCACAGCCGCTGCGAACGCGGGCGTCGGCGCGAGAAGCGGTGCCACGACACCAAACTGTTCGGTGGATATGGTCGGCTCGTCGGCCTCGTCCTGCCCTGCGGCCGCCTCGACCGCCTCGACCGTCGCGTCGGCTACGGGCTCGGCTTCCGGTTGCCCTGAGTCCGCTGCCTCGGCTTCTGCGGACGCGCCGTCCTCGCGTTCCTCGTCGATCAAAAGCGCTTCGCGCGTTTGTGCGGCAGCGCTCCGAATGTGCCCCAGCTGGCTCAAATCGATATCGATCTTGACGGGCTGGTGTGCGGCGTCCCACGAAAGCCATGCCACAATCTCGTCATCGATAATCTTGGCCAGATATTTGGGGACCTTTTCTTCCTTAAGGGGATGGGCAGGGTCCAGGGCTAGGCGCAGGCGTTGGTCGCAGGCGCGCATCATCTCGCCAAGTTTGCTGCTCTTTTGTCTGCTGCCGTGAATCCGCATGCATTCCCAAAAACCGTTTTGGCAACGGTAGATATGGATGGGGTCCAGACGGTATTCGCAGTCCTCGTGGCGCTCGGGCGCAAAGAATACGGCCGAGGCAAACATGGTGTAGGGCATTGCCGTCTCCTCCCCAAATAAACTTGCCACGATGCCGGTCTTTCGGTGCGTGTCGTAGTAGCGCGCCATGCGGACATACACGGCGCACGCCACGTGGCGCAGATCGCGGTGATGGCTGCGGTCGAGCCGCGAGCTACTTAGGTTGTACGTGGAGAGGGCGTTGATGGCGGCCATGAGTCGCTCCTCGCGCACCTCATCGGGCGGAAGGGGGAGCGTGGGCTCGGAGGTTTTGCGACGCTTAGGGGTCTGGCCGGACGGTGCCGGTACAAGGTCTCGTGCCGCGCGCCGCAGTTCGATAAGGGCGTTATCGAACATGACGGTTTTAGAGTCGCGAAGCAGCTTGGGGTCGAGCCCGTGGAACACGGCGTAATCTTGCAGCCACACGCGCGCAAACCGGTCGATGCCGGGCTCGAAGGCGCGATAGACATCCCAAAAAGCCTTGATCTTGTTAAAACCATCGAGTGGATTATCTACGCCAATGCCGCAGATCAGCTCATAGAGATACAGAAAGGCAAAGGACGTAGACGTTTCCTCGACGGTTCCGCGGCGCACTTGGGCACGCCAGGTAAAGTAGCCGCGCAGTTGCCGGTCGCTCATGGCGTTGTAGGTGGGAAAGTACGACTTAAAGGTGCCGTTGTAGGGACAGTCGTCCTCAAAGTCGGCCATCAGCAGGCCCTGGCGGTAAAAAAGCTCGGCTTCCGAAAGCCAGCGGCCCGCACCGCCCTTGGGGTCATCCTGCCAGCGCGATATCTCGCGCATTTTACGGTACTGGTCGGGGAGGAAATTCTGCATCTGTCGGCCGGTTTTGAGAATCGGCTCGTCTGCGTAGGTTTCGTTTGAGAAGCGGGCGGACTGATGGGTCCGGGCCTCGGCCATAATGCGCTCGATGAGCATCTTGATGTCCTGGTCGGCCACCGCTCCTCCTCTCGAACGCAGCTACGGTGACCTCATATCATAGCACAGCATCAAACAGATGTTCGAGATACCGCTGCGTTGATAGATTTAGAACAGGAGGGCGTATATGACGGCGATGACGACGGAGGGAAGCATATTGGCCGTGCGGAAGGTCTGAGGACGGATGAGGTTGACGCCGACGCAGAAGATGAGCATGGAGCCTACGAGCGAAAGGCTGTTGAGGGCTGCTGTGGTCATGATGGGGGAGAGCGCGCCGGCAAACAACGTGATCGTCCCCTGGAACACGGCGACGGGCAGGGCGGAGAAGATGCAGCCGCGGCCAAGCGAGGCCGTCATGGTGCAGACGATGATGCAGTCCAGTGCGCCCTTGAGGGCAAGCGTTGACCAGTCGCCGAGCAGGCCGTCCTGGATCGATCCCACAATGGCCATGGCGCCGATGCACACGGTGAGTGAAGTCGAGACAAAAGCGTTGGTGAACTCGTTATCGCCCTCACTGCCAGTCTTGCGCTTGAGCCATTCGCCAAGGTTCTCGATGGAGGCCTCCAAGTTGATGGCCTCGCCGATGAGCGAACCGAGCGCAAATGAGACGATGAGCATGGTGGTACCGGTGGTCGCTAGCGCCTTTCCATCGATGATGAGCATCTTTTGCATGGTGCCGCCCAGGCCGATAAACAGGACGCACAGCCCCGATGCTTTCATGAGCGTGTCTTGGATGCGCGGTGTAATGAAGCGGCTGCCCGCTAATCCCAAAAGACCGCCCGCAACTAAAAGCGCAACGTTGATGATTGTTCCCAAGCCCGGCATGAGCCCTCCTGTATTGATGCCAACGTGGCAATCGTAGCAGAACGAAATGCGAGGCACATCGCGACTCATCTAATACGTTATATAAGTGGTATTAGGAATGATGCGCAGCATTTAAGCCTCAGGTGGTTGTCGGGACATAGGGGTAGTAGTCAAAGCGCAGTGTCATAAGCCGCTGCGGGGATTCAATAGCCGCGGCGATGATATTGGCATCGCGGGCACGATCAAACCCTTCGAGTTCGATCTGATACGAGACGTCTTGCATAATGTCCAGACGTCGCCAGGCTAGAAGTGTGTCGCCATCGAATTCCAAGGTCTTGCCTCCGTCTGGGGCAACGGCGTATAGACGCAGTTTAGCGGTGGTTGCAGGGTCGACAACCGTGACCTTTTTAATTTCGTTTCGAGTATTCTTGGCGCCCAACAAGGTGAGCAGCGTTGGGGCCACGACCTCGCCCGATGGCAAATAGACGACTTCGATGGATTCGGGAAATGCGATGATGGCCGACTTGCGGACGGGCTGATTGGCGGCGGCAACTTCGATGTTTGCAGCATCGATGACCTCTGTGTGGTCGAGGGCGGCAAGCACGCAGCAGTTACCTTCATCGATCTCCTGAGGATCAGCAAGCCTCAGACTGTCCGCGAGCTCGGGATCGTTTGGACCGGTAGCGGGCTCATTCGGTGCTTCGAAAGAAGCTGGGACGCTGTTTGTCGGCGACGGCGTGTCGCCCGCACCTGCTTCTTTGTCCGTGCTCTCTTCTTGTATGGTTGCGTTGATGGGTTCGTCGTTTGAGGGGAGCGTCTTGGCGTCAAGCGCGGAGGGGACAATCCCGACGGCTCCGGATCCGTTCCACTCCATCTCGAGAAGCGCCGGGCCAACAAGAATGCGTTGCCTGCCTAGCGTGTGGGTATCGATCGCAATAGGGCCTGCCTCCGTCCCGCGCGTAAGGCTGAGCGATCCGGCCGGCTTCTCGAAATGAATGTCTGTGTCTTCGGTACTGGCGGCGTAGAACAGCAGGGATGCTTCTCCCGCCGCGATGGCATCGGTGCCCGCCTTGGTCAGCCGCAGCGATGCCGTGAATGAGAGGGTGGGCTGCACATCGTCTGCATTCGCGGCGGCGCAGCCCAGACATATACCGCCTCCTTTCTCGAAAAACGCACCGTCGAAGGCGACCTTCGCTCCGTTCGCCGAGTCATCGACCGAAGCGATGTCGATGCGCAGCTCTAAATTGCACGGATCGCCATCTGCATCGAGCACAATCGAGCGCCACGTGCAGACGGCGCACCCCGCCTGGGAGCCGTTTGCCTTGTTCGAACGATTGATATCCACGACTATCGAGCCGTCCGTATTACGACGAAGGCATCCCGAGGTTGAGATTGCGGCCTGTGCGAACGAAAAACGCTTGCACGCAATGGCGCTCGACGGATTTGGTGCGGAGCTTAGGGCTGCTGGTAAGGAGTCTGCCATGACGGGAGTCGCCCAAGCGGCGACAGGCGTTCCGGTTGCGAGCGCGCCGCAGAGTGCGACGACGGGCAAAAGGTTCTTCGATGCCATGGGGTCTCCTTAGCTAATTTAGTGTGGCCTGTCCGTGTTTCGTTTCTGGCTGCGTTTGATGTGCAGACCGAGGCCGGCGGTTCCCGCGCCTGCTGCCGTGGCGCCTGCTGCCAAGAGCCATCGTCTGTCGCCTGTCTGAGCCAACGGTTCCTCGCGGCAGCCGCGGTCGAGCTCCGAGAGGTCGACCGTCACCTGCGTGGCGGCCTGCGCCTGTTCTTGCTGGGCAAAGGCCATGGCTGGCCCAAACGCTAGGATACTGACGGCGGCGGCCAGGGCGACGGCCTTATGCCGTGTGCGCACCGGGCTCGACCGTCCAGGTGATCGTTGCGACCTGATCGCCTTCGCCGGTTACGCGGAAGATGTCGCGCGTGACGCGGGCGACGTTTCCGCTTGTCTTGAGCTTAATTATGTCCGTGCCGCCGGCAATGCCCTGGTAGCCCATGTCGAAGGCTGCATTCTTGGAAAGATCGAGGCCCGTCTCCTGCATTGCGGCGCTGGCGTTCTGGAGTGCGCCGCTGGGGCCGACCTTAAAGTCGATGGAATTCTGCGCGGTTCCGGCCTTGGCGTCGGCGGCAATGGTCCAGGTGTTCATGGCGTCGATCTTCATGTTGGTGACATGGATGCCGTAGGCCGAATGATTGTCGATGGTGGTCGCGTCTTCTGAGGGGCCCTGAAGCGTGCCGTCGGCCTTGGCGACGAAGGGAATAACCGTCGGAACTTTGAACTCTACGTTGTCGATCTCGGTCCTGACCATTACTTTTGTGGTTCCAACGCGCCCGGCTGCCAGAGCTGGCGTCGGGGCGGCGCCCATTGCGAGCGCGAGCGCGAGCCCTGCGCCCACGACGAGCGCTCTGGCTCCGTTCATGTTCCTGGTGATGTCCATGGTCGTTCCTTTCTATTCGCCGCGGGCCGTCCCCGCGATGATTGGACGAATGCTGGTGAATTGCGTGCGGTGCCGCGTCGGTCGAAAAAGCTAGTTCTCGGCTTGCTCAACCCGTACCTTGACACGTGTCGGATTGCCGTGGCTGTCGAGGGTCTTGGCATCGAGTGCCTGGATCTCGATGTATGCCTCGCCTTCTTTGATGTCGCCGGCGGGGCACGTCTCGATTGTCTTGCCGGTCTCGACCACACCGGATTCGTACATGGTCTCGTCGTTTTGGATGACGCGGAATCGCTGGGGAAATTTATTGTCTTGGACGTTTTGCACGTTGACGCGCAGCTTGCCGTCCTCCTGTAGCTGAGCGACCGGCGCGACCGAAATCGTCATCATGTTGTCGCGGACGATGGCATCGAGCTCATCTTGGATTTCTTGTCGCGATTTACCCTCTGCCGTCGTGACTGAGGCGCCCGCTTCGGGCACGGGCTGCGACTGCCAGGCGTATAGCCCTACGGCGATGAGGGCGCAGACGATAGCCAGACAGACAACGACGAGTTTCTTGCGACGCCCCAGTCCTGCGAGGCGGGGCGGCTTCTTCGCACTCATGCGGCGTCCTTGGTGGTGTAGACACGTGCGAACGTGGACGGGTCCGCTCCAAAGAGCATGTGAAGCATCAGGCGGCGCGAGTAGATGAGCTCGTCAAAGTCGTGAGGGAGCTCGATGTCGTGGATACGCGCGATGTGGTGGGCGAGCGCCGAGAACGACTCGGGGTCGCAGATAACATCGGTGGTGACGTGGTAGACCGCCGTATCGGGGAACGCCTCTTCGTCGAAAGGCAGGAGATAGGGATCGTCGTCGACCTCGATGGCGACGCCGTACTGGGGCCAGTAATATGCCATGGGAACCTCCCTGCTTCTGGGGCCAAAACTTCTATCGGTTTTGGCTGTCGACGCCGACCGTATCAGCCGCTACTTGACCAATTTCTGACCAAATGCTTGACGGATTGACATCTCCGCAGGTAAAAGGTGGAAAAAATTACTTCAACTTTTTTCGAGCGACAATCGAGCGGTCGGCGACGGCGGGGCGATATGTGTCAAAAGCATCGTCTGCCGAGGAAGCCTTGCCGTTCGCCGAATTGCACAAACGTAAAAATCGCCAATTATGGAGACGGTCTCGAACACGTCGACGAAACGATGCGGTAACATCTCCCTGCAAACACTGTAGTTAGCTAAAGGGGGAGTTCGCGTGTCTGCAACCATTAAACCCTTCACCGATGAGTTCGAAGAGTATGGCCGCGATGAATCTCGTGCATCGGGCGAAGCATCGAGCATCTCGTTTCCGACAACGGAAGACGAGGTCCGTGCCATTTTGGAAACGCTCCATGCCGAGCGTGTCCCGGTAACGGTTCAGGGCGCCCGAACCGGCCTTGCCGCCGGTGCCGTGCCCCACGGTGGGCATATCCTCAATACTTCCCGTATGAATCGCTACTTGGGCCTTCGCCGCGATGAACAAGGCCAATTTCTGCTGCGCGTGGAGCCGGGCGTTGTGCTCTCGGAGCTGCGTAAGCAGCTGAGCAAGAAGGTACTGCCGACCGCTGGTTGGGACCAGGCATCGCTTGAGGCCTACGAGGAGTTCCAAGAGTCCCCCGAGCAGTTCTTTCCCACCGATCCCACCGAGGCATCTGCCTGTCTGGGTGGCATGGCGGCATGCAACGCCTCCGGCGCCCGCAGCTACGCTTACGGCCCCATGCGCCCGCATATCACGGGACTCCACGTCGCGCTGGCTGATGGCGATTTGCTTGAGCTTCAGCGCGGCGAGGCTTTTGCCCAGGGCCGCCACCTGTCGCTCGTGACGGCAGAGGGCCGTACGCTCGAGCTCGATCTTCCCGGCTATACCATGCCCGAGACAAAAAATGCCTCAGGCTATTTCGTTGCGGACGATATGGACGCCATCGACCTCTTTATCGGTGCGTGCGGCACGCTCGGCGTCATTACCGAGCTCGAGATCGCCCTGCAGGCGGCACCTTCGGTCGTATGGGGTGTGAGTTGCTTTTTCGATAGCGAAGACAAGGCCGTGTCCTTTACCGATTCCGTGCGTCCCGTGCTGTCCCATGCCGCCGCTATTGAGTATTTCGATGCTGGCGCCCTGGATATCCTGCGTCGCCAGCGCGAGCAGTCGACAGCGTTTGCCTCGCTGCCGGCGCTCGACAAAGAGGCCAAGGTATGTGTCTACGTGGAGCTCGATTGCGATGACGAGGCGCAGGCGACCGAGGAGCTGTACCACCTGGGATGGGTGCTGGAGCTTGCGGGCGGCCGCGACGATGCGACATGGGTCGCCCGCACCGAAGTCGATCGCGAGTGCCAGCGGTTCTTCCGCCACGCGGTGCCCGAGAGCGTCAACATGCTCATTGACGAGCGTCGCCGCACCGACCCCACCATTACCAAGCTGGGATCGGATATGTCGGTGCCCAATGCACGCCTTGCCGATGTCGTGGCCCTCTATCGCCGCACGCTGGCCGAAAGCGGGCTTGAGTCTGCTGCCTGGGGACACATCGGGAACAACCATCTGCATGTGAACATCCTGCCGCGCGATACGCAAGACTACCGTCGTGGTGGAGAGCTCTTTGCCCAGTGGGCTTCCGAGGTCACGGCCATGGGCGGTGCCGTTTCTGCCGAACACGGCGTCGGCAAGATCAAGGCGGGCTTCTTGGAGACGATGTACGGCCACGAAGCCATGGTCGAGTCGGCGCGTCTCAAACTCCAGCTTGATCCTGCCGGCCAGCTGGGTCGCGGCAACCTGTTTTCGGAGAAGCTCTTGGATGAACTCGTCCAGAAAGGGGGCGCGTGAAGATGAGTGATTTCCATATGGTGGTGTGCGTCAAGGCGGTGCCCGGAAGCACCGAGGTCAAGATGGACCCCAAGACCAATACTATCGTGCGTGATGGCAAGCAGGCGGTCATTAATCCCTTCGATGCAAGTGCTCTCGAATGTGCGCTAGCGCTGAAGGACGACTTTATCGGCTTTGGCATGGACGTGCGTGTGACGGTGGTGTCGATGGGCATCCCCGCGACCGAATCGCTGCTGCGCGACTGCATCGCCCGCGGTGCCGACGACGCGCTGCTGCTGACCGACCGAGCCTTTGCGGGCGCCGATACCCTAGCCACCACCTATGCCCTCAAATGCGGCATCGAGGCACTCGATGAGGACTTTGACCTGCTCATCTGCGGCAAGATGGCAGTGGACGGCGATACGGCCCAGATCGGCCCCGAGCTGGCCGGCGCCTTTGGGGTCCCCTGCGTGACCGACGTGAGCTGTGTGCAGAGCGCGGGATTTACGACGTGTGGCGCGCTGGCGCTCGTCCACGGCTGCGATGCCGGCGAGGAGACGGTGTACCTGGAGATGCCGTGTGCGATGACGACCGCCAAGGAGATTGGCCAGCTGCGCATGCCGAGTATTGCCGGTATTCGCGCGGCCGAGGATGCAGACGTGCGTGTGGCCAGCGCTGCCGACGTAAACGCCGATCCCTCGCGTTGCGGCCTTGCCGGATCACCGACGCAGGTCGTGCGCTCGTTTGTGCCCGACCGTGACCAAACGTGCGAGGCCGTTGAGGGAACGGCGTCCGAGCAGGCGGTAAAACTTGCCAAGATTATTGAGGGGATGGCATAGATGAGCGGGCTGATTATCGATAGCGAAGCCTGTATCGGCTGCGGTCGCTGCGTTCGCGCCTGCGCCTCGGGCGGCATTGTGGTGGAGGGTGAGCGCCCCAATCGCTGTGCCCGCGTAACCGACGGCTGTATCCTGTGCGGTGGGTGCGTCGACGCCTGCCCCGTCAACGCCATCTCGATTGAGCGCGACGAGGCCGCCGGCGCGGCAGACCTTGACGCATATCGAGACATCTGGATCTTCGTGCAGACTGACGAGCACGATGCCGTTGCATCCGTGGCCTTCGAGCTCATGGGCAAGGGGCGCGAGCTTGCCGATGCCCGCGGCTGCCGTCTGGTGGCACTGGTCGGCATGAGCCCCGAGGGCTCACTCGGGGACCTGGAGCATCTGATTTGCGCCGGTGCGGACGAAGTTCTGGTCTGTCGTGACGAGCGCCTGCGTCAGAACGACGCGGAGGTCTACGCTCGCTTGATCTGCGATTTGGTAGCCGAGCGCAAGCCCGAGGCCATTCTGTACGGCGCGACCGCCTTTGGTCGCGAGCTGGCGCCCGGTGTGGCCGTGCGCTTGCAGACGGGTCTTACGGCCGATTGCACGGTGCTTTCTATGGATACGGAGACGGGTCTGCTGCAGCAGACGCGCCCGGCGTTTGGCGGCAACCTGATGGCCACCATTATCTGCCCCAACCACCGTCCTCAGATGGCAACGGTGCGCCCCGGCATCTTTAAGGCGCCCGAGTTTGACTATAGCCGCTCCGGCACGATTACCCAGGTAGTGCTTGCGGATGACGTTAAGGCCCGCGTCGAGATCTCGATTCCCGCCGAGGAGTGGGGACAGCAGGCCTCAATTGCCGATGCCGAGCGTCTGGTCGTGGTGGGCCGCGGCATCGGCTCCAAGAAGAATCTGCCCCTGATGCGAAAGCTCGCCGATGCCCTGGGTGCCGAGCTTGGTTGCACGCGTCCCATTGTGGAGGCAGGCTGGTTGGAGTATCGCCACCAAATTGGCCAGACGGGTGTATCGGTCTCGCCCAAGCTTCTCGTGAGTATCGGTGTTTCGGGCGCCATCCAGCATCTTGCCGGCATCGGTGGGGCGGAGTGCATTATCGCCATCAACGAGGACCCGGATGCCCCCATCTTTGGTGCTGCCCAGTACAAGGTTGTCGGTGATGCCGTCGAGGTCGTCGAGGAGCTGCTGGCCCAGTTTGAGCGCTAGGCACGCGCCAGCCAGTCGCGCATCTCGTCCTTTAGGCGGCTCCAGGTTGCCTGCGTGGCGGGGTCGGTAAAGGGCCGCGTAATGCCAAAGGGCGCGTCGAGCAGGCGGTAGATATCGCCTTGCTCGCGCGCCAGCGCGCGGCTTGCCGGATAGACGAGCTCAAACATAAAGCAGATAAGCCCCACCAAGAAGTCGGCGGGCTCATCGCGCTCATCGCGCGCGACGCAGCGGTGCTCGTCAAAGGCGGTAAGCGCCGGTGTCGAGAAGTGGCTGGCGAGAAACGTGTCCTCATCCACCTTGAGGACGGTGTCGACGGTGCTGTCGGCGATGGTGCGCATAATGTCGATCTTGTCGCCATCGCGCACGATGTCGCAGAAGCTCCGCGTGCGCTCGTCGAGCTGTGCGGGTAGACGGAAATCGCTGTGATAGGCGATGCTCGCTCGGATGAGCTCATCTTCTGCCGGGTCATCGATAAAGTCGCGGATGCTCGTTACGGCGGGTGCATCGGCGGGATTCTCGCCAAAGAGGACCTCGATGCCCAGCGCTGCATGGCTCATGCTCTCGGCGTCCTTAAAGGTGTCCCAGCGCCGCAACTGCTCAAAGCGGCCCATATCGTGTAGCAGGCCGCAAAGCCATGCCAGGTCAATATCTTCTGACGACCAGCCCTGCTCGCGCGCTACGGCATCGCATGCCTCGGCCACGTGGTACGTATGCTCGATTTTGAGCGCGATGCGTGGGTTAGTGGCGTCGTAGGCATCGGTGTAGCTTTTGAAGGCCGCGCGCGCCCGGTCTCGATCGATAGCTGTCATAATGACTTCCTAAAAAGTTGTGTCTTTCGATCCGGTGGCAATTGTAGGTGAACTTTATTGCCACCGGTTGATATTTCTGCTGCGTTGCAAGGCGCGCTGCAGACGACTTACCAGAATGGGAGTGGCATGGTCCTTAGGATCTTTAAAATCGTCTGGCCAGTGATGCTTACCTATGTTGCAATAGGCGCGCCGTGCGGAATGATCATGGGGCAGACGGGAATGGAGCCCTGGATGGTCTTTGCTCTGAGCAGCACGTTTGTGACGGGCAGCGGCCAGTTTATGATCTGCAATCTTTGGCTGGCGGGCGTACCGGCACCTTCGATTATCGCGAGCGTCGCCGCCATCTCCTCGCGCTTCGCTCTTTACTCGGCATCGATCGCACCCCATCTGGCGGGCGCCTCGAAGCGTCAGACGCTGGCTGTTGCCGCGACGCTCACCGAGGAGGCATACGGCATCTCGCTTGCCAAGCTGGTTGAGGGGGAGGATTGGGGCCCGCGCGAATCCTTCGTGCTCAACGTGATCCTCATCGCGACATGGGGCGCTTCGTGCACGATGGGTGCCATCGTCGGTGCCGTTGTCGATGTTCCCACCGCTATTGCGAGTTTCGTCTGCACGTCGCTCTTTATCTGTCTACTCTTTTCGCAGCGGCTGTCGCGCGGCAACGTTGTCGCGGCGGTTTCGGGCGCGGTGTCCGTCGCCGTATGCAAGTTCTTGGGCCTCACGAATATTGCCGTGCCGGCAAGCGTCGTGGTCGGCATTACCATTGCGCTGGCGTGCGATGCTGTATTTGACGGAAGAGGTGCCCGCGATGCCCGTTAACGAGTTCTTGGTTCTGTGGCTGTCGTCGTGGGCTGCTATCGCGTTCTTTCGCATCGCGCCAGCGTTCGCCTTGCGCGGGCGGACCCTGTCGCCCCGTATTACCGAGGCCCTGGGCTATATCCCGCCCGCTGCCTTTGCCGCGCTGGTCGCCAACGACTTGGTGAGTCCCGGCGCGTTCGACGCGGGGCTCTGGCCTGCCTTGGTTCCCTGGATTGCGGCCGCCGGCGTCGTGGTCGTGGCGGTCAAGACAAAATCGATGCTGTGGTGCTGCGTCTCGGGCATCGTACTCTATATCGTCTTGAGCCTTATATAGGGGTGGCGTCGCGGGCGCCGAATCTCGTTCCATCCCAACTTGTCGAGTTTTTCACCGAGCTGGTCTATTTCTTCTGGTACCATGGTCAAACTTTACTGTAGCAAAGCGTGACGTGGGCTTTTGTACCCCGTCAGCGGAAATGGGGGTTTCATGGCACAGGAAGCGACCGCCAACGAGCAAAAGAAATTCAAGGTCCCGCGCATCCCGGGCGACATCATGATCTATCCGATGATCGTCGGTCTTTTGCTCAACACCTTCTGCCCGCGGGTTTTTGAGATCGGCGGCTTCTTTACGGCTGCCTGCCGCGGCGGCTCCAATACCATCGTCGCCGCGATCCTGCTGTTTGTGGGCGCCGGCATCAGCTTTAAGTCCACGCCGGGTGCCATCAAGACCGGTATCGTCGTGCTGATCCCCAAGCTGGTCGTCGCAGCGGCTCTCGGCCTGGGCGTGGCATATTGCTTTAACGACAACTTCCTGGGTCTGAGCTCCGTGTCTATCATCGGCGGCATCACGTTTTGCAACATGGCGCTCTATACGGGCATCATGGGCGAGTTCGGCGATGAGTCCGAGCAGGGCGCCGTCGGTATCCTGTTCTTTACGGCTGGCCCCGCCGTCACGATGATCATCCTCGGTGTTTCCGGCCTCGCCAACATTCCCATTGGCACCATTATCGGCTCCATCTTGCCACTCGTTATTGGCATGGTTCTGGGCAACCTGTTCCCGTTTATCAAGAACCTGCTGGTTCCCGGTGCCAATCCCGCGATTGCCGTCATCGGATTTCAGCTCGGTGCGTCCATGAGCCTGTCGAGCTTTATCACCGGCGGTATTTCCGGCATCTTGCTGGGCCTTGTCACGCTGTTTGTCGTCGGTCCCATCACCTTTGCGTTCGAGCGTCTGTGCGGCGGCAATGGCAAGGCCGCTGTGGCTTGCTCCACCATTGCCGGCACGGCTATGACCACACCGGTTGCCCTCGCCGAGGTCGCACCGCGCTACGCCGAGCTTGCGCCCACCGCGTACGCTCAGATCGCCACCGCCGTTATCATCACGGCGATCATGGCTCCGATTCTGACTGGCTGGGTCGACAAGAAGTTCTGCCAAGGCAAGGAGGATCTGTCGCCTGTCGGTGTCGAGGCCATCGAGGAGGCCGTCGCGACTGACATCGATGGCGAGTAGCAATCGATACCCATCAATGATGCCGGCGTGTGCAATTCGCGCCGTATGGGCGCCCGAACAGAAACTGTTTTGCAGTGATGTTCGGGCGCTCTGCTATTATCCCCTTTACCCCTGCGGAGTAAAGGGGTGTTTATTGCCCTGATTCGAATTGGGCGATTCTGACCACTTGGGTATTGAAGGGATGGCGCTAGTGGTTAAGGCACTCAAGATTGAGATATTCGTGCTATGCATGATTGTTCTTATCGGGCTTGCCGTGCGAAGTCGTCGCTCCTTGTTCTCGAGCACCCAGCAGCTATTGTTTAGCATGCTTGGCTACACCTCTGCCGCGTACATATTATTCGATATGATCTGGACGCTTTCGGACGGTGTGGACGGCACGTTGGGCATTGCTGCCAACTGGATTTCCAACGCGGTTTCGTTTTCGCTCTTTGCTATCGCGTGTCTCATTTGGTTTATCTATTCCGAGACGGTGCAGGGTTCTCGCCTTTTGACCTCGCGCTATAGGGTGGTGCTTGTAGCGTTGCCTACGGCTCTGGTGGTCGTGCTGGCGTTTACCAGTTACTGGACGCACGCCCTGTTCTATATCGATTCGCAGGGCGTGTATCGTCGCGGCTTTGCCTATATGATCCAGCCCATCGTCAGCTACTGTTACGTTATACATACGTCCCTGCATGCATTTGTGCAATCTCGCAGGGTCGAGAGCCTGCAGACGAAGGCCATCTATCGAACCTTGGCATTTTTCGCCATTCCGGCCCTGGTGGGCGGTACCTTTCAGGTCGTATACTCGGTGCCCGGCCTTTGTGTCGGCATAATGATTAGCATGTTGCTGCTCTACATCATCTACCAGGAGCAGCTCATCTCGACCGACCCGTTGACTGGACTTAACAATCGCAACCGTTTTGAGACCTATATGCTGTCGCTCTTCTCAAATGTGGATCAGGCCGAAGATGTATATCTGCTTATGATGGACGCCGACGGCTTTAAGCAGATTAACGATCGCTATGGGCATGTGGAGGGCGACCACGCTCTTCAGGTCATATCCGCTGCGCTCAAAGAAGTCTGCTCGGCGTCTGGCGGCTTTATCGCACGTTATGGTGGCGATGAGTTCGTGGTGCTCCAAAAGGCAGTGGCGGAACAGGATATCATGCATCTGTGCGCGACAATCAACGATGAGCTCGCGCGCGCCGAGGTTCCGTATCTGTTGCGGATGTCCATCGGCTACGCACGGGTTGGTGATGGCGTCGATACCTGGCAAGACTTGCTTCGCGCTGCCGATGCGGAGCTCTACCGTGTCAAGGCCGAGAAAAAGAAAGCTGGCATCCAGATACGCTAGATAAAGGGGTGCAAGCTTGCGTGCATGGCGGCCCTCGGCTCTCCGATGTACTCCATTAAGCTAAAGTGTGCGAACATCCTCCCTAAAAAGGTGAGCTCGCTAGGCCTTTTTGGGCCTGTTGACGATGATGATGCCGCCGCAGACCAACAGCAGGGCAACAAGTACGGTAACAGGGCTCGTGCCAGCGCCCTCGCCGAGCAGCAGAGCGCTCAACAGTACGCCAAAGACTGGATTCATAAAGCCAAAGACCGACACACGGCTGACGGGGTTGACGGCAAGCAGACGCGACCATAGCGAGTACGCGACGGCGGAAATGAGTGCCATATAGATAATGAGTGCGATGGCGGGGATGATCGCGGTGGGGGAGAGCGCGCCACCCATCAAAAACCCGATGGCGGTAAGGACCAAACCTCCGACTAAAAACTGCCAGCCGGCGAGCAAGACGCCGTCATGCTTGCGCGAGAAGATGCCGATCAGGCAGGTCGAAAGAGCACCCGCGACAGTGGAGGCTAGGATAAAGCCCTCGCCATCGAGCCTGAAGCCAAAGGTGCCATCTGCGCCCGAGAGGTTGACGAGCGCGACGCCGGCAAAGCCCAGCGCACAGCCAAGCACCTTGGCCGTATTGAGCTTCTCGGTGTGAAATGCCAGGGCGGCAAAGAGGATTGCGAGGAAGTTGGCGCTGGCCTCGATGATGGAACTCGACATGGCGCTGGCGCGCGAGAGTCCCAGGTAGAAAAAGAAATACTGTCCGATAGTCTGGAAGAGCGACAGGATGCAGATGGGCTTAATGTCGCGTACCTGTGGGACGAGCGGGCGGCGCTGGGCTGCACTCATACCGGCGATAACCAGGATACCGGCAAGCGTGAAGCGCAAACCTGCAAAGAGCAGCTGCGAGGCGCTATCGTGTGCCGGGATACCAAAGAGTGCATAGCCGATTTTGATGCAGGGGAAAGCCGACCCCCAGAGCGCGCAACAAACAAGACAGCCCAGGATGAGTCCAGGCAGGGTGGCGAGATGCGGCTTGCAGCTTTCCATGATGTCCTTCCTGTATGCGCGAAGCAAAAAAAGAACCCGCCACCGGGTGTGCCAGTGGCGGGCGTTGTTACCCGAGGGGATTGTACCCGATGGGAAAGCTTTAAGCGAAGTAGGCTACGCCGCTCTCAAAGATCGGCATGAACTTATCGCCGGGGACATGCTCGGGCACGTTGCGGTACAGGTTGTCGCCGCGGCGCTCGGCATGGCCCATCTTGCCCAGGACGCGGCCGTCGGGGCTCGTGATGCCCTCGATGGCGAGTACGGAGCCGTTGGGGTTGACGGAAAGATCCATGCTGGGCTTGCCGTCCTCGCCCACGTACTGCGTGGCGACCTGGCCGTTGGCGATCAGCTGGGCGAGTACCTCGTCGTTGGCGACAAAGCGGCCCTCGCCGTGGCTGATGGCGACGGTGTAGGGGTCGTCCAGGCTGCACTGCGACAGCCACGGGGACAGATTGGACGAGATGCGAGTGCGCACCAGACGGCTCTGGTGGCGGCCGATGGTGTTAAAGGTCAGCGTGGGCGCATCGGGCGTGGCGTCGACGATGTCGCCATAGGGCACCAGGCCGAGCTTGATCAGGGCCTGGAAGCCGTTGCAGATGCCCAGCATCAGGCCATCGCGGGCCTTGAGCAAGTCGCGGACTGCCTCGGTGACCTCGGGAGCGCGGAAGAACGCCGTGATGAACTTGGCAGAGCCGTCGGGCTCGTCGCCGCCCGAGAAGCCGCCGGGGATCATAACGATCTGGCTTGCACGGATGCGGCGCGCAAGCTCGTGGGTGCTCTCGGCGACGGCCTCGGGCGTGAGGTTGTTGATCACGAAGGTGTCGGCCTCGGCACCGGCGGCACGGAAGGCGCGGGCGCTGTCGTACTCGCAGTTGTTGCCGGGGAACACGGGGATGATCACGCGCGGGCGGGCGATCTTGGCGCCGCCGTACACGTGGATATCCTTGGCGCGGAAGTCGATGGTCTCGACCTCGGGGGTCTCGCCGGCGCTGCGGTAGGTGAAGACGCCCTCGATGCCGCTCTCCCAGGCCTCCTGGAGCTCGGCGAGCTCGATGACCTCGGAGCCGGTGTCGATGACATAGCCCTCGACGGTGGTGCCCAGGGGCTCGACGACAACGCCGTCGGCGACTTCGGGCAGCTCGGCGTCCTCGGCGAGCTCGACGATAAAGCTGCCGTAGAGCGGGGTGAAGAGGCTCTCCACGTCCACGTCCTCGGCAAGCTCGATACCGATCTGGTTACCGACGCACATCTTAAAGAGGCTCTCGGCGCCGCAGCCGTAGCCGGGCGTGGAGACGGCCAGGGCGTCGCCGGTAGCGGTGAGCGCCTCGACGGCGTCAAACGCGGCGAGCAGCTGCTGGGCATCGGGGCGGTAGTCCTCGCCATAGGTGGCGGGGGCGATACGGACGACGCGGTGTGTGAGGCCCTTGAACTCGGGGGAGACAGCGCGGGCCGCCTTGCCCACGGCGACAGCGAAGCTGATCAGGGTCGGCGGAACGTTGAGCTCGCCGGCCTCGTCCTCAAACGAGCCGCTCATGGAGTCCTTGCCGCCGATGGCGCCGGCACCCAGGTCGACTTGGGCCATGAGGGCGCCCAGGACGGCTGCCGTGGGCTTGCCCCAGCGCTCGGCCTCGGTGCGCAGACGCTCGAAGTACTCCTGGAAGGAGAGATAGGCGCGCTTGTGCTCAAAGCCGGCAGCCACGAGCTTGGCGATGGACTCGACCACGGACAGGTAGGCGCCCGCAAACTGGTCGGCCTCCATCAGATAAGGGTTGAAGCCCCATGCCATGGCACTCGCCGTGGTGGTCTCGCCGTCCACGGGGAACTTGGCGACCATGGCCGAGCTGGGGGTGAGCTGCGTCTTGCCGCCAAAGGGCATGAGCACGGTCGCGGCGCCGATGGTGGAGTCGAAGCGCTCGGAAAGGCCCTTGTTAGAAGCGACGTTGAGGTCGGTGACGAGCGAGGTCATGCGCTCGGCAAGCGTGGTGCCGGCCCAGCTGGGCTGCCACACGCTACGGGCGCACACGTGGGCGACCTGGTGCTTGGGTGCGCCGTTAGAGTTGAGGAACTCGCGGGACAGGTCGACGATGGCGACGCCGTTCCAGGCCATGCGCATGCGCGGCTCGGCGGTAACCTCGGCGATAACGGTCGCCTCGAGGTTCTCCTCGGCGGCGTAGCCCATGAACTCCTCGACGTCACCGTCGGCGACGGCGCAGGCCATGCGTTCCTGGGATTCAGAGATGGCGAGCTCGGTGCCGTCAAGACCGTCGTACTTCTTGGTCACGGTATCAAGGTCGACATACAGGCCGTCGGCAAGCTCGCCTACGGCGACCGAGACACCGCCGGCGCCAAAGTCGTTGCAGCGCTTGATCAGACGGCAGGCATCGCCGCGGCGGAACAGGCGCTGCAGCTTGCGCTCGACCGGGGCGTTGCCCTTCTGGACCTCGGCGCCCGATGTCTCGATGGACTCGGTGTTCTGGGTCTTGGAGGAGCCGGTGGCACCGCCGATGCCGTCACGGCCGGTGCGGCCGCCCAACAGGATGATCTTGTCGGTGGGGGCGGGGCACTCGCGACGCACGTGGTTTGCCGGGGTAGCGCCCACGACGGCGCCGACCTCCATGCGCTTGGCGACGTAGCCGGGGTGATAGAGTTCGTTGACCTGACCGGTGGCAAGGCCGATCTGGTTGCCGTAGCTGGAGTAGCCGGCGGCAGCAGTGGTCACGAGCTTACGCTGCGGCAGCTTGCCCTCGAGCGTCTCGGACACGGGGACGGTGGGGTCGCCGGCGCCGGTGACACGCATGGCCTGGTACACGTAGCTGCGGCCCGAAAGCGGGTCGCGGATGGCACCGCCCACGCAGGTGGCGGCACCGCCGAAGGGCTCGATCTCGGTCGGGTGGTTGTGGGTCTCGTTCTTAAAGAGGAACAGCCAGTCCTGGTCCTCGCCGTCGACATCGACCTTCACCTTGACGGTGCAGGCGTTGATCTCCTCGGACTCGTCGACATCGGTCATGACGCCGGTCTTCTTGAGGTACTTGGCGCCGATGGTGCCCATGTCCATGAGGCAGACGGGCTTGGTGTCGCGACCGAGTTCGTGGCGCATCTCCATGTAGCGGTCGAAGGCCTGCTGCACCACGGCGTCGTCGATCGTCACGTCGTCCAGGACGGTGCCGAAGGTGGTGTGGCGGCAGTGATCGGACCAGTAGGTGTCGATCACGCGGATCTCGGTGATGGTGGGGTCGCGATCCTCATCGCGGAAGTACTGCTGGCAGAAGGCGATGTCCGCCTCGTCCATGGCAAGGCCGCGCTCGGAAATAAAGGCGGCAAGGCCGGCTTCGTCGAGCTCGCGGAAACCGTCGAGCACCTCGACGGGCTGGGGCTCGGGGGTCTCCATGTACAGCGTCTCGGGCAGGTCGAGCGAGGCGATGCGCGCCTCGACGGGGTTCACCACGTAGTGCTTGATGGCATCGATGGCGGCCTCGTCCAGAGCGCCCGAGATCATATAGACCTTGGCGGAGCGCACGGCGGGGCGCTCGCCCTGGCTGATGAGCTGCACGCACTCGCTGGCGGAGTCGGCGCGCTGGTCAAACTGGCCAGGCAGGAATTCGACGGCAAAGACGGCGCCATCGCTTGCGGGGAGCTCGTCGTAGGTCACATCGACCTGGGGCTCGCTAAAGACGGTCGGCACGCAGGACCGGAAAAGCTCCTTGTCGATGCCCTCGACGTCGTAGCGGTTGATAATCCTCAGGGCCTCGATGCCCTTGATGCCGAGAATTTCGGTCAGCTCGCCCTTGAGCTGCTGAGCCTCGACGTCGAACCCGGGTTTCTTCTCCACGTAGATACGAGAGACCATTGGTTCCTGCCTTCCTGATCGGTTGGGCGTACGGTACGGTATGCGGCAGCGGTCGGTTTGCGGGGTCTGCCCTGCGGTCGCCTTGAGCCACATGTTTGTAAACCTCACTATGATACGACAGCTCGCGGCGCGTTGAGGACGGCGAGGGTGCTACAGTGAAGCGCAAACAAGAGAAAGGCATCACATGGCATTCGTTTCGCTCGCCATCATCGCACTCGTGGCCTTTGCGAGTCCTTTTATCGCCTCGGCGATTCCCGGAAAACCCGTTCCCGAGACGGTCTTTTTGCTCGTGCTCGGCGCGGTACTGGGACCCCATATGCTCGGCGTCATCCATGTAGATGCCGAGGTCTCGCTGGTGTCCGAGCTGGGCCTGGCCTTTTTGTTCCTGCTTGCCGGCTTTGAGATCGACCCCAAGAGCATCACGGGCGTCGAGGGGCGCTACGGCTTGGCGACGTGGGTCGTCACGTTTGGTATCGCCTGGCTTGCCGTGCGCTTTACCCCGTGGTTCTCAGTCAGTCATTTCGACGGTATCGCCGTGACGCTTGCCCTCACTTCGACGGCGCTCGGTACGCTTGTGCCCATCATGCGTGAGCGCTCGCTCACCGGCACGCGCGTGGGCGACTCGATTCTCGCGTATGGCACTTGGGGCGAGCTCGGTCCCGTGCTCGCCATGTCGGTGCTGTTGTCTGCCCGCACTGGCATCCAAACGCTCGTTATCCTTGGCTTGTTTGCGGTGGTTTGCGTGTTGCTGGCCGTGGTCCCGAGCCGCTCCAAGCGCGTCGGCAGCCGCTTCTTTGCATTTGTTGAGGAGCGCGCCGATACCACGTCGCAGACCTTCGTGCGCCTGACGGTGCTCATCCTGGTCACGCTCGTGGCATTCTCGGCTGTCTTTGATCTCGACATCGTGTTGGGTTCTTTTGCCGCTGGCTTTGTCCTGCGCTATATCATCCCCGAGGGCAACCATACGCTCGAGACCAAGCTCGACGGTCTGGCCTACGGTTTTTTGATTCCGGTGTTCTTTACCGTGTCGGGCGCAAAGATCGACCTGACGGCCGTGGCGTCGCGCCCGGGCTTGCTCGCGGGCTTTATCGTGGCGTTGTTGATTATTCGTGCCGTGCCCATTCTTATTTCCATGAGCATTTGTCCTGCGACGCGCGATGTGTCGGCGTATGGTCGCATTACCGTGGCCCTGTACTGCACCACGGCGCTGCCGATCATCGTTGCCGTTACGAGCGTTGCCGTCAACGCGGGCGCGCTGTCGCAAGATATTGCGTCGGTCATGGTTGCCGCCGGTGCCATCACGGTGTTCTTGATGCCATTGCTCGCGCAGCTCTTCTACCGCGTGGTGGATGCCGCACCGGTCGCCGCCGTGGCAGAGGTTGCCGAGCATCCATCCGATGCGCTCGACATCTTGCGCGCCCACCACGACCTAGCGAGCTTGCTCGCGCGCGAGCACGAGCTGCTGACCTCGCATGGCCATGGTCGCGTATTCGAGGGCCTGCCTACGCTCGATACGATTGCCGAGCGTCTTTCCGCCGAGGCAGCGAGCGGCCACATCGATGCCCGCATCGTGGACGCGGCGCACCTGCTTGCCGATAAGACCTATGGAGACGAGGTCGACCCGTCCGAGCTGACTCCGCGTGAGCGCCGCCGCCTGGAGCGCGCCAAGCTCGCTGTGCGCGAATACCGCCGCCGCATGCTGGAGCTCTATGCGCGCGAAGAAGCCGAAGACGACGACGGTAAGTAGTCGATACTTTCTCGGGGAAGCCGCGTCCCGCTTTGAAGGCTCGGAACGGGATGTGGTTTCCGAAACGGGGGCCGTTGGGAAGCTGTGTCCCGGAATGGGCGCTCAGAGTGGGATGCAGTTTCCGCAAGGAGGTCCTGGGGGAAACCGTGCCCCGTTCTGATCCGAAATACTGGGACATAGTTTCCCTTTCATAACAGGAGAAGGCGCGCTGTCTGCAGTTGATTCAGACGGCGCGCCTTTTTGGTTGAGCTATGTTGAAGCTTGAAGCCAAAGCTTGTGGCTCCTTAGGAGCGGGCGGCTCCGTCGACGGGGAGCACGGCGCCCGTGACATAGGAGGACATGTCGCTCGCCAGGAAAACAAAGGCGTTGGCGACATCCTCGGGCTCGCCCATGCGACCCAGCGGAATGGTGGCGATGATGGGCTTGATGACCTCTTCGGGCAGGTTGGCGACCATGTCGGTCTTAGTCACGCCGGGGGCGACGGCGTTGACGCGGATGCCCATGGGAGCGAGCTCGCGCGAGAGCGACTGGACCATACCGTTGACGGCAAACTTGGACGTGGGGTAACCGACGCCGGAGGGCTGGCCGTACTTGGCGACCATCGAGCTTGTGGTAGTGATGGTGCCGCCGTGGCCGGCCTCGGTCATGATCTTGGCGGCAGCCTGGTGGCCATTAAAGACGGCGACGACGTTGAGGTCCATAACTTTGGCGAACTCCTCGGCCGTGTAGTCCAAGAGGGGTGAACGCTGGGAGATACCGGCATTGTTGACGACCGTGTCCAAGCCGCCCATGTCGGCTGCAGTCTGTGTAAAGGCCTCAGTCACGGCCTCGAGCGAGGTGAGATCGCAGGAGCGACCCCAGACCTTGGCGTCGGGATAGGCGGCTGTCAGCTTCTCAACGGCCGTGTCGGCAGTCTCCTGGCGCGAGCCAAAGACGGTGACGGCAGCGCCTTCCTCGATAAAACGGCAGGCGATGGCATAGCCGATACCGCGTGTGCCTCCGGTGATGATTGCTTTCTTGCCCTCGAGCAACATGGTGCTTCCTCTCATCGCGGGCGGACATTCGCAGCACAGCGTAGCGGTAGTCGGAATCGGCCGCGTTTGCATATCGGTGAACGGTAGCCCGCGTTACCGATGAGCGGCTCGCGCAAATATGCTTTGCCGTTGTGCTTAGGGCAGGTGACAAAAGGGCTCCCGTCCCACATCGGACGGGAGCCCTCAAGGCGCGTATTGCTAGGCGAGCGTTGGGCTAGTTCGCCATGACGCCTTCGGTCCAAGCCTCAACGTCCTCGATGCGCAGGACGTTGGCGACCTCGGCCACGCAGCCGACGCTGGCAAGCTCGGCGGCGGCAGCCTGGACGTCCTTCTCGAGCGCGCGGTGCGTCAGGAAGATGACCGAGCAGGCATCGCTGACGCCCGATTTGCCGTCCTCGACCTGGTTGATGAGCGAGATCGAGATGTTGTGCTTGGCAAAGATGTCGACCGTCTCGGACAGGGCGCCCACGCGGTCGGCGACTTTCAGGCGCACATAGTACTTGGTCTGGAGCTCGTCCATGGGCTTAAAGGTGAGGTTGTGGCCATAGGGCTCAATCTCGGGCAGCGGAGCCACGCCGCGGCTGATCTGCTCGGAGAGCGACAGGATATCGCCCACGACGGCGCTCGCGGTGGGGAAGGAGCCTGCGCCCGCGCCGTAGAACATGGTCTCGCCCACGGCGTCGCCTACCACGTAGACGGCGTTCATGGCGCCGTTGACCTTGGCGAGCATATGGTCTGCGGGGATCAGCGTGGGATGCACGCGAACGTCGACGCCAGCGTCGGTGTTGCGGGCGATGCCGAGCAGTTTGATGGTGTAGCCGAGCTCGCGGGCCTGGGCGATGTCCTCGGCGCCGATGGTGCGGATACCCTGCTGGTACACATCATCGGTGGTAACGCGGGTGCCAAAGCCGATGGAGGCGAGGATGGCCGTCTTGCTGGCGGCATCGAAGCCGTCGACGTCGGCGGACGGGTCGGCCTCGGCATAGCCCTTAGCCTGTGCGTCGGCGAGCACGTCAGCGTAATCGGCGCCCTCGGCGTCCATGCGCGACAGGATGTAGTTGGTGGTGCCGTTGAGGATGCCGGCGATGGTCAGGATCTTGTTACCCACCAGGTCGTGCTCGAGTGTGCTGACAATGGGGATGCCGCCACCGCAGCTGGCCTCGCACTTAATCTGCACGCCGCACGCACGCGCCTTCTCGGCAAGCGTCTCGACATGGCGGCCCAGCAGGGCCTTGTTGGCGGAGACGACATGCTTGCCGTTCTCGAAGGCAGTGGTGAAGATCTCGGTTGCGGGATGCTCGCCACCAATCAGCTCGACGACGATGTCGACGGCGGGGTCGGTGACGACATCGTGCCAGTCGCTCGTAAAGGCCTCGCGCTCAATGCCTGCCGCCTCGGCCTGCTCCCAAGCAAGCGCGCAGGCGCGGGTCAGCTTAAGGTCGATACCGTAGGCTGCCAGGTACTCATCGTGGTGGCTCTTGATCAGACGGGCCACGCCGCCGCCGACGGTTCCCAGACCGATCAGACCGACGTTCACGGTGCGCAGGGGTTCGCTCATAGATAACTCCTTCGTGCATCTTATGGATGGATAAACCGCTTAAAGGTTGAGTGCATTCTAGCGTGAACCGGGGGCGCGTGCTCGCCAGGCAACAGGAGCCGCACAAAACGGCACCCCCGAAACGCTGCGGAAACATTGGAAACACGCTCGCTACAAACGGACTTCCGTAACAAACTGTCAACGTTTGCGCCATAAGGTTTGCCCTGTACCGCAAGACGGCCGCACCGCGGCCAGCGAAAAAGGGGGACACCATGTTCAACATCAACAGCACGCTCAGCCGTAGGAACTTTCTCGCCGGCGCTGCGGCGCTCGGCAGCACCGCCGCACTCGCTGGTTGCTCGTCGGGTGGCTCGGACGGCGGCACCGCCGATGACGGCAAGACCTTCAAGATCGGTGTCATCGGCCCTCTGACCGGCGCCGCGGCAACCTATGGCGTTTCGGCCGAGAAGGGTGCCAAGCTTGCCGCCAAGGATTTCTCGACCAAGGACCTCAAACTCTTGCTTAAGTCCGAGGATGACGTCGCCGACGGCGAGAAGGCTATCAACGCCTTCAATACCCTGTGCGACTGGGGCATGCAGGCGCTCGTCGGCCCCGTCACGACTGGTGCCGCCGTCGCTGTCTCGGGCGAGATCGCCGACGATATGCTCATGGTCACGCCCTCTGCTTCGTCCCTCGACGTCACCAAGGACAAGACCACGGTTTTCCAGGTTTGCTTTACCGACCCCACCATGGGCGCGAGTGCTGCCAAGTTTTTGGCCGAGAAGTATGCAGACGCCAAGATCGCCCTGTTCTACAACTCCGGCGATACGTACAGCTCGGGTGTTGCCGATGCCTTTGCCGAGCAGGCCAAGGAGTCCAAACATGATATCGTCGATACCGAGACCTTTAAGGACGACTCCTCCACGAGCTTTACCAACCAGCTCACCAAGGCCAAGGAGGCCGGCGCCACGCTCATCTTTGCGCCGATCTACTACACGCCGGCGTCCGTTTTGCTCAAGAACGCCAAGGACATGGGATACGACATGACCCTCATGGGTACCGACGGCATGGACGGCCTGCTCTCCGTTGAGGGCTTCGACACCTCCCTTGCCGAGGGCGTACTGCTCATGACCCCGTTCTCTGCCGACGATGAGAAGAACGCCGACTTCGTCAAGGCATATAAGGACGCCTACGACGAGACGCCCAACCAGTTTGCCGCCGATGCCTATGACTGCGTCCATGCGATTGTCGAGGCTATCGATAAGGCAGACATCGATATTACGGCCGACGGCGCCGACATTGCCGGCGATCTTGCCAAGGCCATGCGCAAGATCAAGATCGAGGGCCTGACGGGCGAGCTCACGTGGAACGACGAGGGCCAAGTCGAGAAGCCCGCTACAGCCTATGTGATCCAGGACGGCAAGTACATCGCCGCCTAAGTGCGTATAAAGCGCTACCGGTGAGGCCGTTTTAATCAGGACAGGGAAGCTTGTAACAGAATGGAAACATTACTTTCACACAATAAAGTGGCTAAACTGCATAAACCAATAGAAATACGCATAATTATGGATAAACGGACAAAACAAAAGAATAGTTGAAATAATCGCCACTTTTCTCAACTAAAGCGTCTACTATTTTGCGAACGCCGAACACGGCGAAGGATGGCCTGTTGGGTAACCGAAACCCGACGAGATTTGAGAGGAGAGCCGCATGTCGAGCCTCACCGGTAAGTCATTGAACCCTGTTATGAATCGCAGGAGCGTTATCGCGAGCGCAGCAGGTCTGGGGGCGATGTCCATTCTAGCTGGCTGCTCCTCCAACGGCGGCGACAGCGGTTCCGCTTCGGGCGACGCTTCGTTTAAGATCGGCACCATCGGCCCGCTGACCGGCGCCAACGCGTCCTACGGCAAGTCCGTTACCCAGGGTGTCGAGCTTGGCTGCAAGGATTTCTCGACCAAGGAGCTGCCGCTTGCCAGCAAGGCTGAGGACGATCAGGCCGACGGCGAGAAGGCCGTCAACGCCTTTAACACCCTGCTCGACTGGGGCATGCAGGCCCTCGTCGGCCCGACCACCACAGGCGCGTCGGTGGCCGTTGCCGCCGAGTGCGGTAACGACCCCGAGACGTTCATGATCACTCCGTCCGCGTCCTCCGAGGACGTCACCAAGGGCAAGGATTGCGTCTTCCAGGTTTGCTTTACCGATCCCAACCAGGGCGTCAACGCTGCCAAGTTCCTGGCGCATAAGTATGCGGACGAGAAGTTCGTACTGTTCTATAACTCCGGCGACGCCTATTCTTCGGGCATCGCAGATTCCTTTAAGGTTCAGGCCGCTAAATCCAAGCTCGAGATTGTTGACGAGGAGACCTTTAAGGACGACTCCGCCACGAGCTTTACCAACCAGCTGACCAAGGCCAAGCAGGCCGGCGCCACCATGATCTTTGCGCCGATCTACTACACGCCAGCGTCCGTCCTGCTCAAGAACGCCAAGGACATGGGCTACGACGTCAAGATGATGGGTTGCGACGGCATGGACGGCATCCTGGGCGTTGAGGGCTTCGACACCTCTCTTGCCGAGGGTCTGCTGCTCATGACCCCGTTCTCCGCCGACGACGAGAAGAACGCCGACTTCGTCAACGCTTACAAGGATAAGTATGGCGAGACTCCGGACCAGTTTGCCGCCGACGCTTACGACGGCGTGCACGCGGTGGCCGAGGCCCTCGAGGAGGCCGGTCTTGGTGTCGACGCCGACCCGACCGAGGTCGCCGAGAAGCTGCCTAAGGCTATGCTCAAGATTACCGTTGACGGTCTGACCGGCAAGCTCACCTGGAACGATAAGGGTCAGGTCCAGAAGGACCCCACGGCGTACGTCATCACCGACGGCAAGTACGTACAGGCCTAATAGACCGCCTTACATAGAGCGGTTTTGATCCCAAGCAGGGGAGGTTTTGGCCTTCCCTGCTTGCTTGGTATCTAGGGACAGTGTAACGTCCCTGTTTCATACATCAACTGGAAACCTATTCGAAAGGGGGATGTGGAACATGACGGTCTTTATCCAATACCTGGTCAACGGCCTGTCCATGGGCAGCGTCTACGCCATCATCGCGTTGGGCTACACCATGGTCTACGGTATCGCCAAGATGCTGAACTTCGCTCACGGCGACGTCATCATGGTCGGTGCCTATGTCTCGTTCTGCGCCACGTCGTATCTCGGCCTCCCGGGCTGGGCATCTGTAATTCTCTCTTGCGTGGCCTGCACGGTTCTCGGTGTCCTCATTGAGGGCCTGGCCTATAAGCCGCTGCGCCAAGCAGGCCCGCTGGCCGTTTTGATCACGGCCATCGGCGTGTCCTACTTCCTGCAGAATGCCGCGCAGCTCCTGTGGGGCGCCACGCCCAAGAACTTCACTTCGCTCGTCACCTTCCCGGTGCCGGAGTTCTTGGCCAAGTTCAACGTGAGCGCCGTATCGCTCGTCACCATCGTCGCCTGCCTGGTAATCATGGCCGGCCTGATGTTCTTTACAGGTAAGACCAAGATGGGCAAAGCCATGCGCGCCGTGTCCGAGGACAAGGCCGCCGCTCAGCTCATGGGCATCAACGTCAACCGCACCATCTCGATGACGTTTGCCATCGGCTCTGCCCTTGCCGCCATCGCCGGTGTGCTGCTGTGCTCCTACTCGCCGGTGCTGCAGCCCACGACGGGTGCCATGCCTGGCATCAAGGCCTTCGACGCCGCCGTCTTCGGCGGTATCGGCTCCATCCCCGGCGCCTTTGTCGGTGGCATTCTCATCGGCATCATCGAGGCGATGGCGCAGGCCTACATTTCCACGAGCCTTGCCAACTCCATCGTCTTTGGTGTTCTGATCATCGTCCTGCTCGTCAAGCCTGCCGGCCTCTTGGGCAAGTACGTCCCCGAGAAGGTGTAGGTGAGCGTTATGAAGTTTCTTAAAGACAAGCAGACGCGTCACGACTTTGTTACGTACGCCATGTGCCTTGTGGCGTTCGCCATCGTGTTCTTTATGCAGTCCAACCACATGATTCCGCGCATGATCGCCGGTCAGCTGGTTCCCATCACGGCCTATATCGTCATGGCCATCTCCCTTAACCTCGTCGTCGGCATCGCGGGCGACTTGTCGCTGGGCCACGCGGGCTTTATGAGTGTCGGTGCCTATACGGGAATCGTTACCGCGGTCGCGCTGGAGAGCGCCGTTCCCTCCGATCCGGTGCGCCTTATCATCAGTATCGTGGTCGGCGCCATCGCCGCTGCCATCTTGGGCTTCTTGATCGGCATCCCGGTCCTGCGCCTGAGCGGCGACTATCTGGCCATCGTGACCCTGGCTTTTGGCGAGATCATCAAAGAGATCGTCACCTGCCTCATTGTGGGCGTCGACTCCCGCGGCCTGCATGTGATCTTTAACATCACGGGTAACTCCACGATCGACGACCTGCACCTGCTCGAGGACGGCACCGCCATCATCAAGGGCGCCCAGGGCGCCTCGGGCGTGTCGACGTACTCGACCTTCCTTGCTGGTGCCATTCTGGTTATGGTCGCGCTCGTGATCGTGCTCAACCTGGTTCGCAGCCGTACCGGCCGTGCCATTATGGCCGTGCGCGATAACAAGATCGCTGCCGAGTCCGTGGGCATCTCCGTCACCCAGTACCGCATGATCGCCTTCGTGGTTTCCGCTGCCCTCGCCGGTGCTGCCGGAGCCCTGTTCGGCGGTAACTTCTCGCAGCTTTCCGCCACTAAATTCGACTTCAACACGTCGATTTTGATTCTGGTGTTCGTGGTTCTGGGCGGTCTGGGCAACATGCGCGGCTCCGTCATCGCCGCGGCGCTGCTCACGGTGCTCCCCGAGCTGCTCCGTCAGTTCTCGGACTACCGCATGCTCATCTACGCCATCGTGCTGATCCTGGTCATGATCTTTACCAACAACCCGCAGCTCAAGGCGTTCTTCGCACGCATTAAGGATCGCTTTACTTCCAAGAAGGAGGTGGCAGCCGATGCCCAGTAAATTTGAGTTCAACAAGGGCAAGATGGTCCCGTATCCTTCTGGCGCCATTGTCCCCGATCGTGACCTGGGCCAGCGCCCGGCACTCGAGTGCATCCACCTGGGCATTGAGTTCGGCGGCCTCAAGGCGGTCGACGACTTTAGCCTGACTATCGGCAAGACCGAGATCGCCGGTCTGATCGGTCCCAACGGTGCCGGTAAGACCACGGTCTTCAACCTGCTCACCAAGGTATACCAGCCCACGCACGGCACCATCCTGCTTGACGGCGAGGACACCTCGGGCAAGTCGGTCTATCAGGTCAACCGCATGGGTATTGCCCGTACATTCCAGAACATTCGCCTGTTCAACACCATGACGGTGGAGGATAACGTCAAGGTCGGTCTGCACAATCAGGAGCGCTACTCCGGCTTTGAGGGCGTGCTGCGCCTGCCGACGTATTGGAAGCACGAGAAGGCCGCCCACGAGCGTGCCATGGAGCTGCTGTCCATTTTTGACATGGAGCACCTGGCAAATGAACAGGCCGGCTCGCTGCCTTACGGCGCTCAGCGTCGTCTGGAGATCGTCCGCGCGCTTGCCACCAACCCCAAGCTGCTGTTGCTCGACGAGCCTGCCGCCGGCATGAACCCGTCCGAGACCGCGGAGCTCATGGCGAACATCGTTAAGATCCGCGACACCTTCGGCATCGCCATCATGCTTATCGAGCATGATATGTCGCTCGTTATGAACATCTGCGAGGGCATCTGCGTGCTCAACTTTGGTAAGGTCATCGCCAAGGGCACGGCAGAGGAAATCCAGAACAACGACGCCGTTATCGAGGCGTATCTGGGTAAGCAGGATAAGGGGGAGAACTAAATGGCAGAGCCGATGCTTTCCGTCTACAACATCAACGTCTGGTACGGCGCTATCCACGCCATCAAGGACATCTCCTTTAACGTCAACGAGGGCGAGATCGTGGCCTTGATCGGCGCGAACGGTGCCGGCAAGTCTACAACGCTTAAAACCGTCTCGGGCCTGCTGCGTTCCAAGACCGGCTCCATCAAGTTTATGGGCGAGGACATTACCCATACGCCTGCCGACAAGTTGGTGGGCAAGGGCCTGGCCCAGGTTCCCGAGGGCCGTCGCGCCTTTTTGCAGATGACGGTCGAGGAGAACCTGGAGATGGGCGCCTATACACAGCCCAAGTCCACGGTTGCTCCGGGCCTTGAGCGCGTCTACGAGCAGTTCCCGCGCCTGAAGGAGCGCCGCCGCCAGGTCGCCGGCACCCTTTCGGGCGGCGAGCAGCAGATGCTCGTCATGGGCCGTGCCCTTATGAGCAACCCCAAGCTGCTCATGCTCGACGAGCCTTCCATGGGCCTGGCGCCGATTCTGATTGAGCAGATTTTCCAGATTGTCGAGGACCTGCACAAGGCCGGCACCACGGTGCTTCTGGTCGAGCAGAACGCGCAGATGGCGCTCTCGATCGCCACGCGCGGCTACGTGCTCGAGACCGGCAAGATCACCATGACCGGCACGGGCCAAGAGCTCCTGCACGACGACAACGTGCGTAAGGCCTATCTGGGCGGCTAGGAGGCTCCGCCGTTCTACCGAACGGCGGAGCAGTCGACGCTGCGCGGGCACCAGAGCGACAACTTGTCATTCAAAGAGGACCGCATGACCAGAAGGTCTATGCCGTCCTCTTTTCATGCCAATTTGTTCGCTCTGGCGCCCGCTCGCTGTCCGTCCTCTGCCTGCGGCGTTGCTTTGGTTCTGCCCCTCTTATGTTGCTGTGGAATAGGGACTAAATGGGAGCCTCAGAGGCCAAAACAGTCTCTATTCCACCGCAACTTCATGGGGGCGTGCGACAATGCCCATCGGAAAACGTTTGTCATCTGGGGGTCTATCTATGCTGTACGAGTTTTGTGCCGAGAACTTTGAGCGGGTGCCGGCGGCTATCGATGCCGGTGCTAAGCGCATCGAGTTGTGCGATAACCTTGCCGTCGGTGGTACCACGCCCTCGGCTGGCGTTATCAGCGCTACGGTCAACTATGCCCACGAGCATGATGCACGGGTGATGTGCATGATTCGTCCGCGTGGCGGTGACTTTCATTACAACCAGGACGAGCTGCGCATGATGGAGATGGACCTGGGTCTTGCCGTGAGTGCGGGCGTTGACGGTCTGGTCTTTGGCTGCTGCAAGCCCTGTGCCGGCGGATGGGTGCTCGACGAGCTTACGTTGGGCGCCCTCGTGATGGCTGCGGGCTGCGCGACTGAGGAATGCAAGCGTGAGCCCATCGATATCACCTTCCACATGGCGTTTGACCAGCTCTCGCCCGAAGCTCAGATCGATGCTGTCGACACGCTCGCCGACTGCGGCATCACGCGCATCCTGACGCATGGTGGCGCTGCCGGAACGCCGATCGAGGACAACCTGGAGCACCTATCGCGTCTTGTCGAGTATGCGGGCGACCGCCTGACCATCCTTCCCGGCGGCGGTATTTCCACGGCCAACCGCGATACCGTGGCTTCGGCACTGGGCGCCTCCGAGCTCCATGGCACCAAGATCGTGCCGCTGGAGGTATAACCCGTGGCGCTGGTGTTTGACGTTCAGCAGGCGAACGGTAAGCCCGACGACAACCGTCGTCCCGGCACCGCGTGTCCCTTTTGCAATACCGAGGAACTCGCTAATATCATCCGGCGCGACGGTGACTGTATCTGGCTCGAGAATAAGTTCAAGACCCTGCGTGCTACCCGTCAAACCGTGCTGATCGAGTCGGCCGACCACGATGCCGACCTGGTGACCTATGAGCCGGATGAACTCCACCATGTGATGAGGTTTGCCCTGGGTTGCTGGCAGCAGATGATCGATTCACAGCAGTACCGCAGCGTGCTCATGTACAAGAACAAGGGTCCGCTCTCGGGCGGCAGTCTCGTTCATCCGCACATGCAGATTGTGGGTTTGGAGCGGGAAGACGGCTATACTTCGCTGGCTTCCGCCAATTTCGAAGGCATCAATGTCTGGCAACAGGGGAGAATCGCGGTCAACATCTCAACTGAACCGATTATGGGGTTCTTTGAGATCAACGTTTCAGCCCCGCAGGGAATCGCCGCCAGCGATGACGCGAGAGACCAAACCGAGGCGGATCTCTTCGCCGATGCGATTCAGGTAGCTCTGCGCTATATCCTGAACGAGCACCACGGTGGTCGCGCAGAGTCGTACAACTTGTTTTTCTATCACCTGGGCGGTCGGACCATTGCCAAGGCACTGCCGCGTTGGGTGGTTTCGCCCTACTTTGTTGGCTATCGTTTGGCCCAGGTCAATGCCGAGACAACGCTCGATATCGATGCCGAGCGCCTGCGTGCACATCTGGAAACGCTCGTATAGCAAGACTAACACCCGCGTAATGCGGACAGCCTAGCGTGCCATGGCGTCGCGGCCGGCCTCGACCTGCTTGCGCTGGGCGGCGCGCTCCTCGCCGGTCAGACGCTCAAAGAGATGCCCGATAAGCGAGGCGAGTATCTGCTGAAACAGCGTTCCGCACATGACGGGAAACACGACCTCGCCGGGAAAATACTGTGTAGCGATGACGGCGCCCGAAGAGATATTGCGCATGCCGCAGGTAAAGCACATGGTGGTCGTCTCGCTATATGGCAGATGCAGCGCACGGGCGACCAGAATGCCCGCGACAAAACCGCTGATGGCGAAGGTCAAAATAAAGAGGGCGACTTCTAGGCGCACCGCGTTCATGTGCAGCACGTACTCGCTCATGGCGGTGGAGTTGGACGCGATAACGCCCATCATCATGAACTTGCAGGCGGGCGAGAGCGCGGGGGAGAGCTTCTCGTGTCCCCATCCACGTGTGAGCTCGTTGATCACGATGCCGAGCACGGCGGGGATGGCGATCATAAAGGCCATGTCCTGCATCATGCTCGGCATATCGATCGAGACGGTGGCACCCAGCAAGAGCTTCAGCGTGAGCGGAATCGTCACAGGCGAGATAACCGAGGACGTCAGGATGATGGTGAGCGCGAGCGGGCCGTTGCCGCCGAACATGCTGATCCACATAAAAGCAGTGACTGCCACGGGTACGCTGTACTCGAGCACGATGCCGCAGACAAGGTTGGGGTTGGAGCCAAAGAATAACGATCCCATGGCATAAGCTGCGATAGGGATAAGCACCGCCGAGACGAACAACGCCAAGACCAGGTGCAGCGGACGGCGGAACACCTCGGCCACCTGGTGAAAGGTGTTGCTGAGCGCACCCTGAAACGTCATAAAGGCAAACAGGGCGGGAACGATGGGCTTGAGTACGCCAATCTGTTGGGGAAAGAGCACGCCGAACGCCACGCAAATCGGAACGATGACCTGCATGTGCCCCGCGAGAAACTTGCCCAGTCCAACCCATTGCTTCATATGCGCTTGTGACTCCCTTTGCCCGTGAACCCGTTTTGAATGGATATGCTAGACGCTCGCATGCGTCCGTGCGTCAGAAACGCTCGAATATTTCGAGGCTATTACCGGCATCGTTTACCGAAACCGCGGCGTGCTGCGGCGATTTGCGTCCGCGCTGCACGGTATAATAAATCCGTTCAACAGATCTGCCTGCCGAAGCGGGCATACACAGAGGACTCATCGCTATGAACCGTGAGAGGTATCGCGGCGACCTGCCCCTATCGGGGGTGGGCGCCTATGTCATCGCTTAAGACGACGCATCGCTGGGCGGTCGCTCAGCAAAACCCCGAACTCGAAAAGGAGCTTTCGGCTGGCCTGGGAATACCCGGGCTGGTGGCGCGCATTATGGTTGCGCACGGCATTACATCCATCGAAGAAGGCCAGCTGTTTTTGACGCCTTCGCTCGATCGCGACTGGGCTGACCCACTCATTATCCCGGGCATGTCGGTCGTTGCCGACCGCGTCGAGCGTGCTATTCGCAACCACGAGCACATCGCGGTCTTTGGCGATTTTGACGTTGACGGCATTACGTCGACTTGTCTGTTGACCGAGGCGCTACGTTCGTTTGGCGCCAACGTCACGCCGTTTATTCCGCATCGCTTTGACGAGGGCTACGGCCTGTCGCGTGCGGCGCTCGACCGCGTCAACGAGCTCGCCCAACCCAACCTGATCGTGACCGTCGATAACGGCATTGCCGCCAAGGAAGAGGTTTCCTATCTGGAGAGCCTGGGAATCGATCTGGTGGTTACGGACCACCATGAGCCGTCCGACCAGGTGCCGCGGGGCGTGCCCCTGACCGACCCCAAGCTCGAGGACGAGGGGCCCTCGCGTGAACTTGCCGGTGCTGGTGTGGCGCTCAAGCTGGTGCAAGTCCTGGGTGAGCGCCTGGGCAAGCCGTCGTATTGGCGTTCGCTAATCGAGGTCGCGGCGCTGGGCACCGTGTCCGACATGATGCCGCTCACGCCCGAGAACCGCGCGCTGGTTGCCGAGGGCATCCAGCAGATGCGCGTAACCGCTCGTCCCGGCTATATCGCGCTTGCTGCGCTCGCCAAGGCGGACCTTTCGAGCATTACGGCGGATGGCCTGTCATTCTCGCTCATTCCCCGCTTAAACGCCGCCGGTCGCATGGCCGATCCCAAGCTGGCGCTCGACCTGCTGCTTGCCCGTGATCCTATCGAAGCAAGTGCACTGGCAGCCGAGCTCGAGGAAATCAATCGCCAACGCCGCGAGATCGAGGCCGAGCTTACGCGCGATGCCATGGCGAAGGTCGAGAAGACCTATGACGGCGGACGCGCAATCGTCGTGGGTGGCGAGGGCTGGCACGAGGGCGTTAAGGGCATCGTGGCAAGCCGTCTGACCAACCGCTATCACGTGCCGGCGCTGCTGTTCTCGATCGAGGACGGTATCGCGCGCGGCTCTGGTCGCTCGGTGGGCAAAGTTAACCTGTTTGACGCCGTCGAGCGCTGTTCCGACCTGCTGATTCGTCGCGGCGGGCATGCCGGTGCGGTGGGTGTGACCATCGAGGCATCCAAGCTCGATGAGTTCCGCCGTCGCCTTTCGGCCGTGCTATCGGAGCTTCCCGCCGAGGACTTTGAGGACACTGACGAGGTTGCCGCCACCGTTGACCTCTCCGAGCTAAATATCGAGACCATCGAGCAGATTTCCCGTCTTGAGCCGTTTGGCCAGGGCAATAAGGTGCCGCTTCTGGCCGCCGAGGGCGTGACGATGTGCGATCGCGCCGTGGTGGGCAAAACCGGCGAGCACATGCGCTTTGTGGCGACCGATGGCGCCGCGAGTGTGCCGGCCATTATGTTCCGCGTGCCGCAAATCGATAAGCTCATCAATTGCGACAGCGCTGTCGATTTGGTGTTCGAGGCCGTTGCCGAGCATTGGCAGGGGCGTGTGAAGCCCAAGCTCATGATCAAGGATGTTCTGGTCCGCGATACCACGCTGTCCAGCGTCGACGATCCGGCATGCGAGCTTCGTCGTGGCGTGCAGCCGGCGGATTCCGGCCTGCGCCTGGAGTCGCGTAAGCGCGAGACGCTCGCCCAGCTTTCCTATACCGAGCTGACGCGCTCGCTTATCCATAGCTTTATCGGCTCGAACCAGCCGCACCGCGCGCAGGTCGAGGCGCTCGATGCCCTGGCCGATCACCAAAGTGTTCTGGCCGTTATGGGAACGGGGCGCGGCAAGTCTCTTATCTTCCATGTACATGCTGCGCGCGAGGCTATCCTTCGCGGGCGTGCGAGCATCTTTGTCTATCCGCTGCGCGCGCTCGTTGCCGACCAGGCCTATCACCTCTCGTCGACGATGGCTGCGCTCGGCATTGGCGTCGGCGTGCTGACCGGCGAGACCGTGGAGGCGGCGCGCGATGACGTGTTCGCCGGCTTGGCTTCGGGCCGCACCGGCATCGTGCTCACGACGCCCGAATTCCTGTCCATTCACCGCGACCGCTTTGCGCGTTCGGGGCGCATCGGCTTTGTCGTTATCGATGAGGCGCACCACGCCGGCCTTGCCAAGGGCGGCGACCGCAGCGCCTATCTCGACATGCCCGATATCCTCAAGGCCCTGGGCGATCCGGTCGTTATGGCGGCGACGGCCACCGCGACGGCTCCGGTCGTGGCGGAGCTTGCCCGCGTGCTGCCGATTACCCGTACGGTGGTCGACGAGACCGTGCGCGAGAACTTGCAGCTCGAGGACGACCGCGATCTTGCGAGCCGCGAAAACCGCCTGGTGTCCATCGTCGCGACGGGGGAGAAGACCGTCATCTACGTCAACTCGCGTGATCAGTCCGTGGCGCTTGCCAAGACACTACGCAAACGCGTTCCCGACTGTGCGACCCATATCGCGTTCTATAACGCTGGGCTTGCGCGTTCCGATCGCCGCCGTGTTGAGGAAGCCTTTAGAGACGGAAGTCTCAGCTGCATCGTCTCGACCTCTGCCTTTGGCGAGGGCGTCAACCTGCCCGATATCCGCCATGTCGTGCTCTACCACATGCCGTTTGGCGCGATTGAGTTTAACCAGATGAGCGGCCGCGCCGGTCGCGATGGCCAGCCCGCTGTGATCCATCTGCTCTATTCGTCGCGCGACGCCCGCATTAACGAGCGCCTGCTCGACTGCTATGCGCCCGAGCGCGACGAGCTCGTCACGCTCTATCGTGCGCTGCAGACCATGTGGCGCTCCAACCGCGGCAAGACCGGGGACGATTCCTTTAGCGCGAGCGATATCGACATCGCACAGATGTGCCTTGCCATCGATGCTCGCACGCCGGTCGACGAGCGCTCGGTAGAAAGTGGCCTGGGGATCTTTGAAGAGCTTGGTTTCTGCCGCGTTTCGGGGTTTGACGACACCCGTCGCATCGCGATGGCCGAAAACCCCGGCCGCGTGCAATTGAGCAGGTCAATTCGCTATTTGGAGGGCTTGCGTTCGCGCATGGAGTTCTCGGCTTTCCGGAGTTGGGCGCTCGATTCGTGCGCTTCTGATATGCTAGCCAAAGTTAACCGCCCGATCGTACCGCGGGCCTAGGGGAAGGGGACCTCGATGGATGCCGCAGCCCGTACCGCCCATGATTCCACCCTCCAGCCGTTTTCGGAGATGGAGCACTATAAGCATGCCGATGAGCTGCCGCCCGAGATTATGGCGGACAGCTACGACAAGCTGGAGCGCCTGTGCCTCAAATATATGAATGAGGACGACTTTTCTAAGGTGGAGCAGGCCTATTGCTTTGCTGCCGAGAAGCATTGCAACCAAAAGCGCCGCTCGGGTGAGATGTACATCAACCATCCCGTCGAGGTGGCCATCATTTTGGCCGATCTCAAGATGGACTGCGATGTGGTGTGCGCCGCGCTGCTGCACGATACCGTCGAGGATACCGAGACCTCGCTTGCCGATGTTTCCGGTCTGTTTGGTGATACGGTGGCCGAGCTTGTCGATGGCGTGACCAAGCTCACCAACATCGAAGTCGACAGCATGGACGAGAAACAGGCGCTCACGCTGCGAAAGATGTTCCTCGCCATGTCCAAGGACATCCGCGTCATCATCGTTAAGCTTGCCGACCGTCTGCACAACATGCGCACCCTTGCAGCCCTGCGTGAGGACCGTCGCCTGTTTAAGGCTCGCGAGACCATGGACGTGTATGCGCCCTTGGCCGACCGCCTGGGCATGAGCTCTATTAAGTGGGAGCTCGAGGACCTGTCCTTCTTCTACTTGGAGCCCGATGCCTACCAGCGCATCGCGCGCATGGTGGCTGAGTCGCGCGAGGTTCGCGAGCGCTATCTGGCCGAGACTATCAAGACGCTCACCGACGAGCTCAACCGCATTGGCCTGGAGGACTTCCAGATCAACGGTCGTTCCAAGCACTATTGGTCCATCTATCAAAAGATGAAGCGCAAGGGCAAGGAGTTCTCTGAGATCTACGATCTGGTGGCGCTGCGCGTTATTACCCATTCGGTGCGCGATTGCTACTCCACGCTCGGCGCGGTGCACACACTATGGCACCCCATGCCCGGTCGCTTTAAAGACTATATCGCCATGCCCAAGGTCAATAACTACCAGTCGCTCCACACGACGGTTATCGGCCCCACGGCTCGTCCGCTCGAGATTCAGATTCGAACCTACGAGATGCATGAGCAGGCCGAGTACGGCATTGCCGCCCACTGGCTATATAAGAAGTCGGGCGGATCGTCTGCGTCTAAGACCAATGATGCCCAGCGACTGGACGACCAGATTAACTGGCTCAAACATTCGCTCGATTGGGCTGCGTCTGATGAGATCACCGACGCCAAGGAATACCTGCATTCGCTGAAGGTCGACCTCTTCGATCAGGAGATTTTCGTCTTTACGCCCAAGGGCGAGGTCATGGCGCTTCGTGCCGGCTCCACGCCGCTCGACTTTGCCTATGCCGTTCATACCGAGGTCGGCAACCACTGCGTAGGCGCTAAGATCAACGGTGCGGTGGCCCCGCTCACGCACGAGATCAAGACGGGCGACCGTGTCGAGATTCTGACCAACAAGAGCTCCAAGCCGTCGCGTGATTGGCTCAAGATCGTTAAGACACCTTCCGCCAAGTCAAAGATCCGCCGTTACTTCGCCGCCGCGACCAAGGACGACGACGCTGCCGCCGGCCGCGATATACTGGCTAAGGACCTGCGCAAGCGCGGATATGGCATCTCTACGCCGCGTTCGACGCGTGCGCTCAACGCCGTGGCGGAGCAGTTTAACTATAAGCAGCTCGAGGACCTGTTCGCAGCCGTTGGTGCGGGCAAAGTCGCCCCACGTGCTGTGGGCAACAAGGTCGAGCAAATCTTGGACCCCAAGCCCGAGGAGCAGCTCACCAAGACCGAGGCCATTGCCGAGGTCGTCAAGCAGCCCGCCCGCGGCTCCAACCGCAAGCCGCAAAAGCGCGGCAAGAGCGCCAGCAACGGCATTATCGTCAAGGGCGAGAGCAACAGCGGCCTGCTGGTCCGTCTGGCCCATTGCTGCAACCCCGTGACGGGCGACGACATCGTCGGCTTCATCACGCGCGGTCGTGGCGTTTCGGTGCATCGCGCCAACTGCCCCAACGTCAAGGGTCTTATGGAGCATCCCGAGCGCATGATCGACGTGGAGTGGGACGGCGCTGCTGACACCCTCTTCCAGGTCGAGATCGTGGTCGAGTGCCTGGACCGCATGGGCCTGCTCAAGGATGTCACCATTGCCATTGGCGATGCGGGTGGCAATATCCTTTCTGCCGCCACGTCGACCAACCGCGAGGGTATTGCAACCCTGCGCTTTATGGTCGAGATCTCGGACGCGAGTGGTCTGGATCCGCTGCTGGCCTCTATCAGCAGCGTTGACTCGGTCTACGACGCGCGCCGCCTGATGCCCGGTGAGGGTGGAGCCCAGCTTAAGCGCCGCGTTTAGTCGCGACGAACGTGCCACATTATCGATATTCGCTACACTCGAGGCATCGTTTGATGCCTCGAGTTCTATAGAGAGGAGAGGGGCATGAGTGCTGTGTCCTTGGATTTAACTCCCAAGGGATCGGTCGAGATCGAGACGCTCGTAAACGGTCCCATTCAGACCAATAGCTATGCTGTTATTACGGACAATGAGTGCGTGATTATCGATCCCGCATGGGAAGGCGAGCGCTTGGTGGAGCATATTCGAGCCGAGCATCCCGGTGTACGCGTGCTTGGCGCCGTATGCACTCATGGCCATGCCGATCATGTTGGCGGTGTCGCTGGAGTTCGGGCCGCCGTTGGCGTTGACACCCTGTACGAGCTGTGCGGCAAGGACGCAGCTGTGCCGCATGCGAACATCGAGGAGCAGCGAGCTATGTGGGGCATTGAGACGCCCGACCCCGGGGAGCCGACGCGCCTGCTCGCCGAGGGCGATGCTATCGAGGTGGGCGATATCTGCCTGCAGGTGATCGAGTCACCTGGGCATACGCCGGGCGGGATCGTCTTGTTTGCTGCCACCGAGCAGGGGAACATTGCCTTTGTGGGCGACACCCTGTTTCCGGGTGGGCACGGCCGCACCGATCTTTCTGGAGGAGACGAGGCGGCGATTCTGCGCTCGCTCTCCAAGCTCGCCCGGCTTCTCCCGCCCGATACCGTTTGCCTAACCGGTCATGGCGATTCGACCACCATGGCACGCGAGCTCATGCAGAACCCTTTCATGCAGATTTAGCTTAATAGTCGGCTTTTGAAGCACGAGAAGCGTCCAAACGTCAAGCTATTTTTCCCCAACGGGTCGATTTCGTAGGGCAAACGGTCAAAAAAGTCTGTTTGGACGATATTCGTGAACAAACGAACGTTTATGCTCGGGTGCGCCGTGGTAAAATCTCAGGCGTTATCGGAGCAACCTTACAGGAGGTTTCTTTTATGCTCGTCAACGCAGCAGACATGCTCAAGAAGGCCGAGGCCGGCAAGTACGGTCTTGGTGCCTTCAACACCAACAACCTCGAGTGGACCCTGGCTATTCTCCAGGCCGCCGAGGAGGCCAAGTCTCCGCTGATCCTTCAGTGCACCGCTGGTGCCGCTAAGTGGATGGGCGGTTTCAAGGTCTGCGCCGACATGGTCAAGGCTGCCGTCGAGGCCACGGGCGTTACCGTTCCCGTCGCCCTTCACCTCGATCACGGTTCTTACGAGGACTGCTTCAAGTGCATCGAGGCCGGCTTCACGTCCATCATGTATGACGGCTCTCACGAGGAGACCTTCCAGCTTAACCTCGACCGCACCAAGGAACTCGTTGAGCTTGCCCACTCCAAGGGCATGTCCATCGAGGCCGAGGTCGGTGGCATCGGCGGCACCGAGGACGGCGTGACCTCCAGCGGCGAGCTCGCTGATCCTGCTGAGTGCAAGCAGATCGCTGACCTGGGCGTCGACTTCCTCGCCTGCGGCATCGGCAACATCCACGGCGTGTACCCCGCCGACTGGGCTGGTCTTTCCTTCGAGCGTCTGGGCGAGATTAAGGCCCAGACCGGTGACCTGCCCCTCGTTCTGCACGGTGGCACCGGCATCCCCGAGGATCAGATCAAGAAGGCCATCTCCCTGGGCATCTCCAAGATCAACGTCAACACCGACCTGCAGCTCGTCTTCGCCAAGGGCGTCCGCGAGTACATCGAGGCTGGCAAGGATCAGCAGGGCAAGGGCTTTGACCCCCGCAAGCTCCTCAAGCCTGGTCGCGACAACATCGTTGCCCGCACCAAGGAGCTCATGGAGGAGTTTGGCTCCGTCAACAAGGCGTAAGTAGCGGTTTAACTTTCCCGCCGGAGGCCCCGTTTCCCCTACGCTGTTTCCCTCGCGCTCACCTGGCTTTGCCAGAAGTCGCGCGATGGAATCAGCTCCGAGGAAACGGGGCCTCCTTTGTTAACTCGCTGCAGGGTTACTGGGCTGTATAAAAAAGTTCCTGGCTTTGCCAGAAGTCGCGCCAAGGAAACGGTTCCGGGGGACGGGGCTTCCTTCGTTTAACGCCGCAGGGTTACGAGGCTGAATTCACTTTTTGACTACCGTTCAGCGGCGTTGATGGCTCCCTTGTTGGGGCTTTCTTTTTATCTCGCTACAATGGGCTTCAAGCGTTCTAGTGGCTTGGAGTTTTGGTATGGCTGTTATTAATGTACTGCCTTCGGATGGGAAGGTTATTGACGAGGGTCCTGTTGGTTGCTCTGTTGATGTTTGCTGTGATGACTTTCGTCATCTCGATGTTGGACTGCCGCCCGAGATTCTTCGTCTTAAGGACGCGGGGTATTTGACGCAGGCTGTTGCTGCCTGCGATCGCCTTTTGGAGCAGAACCCCGAGCCTTCGCTGGCTGCTTGTGTTCGTGCCGAGCGGTATCGCATGCTCGAGACGCCGCTTCATTTTTCGGTGTCGCGCGATCAGGCTATTGCGATGATTCGCGAGGAGTGGCCAGAGTTTACCGAAGAGCAGTTTGATGACCTGATTAATCGTAAGCGTATTGACTGGCGCTTTATCGATGGCGAGCTGTTTGTTCTCGACAACTTCCTCGATTCGCTTCGCGTGTATCCCAAAGAGGTCCCCGGCATGCGGCCCGATTCTACGGACGGCATAGCACTGCGCAACGAGATGCTCAAAGAGATGGAGTCGCAAAACGGATTGGCTCGCGTCATTACGCTTAAAGCGTCCGTGTCCGTCCCCGGGGCTCTGGAAGGGGAGACCATTTGCGCTTGGCTCCCCGTCGCGGCTGCCTGCCGTCAGCAGTCTCGGGTCGAGATTCTCGACATGACGCCGGAGGGTGCTGTTGCTCCCGCGAATGCTTCGGCGCGTACCGCCTCGTGGTCTTCCTCGAGCGAGCACTTATTTTCGGTGACCTATCGTTATCACATCGATGCTGCATATTGTGATGTCTACGGTGGCACACTTCCGGTTCACCCGCGTATGGACGCGCCGCTGCCCGAGGATATTTCCGAGGACCGTCCGCACATTGCATTCACGCCGTATCTGCAGCAGCTGACGGCCCGTGTCGTTGACGGGCTCGAGGATCCGCTCGATCGCGCCCGTGCTATCTATGATTACCTGACGCAGTATATCGACTATCGCTATCAGCCGCCGTACTTGCTTTTGGGGTCTATTGCCGATGACTGCGCGCATTCGCTCCGCGGCGATTGCGGCGTTATGGCGCTCACGTTTATCACCATGTGCCGTATCGCGGGCGTGCCTGCCCGTTGGCAGAGCGGCCTGTATGTTGCGCCCGATTCGGTGGGGTCGCACGACTGGGCAGAGTTCTATACGCCGCAGACCGGTTGGCTCAACGTCGACGTGTCATTTGGATCTTCTGCTCGCAGGATGGGGGAGGAGTGGCGCCGCCGTCACTACTTTGGCAATCTCGACCCGTGGCGTATGGTGGCCAACAATCGATTCCAGGCAGAGTTTGAGCCCTCTTTCGACGGCATGCGCGAGGACCCTTACGATAACCAGATGGGTGAGGCTTCGGTCGACGGTCGCGGATGCCGTCGGCGCGAGATGCTCCGCACGGTCGAACTCATCGAAATGCTCGAAGTTCCATTTTCGGACTAATCAACAGAAAGCTGTGATAAACTAACTCACGCATTGAGTGCCCGAGTGGCGGAATTGGCAGACGCAGTGGACTCAAAATCCACCGTTGGCAACAACGTGCGAGTTCGAGTCTCGCCTCGGGCACCATACATGTAAGTGAGCGTTCAAGGGGGTAGCGGCCCCCTTTTTCGTGCCGAACTCGCGTGAGCGCGCGAAGCGTTAAGCAAACAGGCCTGTGGCCTGTTTGTAGCGGAGCGTGGCGAGGGCGCCACGCGCCCGAAGCCCGGGGCTTCGCGAAGCGAAGGCCCTTCGAGTCTCGCCTCGGGCACCATACATGCAAGCGAGTGTTCAAGGGGGTCAAGGCCCCTTTTTTCGTGTACGTAATGTGATAACGCGCTGTACGTGTTATTATCGCCAAGGCGTTGTTCCCGCAATGCCTTAAAGAGGAACCCGAGGGTTCCCACCTTTTGGCGCCAATGAGCAGCTGACTGGTCATACAACTTAGATTCACTTCCTCAAATCGAGGATGTCTATGTGTACGACCTGGTTGCAAAGAAGCGCCGGGTTATTTTTTTATGAATGGAGGTAGGGAAAATAGCTAAGTCTGATGACACCCGCATCAACGACGAGATCACCGCATCTTCGTGCCGTTTGATTGGCGTCGATGGCTCTCAGCTCGGCCTGTTCGCCATCCGCGATGCCCAGCGCGTCGCTGACGATCAGGGTCTCGACCTGGTCGAGATCGCTCCCAACGCGGAGCCGCCGGTCTGCAAGGTCATGGACTACGGTAAGTTCAAGTACCAGCAGGCCATGAAGGCCAAGGCTGCTCGTAAGAACCAGTCCAAGGTCGAGGTCAAGGAAATGAAGTTCCGACCCAAGATCGACGTTGGCGACTACGAGACCAAGAAGGGCCACGTTCTGCGTTTCCTCAAGAAGGGCGCACGCGTTAAGATCACCATCATGTTCCGCGGCCGTGAGATGGCTCACCCGGAGCAGGGTCTTAACGTTCTCGAGCGTCTCGCCGAGGACCTTAAGCCTTACGCTACGGTCGAGTCCAAGCCTAAGATGGAAGGCCGTAACATGCTTATGCTGCTCGCCCCGATTAAGGGCGCCTTTGATGAGGATAAAGCGGCAAGCGATATCAAGTAACTAGTGTTCTGTAACCGATTAAGGAGTATTTCATGCCTAAGATGAAGTCCCACAGCGGCACCAAGAAGCGTTTCCGCAAGACTGGTACCGGCAAGCTTATGCGCGCCAAGGCTTTCAAGAGCCACATCCTGAGCAAGAAGTCCACCAAGCGTAAGCGTGGCTTCCGTCAGGAGACCGAGATCGCCGCTGCCGACCGCAAGGTCATCAAGTCGCGTCTCGCCTAAGTTCGCGTTCCCGTTTTTCGTTTAACCGTCTAGGAGTTGATAGAACATGGCACGTATTAAGCGCGCTGTTGCCGCCAAGAAGAAGCGCCGTACCGTTATGCACCGTGCGAAGGGTTACTACGGTGCCGCTTCGCGTACTTACAAGCATGCTAAAGAGCAGGTCCAGCACTCCCTGCAGTATCAGTATCGTGATCGCCGCAACAAGAAGCGCGAGATCCGCTCTCTCTGGATCACCCGTATCAACGCCGCTGCTCGCCTGAACGACATCTCTTACTCTCAGTTCATGCACGGCCTGAAGGTTGCCGGCATCGAGCTCGACCGCAAGGTCCTGGCCCAGATGGCTTATGAGGACATCGAGTCCTTCAACGAGCTGGCTACCATCGCCAAGAAGGCTCTTGAGGCCTAATTGATTCTCTTGAATCGCTAGGGGAGTGTCGCGCTGTGCGCGGCGCTCCCTCTTTTTATCTAAAGCGCTGGTTTATATAGCAAAAGCGCGGGTAGATAGACACTTACAGGTGACCGATTTTTTATATGTCTCTTAACCGAAGGGTCATCATCTGATACGTGCAGTATTTCTGCACCAGCCTTTCTATTACTTATATAGGAAGCGATATGTTGTGTAGGACTTGTGAAGAGTGGAATTGACGTCCCACATCGCTTCGCGGTCTGGCAATATATCTCCTTGCCGCGCGGCCCGGTCGGACCGGGAACCCGCGAAGGCGTGCACCTTGAGAACCGGATACTGCGAGGATGGACACATTCAGTGTCGCATCCGGGCAGACATCGAACCATTT